>NZ_JBVHOQ010000016.1:0-173985 GCF_055568375.1 Streptomyces sp. NPDC026062
GGCGGACGAACTCCCACTCGGCATCCGACAGTTCATGGCGACGTATCACCCGACCATGATCCACCACACAAGATCATTTGACGACAGAACCTAGGACCACCGTCTTATGGCAGGCCGGTGCTCGCCGGGTCAGACTGCCCGCATGGACCCGCGACCCCCGCAGACCGCCGACGCCTACCTGGAGCGCATCGGCGCCACCCGGCCCGCGCGCCCCGATGCCCAGGCGCTGCGCGAGCTGCAGCTGCGCCACCTCACCACCGTGCCCTTCGAGAACCTCTCGATCCACCTCGGCGAAGACATCGTGCTGGAGGAGGGGGCGCTCCTCGACAAGATCGTGGCGGACCGCCGGGGCGGGTTCTGCTACGAACTCAACGGCGCCTTCGCCGCACTGCTGCGGGCGCTCGGCTTCCGCGTCACGCTGCTCCAGGCGCGGGTCCACGGCGAAGCGGGACGGCTCGGAATCCCGTACGACCACATGGCGCTGCGGGTGGAGACGGACGACGGCACAGGGCCCTGGCTGGCCGATGCCGGCTTCGGCGACCATGCCCAGCATCCGCTCGCGCTCGACGACCGCACGGACCAGGTGGACCCGCGCGGCACCTTCCGGATCGCGCCGGCCCCCGCCGAGGGCGGCGGCGATGGCGTTGCGAGCCGCGAGGGCTGCGACGGCGGCGAGGACTACGGGGACGTCGATGTGGTGCGGGACGGTGCGCCCCAGTTCCGTCTGGACCCGCGTCCCCGGGCGCTGGACGACTTCCGGGCCGGAGCCTGGTACCACCGGACCTCACCCGACTCCGGCTTCACCCGCTCGCCGGTCTGCTCGCGTTTCACCGCCACCGGGCGGATCACGCTCAAAGGCCGCAGGCTCCTTACGACGGTGGGTACGGAACGCCATGAGACACGGCTGGGAAGCGATGAGGAGGTACTCGCCGCCTACCGCGAGCACTTCGGAGTGTTCCTCGACCGGCTGCCGCCCGAGGGAGGGGCTGGCGTTTCCGTGCCGAACCGGTGACACACGCAAGCGGAACGACCAATTCGGACCTTCGGTAACACGTGCACCCAAGCCCGCGCGAGCCGCTCTGTTTGCCTCGAACGCCACAAGGGTGATCGAATGCATGCTCGTCGGCGGGCCGCTGTTCCGACAACGACGTCCAGTCCTTCGGCCCGAGGTGAAACCGCCCCCGGGAGTGTGCGCAGATGTTCGGCCGTTGGTTCGGAAACAGGGGTACGACGGGTGCCGTACACGGCAACGCCCTCGCCGGACTTGCCGTACCGGACTCTGCGGGTGTCCTCAGCTGCCGGGTGCTCGACCCGGTCAACGAGGCGGTGCAGCAGGCGGAGTTCGTCGTTACGGACGCCGCGGGGCGCAAGGTCGTCGGCGGGGAGACGGATCCGTTCGGCAATGTTCTCGCCACGGTGCCGGCGGGGGAGTACCGGCTGGCTGTCACGGCGGAGGGGTTCACCCCGTTCCACGGTTCGGCAGTGGTTTCCGAAGGCGCTCTCTCGGGCCTGGGCGATGTGACCCTCCAGGTCGCCACGCCCCCGCAGCTGCCCGACCCGGGCGAGTGGGAGATCGAGCCGATGCACTCCCAGATCGGGTTCACGGCCCGGCACATCGGAATGGCCCGTATCCACGGCCGGTTCAACAACTTCGCGGGCGCGGTCCGGATCGCGGACCGCATGGAGAACTCGGCCATGCACGTGATCATCGACGCGGCGTCGATCGACACGAACGTCCAGATGCGGGACGACCACCTGCGTTCGAGCGACTTCCTCGATGTGGGCCGCTATCCGACGCTGGAGTTCTACAGCGACCGTTTCGTCCACCGGGGCGGTACCCGCTGGGGTGTGAGCGGCGCGCTCACCCTGCACGGGGTGAGCCGTACGGTGACGCTGGACACCCAGTACCTCGGCGTCGGCAACGGCCTGGAGGGCGAGACCCGCGCCGCCTGCCGCGCCACCACCGAGCTGCACCGCGAGGACTTCACCCTCACCTGGCAGACGATGCTGGCCCGTGGCATCGCGGCGGTCGGTTCCAGCATCTCGATCGACATGGACATCCAGATCGTTCCGAAGAGCTGACCCGGCCGGCCCGGAGCGGTGGCCGGGGTGACGCCGGCTACGGGGCCTCCAGCCAGCCCTCGTACTCCGCGGCGAACGCGTCGAGTGCCGCAGCGTCCAGGCGGCGGTCCGGATCCTCGACGACGACCAGCCACTGGGCGTCCTCGGCATCGTCCTCACCGGCCAGCGCGTCGCGTACGAGCTGCGGTTCCTCGGCGACCCCGAACCGGTCGGGCAGCTCTCCGGCCGCCTCCTCCGCGGCATCGCGGTCGGGCAGCACCAGCACATGTCTCACATCGCTCACCCGTCCATTCTCGGGTACGTGCCGAAGTGCCCCTGCCAACCCGGCGTCGGCTCGGCCGCCCGGGCCGTCCCGCCGCCTGCCCGGTCGCCCCGGCCGGCTCGCCGCCCGCTCGGCCATCTCGGCCGACCCGGCTGCCTCGGCCGGGATGGCTACCCCGGCTACCCTGGCCGGGATGGCTACCCCGGCGTCGGCTCGGCCGCCCGGGCCGTCCCGGCCCACCCGGCCGCGGCCGTACTGCCAGCGGCTGTACTGCCAGCGGCCGTACTGCCAGCGGCCGTACTGTCAGTGGCCCGTGGGATGCTGGACGACGATGGCCACCAGAAGGAATTCCACCGACGACCCGCTCGCCCCTCTCACGCTCGCCGTGGGGCAGGAGGACCTGCTCCTGGACCGCGCCGTGCAGCAAGTGGTGGCGGCGGCCCGCGCCTCCGACGCCGACACGGACGTCCGCGACCTCACATCCGACCAGCTCCAGCCGGGCACCCTTGCCGAGCTGACGAGCCCTTCGCTCTTCGCCGAGCGCAAGGTCGTGATCGTGCGCAACGCGCAGGATCTCTCCGCCGACACGGTCAAGGACGTCAAGAAGTATCTCGACGACCCGGTCGAGGAGATCATCCTCATGCTGCTGCACGCGGGCGGCGCCAAGGGTAAGGGGCTGCTCGACGCGGCACGCAAGGCCGGGGCGCGGGAGGTCGCGTGCCCGAAGACCACCAAGCCCGCCGAGCGCCTCTCCTTCGTGCGGGGCGAGTTCCGGACGCTGGGACGCTCCGCCACACCCGAGGCGTGTCAGGCGCTGGTCGACTCCATCGGCAGTGATCTGCGGGAGCTGGCGAGCGCGGCTTCACAGCTTGTCGCGGACGTCGAGGGCACGATCGACGAGGCCGTCGTCGGGCGGTACTACACGGGGCGCGCGGAGGCGTCGAGCTTCACGGTGGCGGACCGCGCGGTCGAGGGCCGGGCGGCGGAGGCCCTGGAGGCCCTGCGCTGGTCGTTGTCGACCGGCGTGGCCCCTGTTCTGATCACCAGCGCGCTCGCGCAGGGGGTACGGGGGATCGGCAAGCTCTTGTCGGCACGCGGGGGGCGGCCGGCGGACCTCGCCCGTGAGCTGGGCATGCCCCCGTGGAAGATCGACCGGGTGCGCCAGCAGACGCGGGGATGGACGCCGGACGGGGTGTCGGTGGCGCTGCGAGCGGTCGCTGACGCGGACGCGGGGGTCAAGGGCGGCGGGGACGACCCGGAGTACGCGCTGGAGAAGGCCGTGGTCGCGGTGGCGAGGGCGGCGCGAGTGGGGCGGGCAGGGCGGTAGCGGTACGCCCCGGCGAGGTGGAGGCCGAGGGGCTTGGCCGGCCTCCACCCGGGCCGGGTCCGGCCGAAGATCCGGGCCGGGGCGGATCCGGTCGGGGCGGACCGGCCAGGGTGGGCCGGGCGCGGTGTGGGCGGGTGGCGTCGCTGTGGTGCGGCGGTACGCCGAAGGCCCCGGCCGTCCCCCTGGGGAGGGGGTCGGCCGGGGCCTTCGCTCTGCGCTTGGTGCGCCGCACCCGCGTGGCGAACGCAGGTTCGGTGTGCGGCGCGGGGTGCCGGTCAGGAACGGGAGAGAGGGCCCGCTTGGTCCGTTCCGGCGATCACATCAGAATGCTCAGCCCTGGAGGGTGGCAACCTTGGTGGCCAGCGCCGACTTCTTGTTGGCGGCGGCGTTCTTGTGGATGACACCCTTCGAGACAGCCTTGTCGAGCGCGCGCGAAGCGTCGCGAACGGCCACAGTGGCCTTCTCGACGTCGCCCGCTACGACGGCCTCGCGGGCCTTGCGGATCGCGGTCTTGAGCGAGGACTTGACGGCCTTGTTGCGCAGGCGCGCCTTCTCGTTCGTCTTGTTCCGCTTGATCTGGGACTTGATGTTCGCCACGAAAAGAGCCTTTTCAGGTTCGTTGGATCTTCGGTGTGTGTCCTCGCGGCCCGAGAGTCACGAGGCACAGCTGTCCACGGTAGCAGTCGCACTCCGACCGGCCCAAACCGGTCTTCACCCCGCAGGCGTGGGACGATGGAGGCTACGTACAGATCCGACCGACCCGACATCGACCCGAGACACGGCGTTCGGCGTCTCAAGAATCAGGACCCTGCGTGCCCGCGACTCCTCTCCACGTGCCCGAGCCGAGCCGTACCGACCCGGCGCTGATCCGTAACTTCTGCATCATCGCGCACATCGACCACGGCAAGTCGACCCTTGCCGACCGGATGCTTCAGCTGACCGGTGTGGTCGACCAGCGGCAGATGCGCGCTCAGTACCTCGACCGGATGGACATCGAGCGCGAGCGTGGCATCACCATCAAGTCCCAGGCGGTACGACTGCCCTGGGCGCCCACGACCGGCGAGGGCCAGGGCAGCACCCACGTCCTCAACATGATCGACACTCCGGGACACGTCGACTTCACCTACGAGGTCTCCCGGTCCCTGGCCGCCTGTGAGGGCACGGTCCTGCTGGTCGACGCCGCGCAGGGCATCGAGGCCCAGACGCTGGCCAACCTCTATCTGGCGATGGAGAACGACCTCACCATCGTCCCGGTGCTCAACAAGATCGACCTCCCGGCCGCCCAGCCCGAGAAGTTCTCCGAGGAGCTGGCCAACCTCATCGGCTGCCAGCCCGAGGACGTCCTCAAGGTCTCCGCGAAGACCGGCGTGGGCGTGGACGCGCTGCTCGACCGGGTGGTCAGGGACGTCCCGGCGCCCGTCGGCAAGGCCGACGCCCCGGCCCGCGCGATGATCTTCGACTCGGTCTATGACGCGTACCGAGGTGTCGTCACGTACGTCCGAGTCGTCGACGGCCAGCTGAACAAGCGCGAGCGCATCCGGATGATGTCGACCGGAGCCACCCACGAGCTGCTGGAGATCGGTGTCTCCTCCCCGGAGATGACCCCGTCCGACGGCATCGGCGTCGGTGAGGTCGGCTACATCATCACCGGTGTGAAGGACGTCAGGCAGTCCAAGGTCGGTGACACGATCACCTCCCTGAGCAACGGGGCGACCGAGGCGCTGGGCGGCTACAAGGACCCCAAGCCGATGGTGTTCTCGGGTCTCTACCCGCTGGACGGATCGGACTACCCGGACCTGCGCGAGGCCCTGGACAAGCTCCAGCTCAACGACGCCGCGCTGGTGTACGAGCCGGAGACCTCCGCCGCGCTCGGCTTCGGTTTCCGGGTCGGCTTCCTCGGCCTGCTCCACCTCGACGTCGTCCGTGAGCGGCTGGAGCGCGAGTTCGGTCTCGACCTCATCGCGACCGCTCCCAACGTGGTCTACCGCGTCGAGATGGAGGACGGCACCGAGCACACCGTCACCAACCCGAGCGAGTTCCCCGAGGGCAAGATCGACAAGGTGCACGAGCCGGTCGTCCGGGCCACGGTCCTGGCGCCCAGTGAGTTCATCGGCGCGATCATGGAGCTCTGCCAGCAGCGCCGGGGCACGCTCCTGGGCATGGACTACCTCTCCGAGGACCGTGTCGAGATCCGCTACACCCTGCCGCTCGCCGAGATCGTCTTCGACTTCTTCGACCAGCTGAAGTCCAAGACGCGGGGTTACGCCTCCCTCGACTACGAGCCCACCGGCGAGCAGTCCGCCCAGCTCGTCAAGGTCGACATCCTGCTGCACGGCGACAAGGTCGACGCGTTCTCCGCGGTCACGCACAAGGACAAGGCGTACGCGTACGGCGTCCGGCTCGTCGCCAAGCTGCAGAAGCTCATCCCGAGGCAGAACTTCGAGGTGCCGATCCAGGCGGCCATCGGCTCCCGGGTCATCGCCCGTGAGACCGTCCGCGCCATCCGCAAGGACGTCCTCGCCAAGTGCTACGGCGGTGACATCTCCCGTAAGCGGAAGCTGCTGGAGAAGCAGAAGGAAGGCAAGAAGCGGATGAAGATGGTCGGCAATGTGGAGGTGCCGCAGGACGCGTTCATCTCCGTGCTGTCGACCGACGAGTCCGCCGGGGAGGGCAAGGCCAAGAAGTAGTGGGCAGGCGTGGCGGCGAGGCGGCACAGAGCCTCGCCCGCCGCTTCCCACCGGCCGGTAGGCGAACGGGTCCCCGCAGCGCGGAACGCTGCGCCGCGGGGGCCCGTTCGTTATGAAGCGGGGGCCTGTTGCCTCTTACGCGGGGCGCGTGGGCGCTTTACTCTGATCACGGCTTCGTAGTTACTCGCCAGTTAAACAAGCGCCGTCAAGTACGCAGACGTAAGCGGAGAGCACACCCCAACCCAGCAGCCCGTCGTGAAGCACTGCCGCAGGCCCGGAGGATGTCGTGAGCGACACACAGACCATGATCGAGAACCGTCCGCCCTCCGTGGCGACCCTCTTCATCGACCGGGTGGCAGCCACCCCGGACGGGGAGGCCTACCGCTACCCCGTCCCCGCGGCCGCCGGTCAGGGGCCCGACGAGTGGAAGTCGCTCAGCTGGGCGCAGGCCGCCGAACGGGTCTACGCGGTGGCGGCCGGGCTGATCGCGCTGGGCGTGCGGCCGGAGGAGCGCGTCGCGCTCGCCGCGAGCACCCGGGTCGAATGGATCCTCGTCGACCTCGGGGTCATGTGCGCGGGCGCCGCGACCACCACGATCTACCCCTCGACCAACACGGAGGAGTCGGCGTTCATCCTCTCCGACTCCGAGAGCCGGGTACTGATCGCCGAGGACGCCGTGCAGCTGGCCAAGGCCCGGGAGCGCCGCGACGAGCTGCCGAACCTCGCCCATGTCGTCGTCATCGACGCCGAGGGCGCCGGACCGGCCGAGGGCGACCCGGAGGGCTGGGTGCTCACACTGGCCGAACTGGAGGCCCTGGGCACCGAGCATCTGGCCAAGAACCCCGCCGCGATCACCGAGCGGGTCGACGCGATCACTTCCGAGCAGCTCGCGACCCTCATCTACACCTCGGGCACCACCGGCCGTCCCAAGGGCGTACGGCTGCCGCACGACAACTGGTCGTACATGGCCAAGGCGACCATCGCCACCGGGCTGATCACCAAGGACGACGTCCAGTACCTCTGGCTGCCGCTCGCGCACGTCTTCGGCAAGGTCCTCACCTCCGGCCAGATCGAGGTGGGGCACGTCACCGCCGTCGACGGCCGGGTCGACAAGATCATCGAGAACCTGCCGATCGTCCAGCCGACCTACATGGCGGCCGTCCCCCGGATCTTCGAGAAGGTCTACAACGGCGTCGCGGCCAAGGCCCGCGCCGGCGGCGGAGCCAAGTACAAGATCTTCCTCTGGGCGGCAGGGGTCGCCCGCGAGTACGCGAAGGTCTCCCAGGACAATTTCCGGCGCACCGGCACCGCCTCCGTGCCCTTCGCGCTCGGTGCCAAGCACAAGGTGGCCGACGGCCTCGTCTTCGCGAAGATCCGCGAGGCCTTCGGCGGCCGGCTCCGCGCCTGTATCTCGGGCTCCGCCGCGCTCGCCCCCGACATCGGCTTCTTCTTCGCGGGCGCCGGCATCCACATCCTGGAGGGCTACGGCCTGACCGAGACGAGCGCGGCCTCCTTCGTCAACCCGGGCGAGGCCTACCGCACCGGCACCGTCGGCAAGCCGCTTTCCGGCACCGAGGTCCGGATCGCCGACGACGGCGAGATCCTTCTGCGCAGCCCCGGCGTGATGCAGGGCTACCAGGGGCTGCCGGAGAAGACGGCCGAGGTGCTGGAGGCCGACGGCTGGTTCCACACCGGTGACATCGGAGAACTGTCCGTGGACGGCTATCTGCGGATCACCGACCGCAAGAAGGACCTGATCAAGACGTCCGGCGGCAAGTACATCGCGCCGGCCGAGGTCGAGGGCCAGTTCAAGGCGGTCTGCCCGTTCGTCTCCAACATCCTGGTGCACGGCGCGGACCGTAACTTCTGCACCGCGCTCATCGCCCTCGACGAGCCGACCATCCTCGGCTGGGCCGCCGAGAACGGCATGGAGGGGAAGTCGTACGCGGACGTCGTGGCGTCCCCGCAGACCGTCGAGCTCATCGACGGCTATGTGAAGCGCCTCAACGAGGGACTTCAGCGCTGGCAGACGATCAAGCAGTTCCGGCTCCTTCCGCGCGACCTCGACATCGAGCACGGCGAGGTCACCCCGAGCCTCAAACTGAAGCGGCCGGTCGTCGAGCGCGTGTACAAGGACCTGATCGACGGCATGTACGCGGGCTCCCGGGAGGCGTAACGGTCTTCTGGCCTGTTCCCGGCGTCCGGCGTCCGGCCTGTTCCCGGCCCCGGCGGCCGGCCCCCGGCCGCCACGTCCCGCGACGCGCACGCCGGATGCCGGACGACGGACGTCCGAACAGGCACTGCGCCCCCCGACCCGGCCCCCGCGTCCCGCGCGCGGGGGCCGGACCTCGTTCCGGGGGCCGTGTTCTGCCACTCACTTCAGTAACTCGACGCGTATGAGAGTGGCCGATCTGTCACTCTGTCGGTGTCGTCAGCGGCGCAAAGGGCCTGTACCGAGTTGCCCCTGGCGTCGCGGCGCCGGGCACGCACGCTCGCGGCCTGCCGAAACGCCCACGTGGGTCCGCCACGAGGACGCTCCGGCGCACGCCGGGCGCACGCGCCCGGCGCCGCTCCTTCCTCCACGGGGCAACTCGGTACAGGCCCTGACGGAGAACAGGCAGAGCGAGAACAGGTCAGGAGCCGTCCTGTGGGGCCCATTCCCTTGCAGCGGGACATCGTGCAACGTCCCGGAACCACTGGCGCGTCCACGGGGACACAGCCCACCGCCCGCACGAGCCTGCCCGGGAACCTGCTCGCGCCCTCCGCGGCCCGGCAGTTCGTCGCGGCGGCGCTCGCCGAGTGGAGCGGGCTCGGACTGCCCGCGGCCGTCGGCTTCAGCGAGCGGCTGTCCGACGACGCGGCGGTCGTCGTCAGCGAACTGGTCACCAACGCGGTCGTGCACGCCGGGACCAACGTCGAACTGCTCTTCCGGCTGGAGGAGGCGACCGAGGAAGAGGCCTCCGCGCTGGTGCTGGAGGTCTCCGACCACCACCCGGCCCGCGCCGTGCGCAGCGACCACCCCGAGAACGGCCCCGGGGACGAGGACGGGCCGGGAGAGCCCGCCGAGTACGGGCGCGGTCTGGAACTCGTCGCCACCCTCGCCGAGCGCTGGGGCATCACCTACCGCACCGGCCTCAAGACCGTCTGGGCCCGGCTCCCCGTCGACGACTGGAACCCCTTTCCCGACGCCCGCCCGGAGGCCGGATTCCAGCACGGACTGCGCGCCGCCGAACTGCTCGCCCCCACCGCCCGCCGCGCCCTGCGCGACGACGCGGACTGGGCGGGCCGAGGCGCGCTGTCGTTCCTCGCCGAGGCCTCGGACCTGCTGACCGGCCAGCTCGACGAGGACATCGTGGCGGCGCTCGCCGGACAGTTACTCGTGCCCCGGCTCGCCGACTGGTGCGCGATCTGGCTGGAACCCGAGACCGCGGGCCGCGCGGCCGTTCCCAGGCTCGCCAAGGTCTGGCACGCCGACGAGACCCGCATCCAGCCGCTGCGCACCCTGCTGGAGGGCGACCCGCTCCGGCTTCCCGAGCGGGTGGGGACAGGACCCGTCTCGATGCCGTGGCCCGGCAGCGCCGAGGACGGCGGGCAGCCGGACGGGACCGAAGGCGTCGCCCTCGCCTACCGGATCACCTCGGGGGGCCGCACCCTGGGCGCCGTCTACCTCGGCCGCGGAGGCATCGCCCGCGTCCCCGACGAGGTCACGGCGCTCATCGAGGACTTCGTACGCAGGGTCGGCCTCGCCGTCGGCGCCGCCCGCGCCTACACCCGGCAGGCCACCATCAGCCGCATCCTCCAGCGCGGACTGCTGCCCAGCAAGGTCGCCGACATACCCGGCGTCGCCAGTTCCCTGGTCTACGAACCCAGCGACGACGGGGTGGTCGGCGGTGACTTCTACGACATTTTCCCGTGCCCCAACGACCGCTGGTGCTTCGTACTCGGCGACGTCCAGGGCAGCGGCCCCGAAGCTGCCGTCGTGACCGGGCTCGCCCGCCCCTGGCTGCGGCTGCTGGCCCGGGAGGGCTTCCAGGCCGACGAGGTCCTGGTCCGCCTCAACCGGCTCCTCCTCGACGACGCGATGGAGGCCGCCGAGGCGGCCGCGCTGATGGTCGCAGCCGCCGGCGGCCAGCACTCGGCGGACAGCGGGCAGTCCCGGTTCCTCTCCCTGCTGTACGGGGAACTCGTGCCGCTCCCCGGCGGTGGCGCGCGCTGCACCCTGGTCAGCGCCGGCCACCCGCTCCCGCTGCTGCTGCGCCCCGACGGGACGGTGCGCCCGGCCGCCGAACCCCAGCTGCTCCTCGGCGTCATGGACGATGCCGTGTACGAGACCCAGAGCTTCGACCTGGCCCCCGGCGACAGCCTCCTGTGCGTCACGGACGGGGTGACGGAACGGCGCTCCGGGCAGCTGATGTTCGATGACGGCGACGGACTGGCGCAGGCGCTCTCCGGCTGCGCGGGGCTCACCGCGGAAGGCATCGCGGACCGCATCAAGCACGCCGTCCACGCGTTCGCCGAGCGCCCGCCGGACGACGATCTGGCCCTGCTCGTCCTCCAGGCCCAGTAGCCCGTCCCGGGCGTGGCGTCCGGTTGCCGGGCGGCGCGCGACAATGGACGGTATGCCTTCCGTACTGCCCGATGGTGAGCCCGTGCCCGACGACGGGGCGCTGCCCCGCCATGCCCTGGAAGGCGCAGCCGGCCGCCCGCTCGGCTTCTACCTGCATGTGCCGTACTGCGCGACCCGCTGCGGCTACTGCGACTTCAACACCTACACCGCGACCGAGCTGCGCGGCTCCGGCGGTGCGCTCGCCTCCCGGGACAACTACGCCTCCCACCTCGTCGGCGAGGTCCGCCATGCCCGCAAGGTCCTCGGCGACGACCCCCGGCAGGTCCGTACGGTCTTCGTCGGAGGCGGAACGCCGACGCTCCTGGCCGCCGCCGACCTGGTCCGGATGCTGGCCGCGATCCGGGAGGAGTTCGGCCTCGCGGACGATGCCGAGATCACCACCGAGGCCAACCCGGAGTCCGTCGGCCCCGCCTACCTGGCCGAGCTGCGCGAAGGCGGCTTCAACCGGATCTCCTTCGGCATGCAGAGCGCCCGGCAGCACGTCCTGAAGATCCTCGACCGCACTCACACCCCGGGCCGGCCCGAGGCCTGTGTCGCCGAGGCCAGGGCGGCCGGCTTCGACCACGTCAACCTCGACCTGATCTACGGCACCCCGGGGGAGTCCGACGACGACTGGCGCGCCTCCCTCGACGCGGCGATCGGCGCAGGCCCCGACCATGTGTCGGCGTACGCCCTGATCGTCGAGGAGGGCACCCAGCTGGCCCGCCGGATCAAGCGCGGCGAGATCCCGATGACGGACGACGACGCGCACGCCGACCGCTATCTCATCGCGGACGAGGCGATGGCCGCCGCGGGCTTCTCCTGGTACGAGGTGTCGAACTGGGCCCGGACCCCCGAGGGCCGCTGTCTGCACAACGAGCTGTACTGGCGCGGCGCCGACTGGTGGGGCGCCGGACCCGGCGCGCACAGCCACGTCGGCGGTGTGCGCTGGTGGAACGTGAAGCACCCGGGTGCGTACGCGCAGGCGCTGGCCGAGGGGCGCTCACCCGGCGCGGGCCGCGAGGTCCTCTCCGCCGAGGACCGTCGCGTCGAGCGCATCCTGCTGGAGCTGCGGCTCGTCGACGGCTGCCCGCTCTCGCTCCTCGCCCCGGCCGGGCTGGCGGCCGCCGGGCGGGCGGTGGCGGACGGACGGCTGGAGCCTGGGCCGTTCGCGGAGGGCCGGGCCGTGCTGACCCTGCGGGGGCGGCTGCTGGCGGACGCGGTGGTGCGGGACCTGGTGGACTGAGGCGCTGGGACGGGGCTGGGGGCTCCGCCCCGGCCCTGCTCCGCCCCGCCCCCGCTCCTCAACCGTCGGAGGGGCCTCAAGCGGTGGGGGGCACGGTCACATGGTCGATCAGATGCTCCACACACCCCAGCAGCTCCGGCTCCAGGTCCTTGTAGGACCGCACCCGCGACAGGATGTGCTGCCACGCCGCACCGGTGTTTTCCGGCCACCCCAGCGACCGGCACACACCCGTCTTCCAGTCCTGGCCGTGCGGCACCACCGGCCAGCCAGGAATACCGACGGACGACGGCTTCACGGCCTCCCACACGTCGATGTACGGGTGGCCGACCACCAGCACGTTCCCGTCCGAGATCTGTGCCGCGATCCGGGACTCCTTCGAGCCCGGTACGAGATGGTCGACCAGCACCCCGAGCCGCGCGTCCGGGCCCGGTGAGAACTCGCGCACGATCGCGGGGAGGTCGTCGATGCCCTCCAGGTACTCCACGACCACGCCCTCGATCCGCAGGTCGTCGCCCCAGACCCGCTCCACCAGCTCGGCGTCGTGCCGGCCCTCCACATAGATCCGCCCCGCCCGCGCCACCCGCGCCCGCGCGCCGGGCACGGCCACCGAGCCGGAGGCCGTACGGGCGGGCCGGGCCGGGCCGCCCGCGGACGGGCGCACCAGCGTGACGACCCGGCCCTCCAGCAGGAATCCGCGCGGTGTCATCGGGAAGACCCGGTGCTTGCCGAAACGGTCCTCCAGGGTCACCGTCGGGCCCTCGGCCGTCTTCTCGCACCGGATCACCGCACCGCAGAAGCCGGTGACGGCGTCCTCCACGACCAGATCGGGATCGGCGGGCACCTCGGGGGCGGGGGCGGACTTCTTCCACGGCGGGGTCAGGTCCGGCTGGTAGCTGCGCATCGGACGACGATATGCGGGGAGCGGGCTACGACACGCCGAACCGAGCAGCGAGGCTTTCGCGCTGGGCCCGTACGAACGCGGCGTCCACGACCGCCCCGTGCCCCGGTACGTACAGCGCGTCCTCGCCGCCCAGTTCCAGCAGCCGGTCCAGCGCCGCCGGCCAGCGCTCGGGGAACGCGTCCGGGCCCGCCTGCGGTTCACCGGACTCCTCGACCAGGTCGCCGCAGAACACGATCGGCGGCGAGCCGGGGACGCCGGGCACCAGCACCGCCAGATCGTGACCGCTGTGTGCGGGACCCGCGTTCACGAGCAGCACCTCGCGCCCGCCGCCCAGATCGAGCGTCCATTCGGCGTGCACCTCGTGACCGGGCGCCACCAGCACGTCCGCCGACTCGGCCGCGTCGTGCTCGGGCAGGCCCTGGCGGACCGCGTCGGCGTGCAGTTCGTCGGCCCCTTTCCGCAGCGCGTCCACCATGCCCGCAGCGCCGTACACCTGTGCCCCTGCGAAGGCCGCCGTACCCAGCACATGATCGAAATGGGGGTGGCTGAGTGCGATATGCGTCACCCTCCGGCCCAGCAGTGCCTCGGTCTGGCGGCGCACCTCGGCGGCTTCGGAGAGTGACGATCCTGTGTCGCAGAGCAGCACCCCGTCCGCCCCGGCCACCAGGGCGACCGTCGCGTCCCACACCGGAAGGCGTCGCCGGCCTGCTCCGTGTCCGAGCCGCTCCCAGCCGAACTCTTCCCAAGAGGCATCCATACGACGACGCTATCGGCAACGACCTGCGCGGTCTCGCGGTAGCGTGGCCGGTCGCCCTTGCTAGGGGGCCACCCCGTCGCCGTACACTGGCCGGGGGATTGCTGGCACTCGTACACACAGAGTGCCAGGAGAAGCCCCGGAAACGGCCCGAGAACCACTGAGGTACACAGCTGGAGGTGTGCGCGATGCTCAGCGAACGCAGACTCGAAGTGCTGCGCGCCATCGTCCAGGACTATGTCGGCACCGAGGAGCCCGTCGGCTCCAAGGCGCTCACGGAGCGGCACAAGCTGGGGGTCTCCCCGGCCACCGTCCGCAATGACATGGCGGTGCTGGAGGACGAGGGCTTCATCGCCCAGCCGCACACCAGCGCGGGACGCATCCCGACGGACAAGGGTTACCGGCTCTTCGTCGACAAGCTCGCGGGCGTCAAGCCCCTGTCGTCGCCGGAGCGCCGTGCCATTCAGAATTTCCTCGACGGCGCGGTCGACCTCGACGATGTCGTGGGCCGTACCGTACGGCTGCTCGCGCAGCTGACCCGGCAGGTCGCCGTCGTGCAGTACCCCTCGCTGACCCGCTCGACGGTGCGGCATGTGGAACTGCTCTCCCTGGCCCCCGCCCGGCTGATGCTCGTGCTGATCACGGACACCGGCCGGGTCGAACAGCGGCTGGTCGACTGTCCCGCGCCGTTCGGCGAGACCTCTCTCGCCGATCTGCGGGCCCGGCTCAACAGCAGGGTCGTGGGACGCCGTTTCGCTGACGTCCCGCAGCTGGTGCAGGACCTGCCGGAATCCTTCGAGTGCGAGGACCGGGGAACCGTGTCCACCGTGCTCTCGGTCCTCCTCGAATGCCTCGTCGAGGAGACGGAGGAGCGGCTGATGATCGGCGGCACCTCCAACCTGACCCGCTTCGGGCACGACTTCCCTGTGATGATCCGGCCGGTGCTGGAGGCATTGGAGGAACAGGTCGTGCTGCTGAAGCTGCTCGGCGAGGCCAAGGACTCGGGCATGACCGTACGTATCGGGCACGAGAACGCCCACGAGGGGCTCAACTCCACGTCCGTCGTCGCGGTCGGCTACGGTTCGGGCGACGAGGCAGTCGCCAAACTCGGCGTGGTCGGACCGACCCGCATGGACTACCCCGGAACGATGGGAGCGGTACGCGCAGTGGCACGTTACGTCGGACAGATCCTGGCGGAGTCGTAAGTGGCCACGGACTACTACGCCGTACTCGGCGTGCGCCGCGACGCTTCGCAGGACGAGATCAAGAAGGCATTCCGGAGGCTCGCCCGCGAGCTGCACCCGGATGTGAACCCCGATCCGAAGACCCAGGAGCGGTTCAAGGAGATCAACGCCGCTTACGAGGTGTTGTCGGACGCTCAGAAGAAGCAGGTCTACGACCTCGGCGGCGACCCGCTGTCCGCCTCCGGAGGCGGTGGCGCGGGCGGATTCGGACAGGGTGGCTTCGGCAACTTCTCCGACATCATGGACGCGTTCTTCGGTACGGCGTCGCAGCGCGGACCCCGTTCGCGCACCCGTCGCGGCCAGGACGCCATGATCCGGCTGGAGATCGACCTCGCCGAGTCGGCCTTCGGTACGACCAAGGACATCCAGGTCGACACGGCCGTCGTCTGTACGACGTGCAGTGGCGAGGGTGCCGCGCCCGGCACCTCCGCCCAGACCTGTGACATGTGCCGCGGCCGTGGCGAGGTCTCCCAGGTCACCCGGTCGTTCCTCGGCCAGGTCATGACCTCGCGGCCCTGCCCCCAGTGCCAGGGCTTCGGTACGGTCGTGCCGACCCCGTGCCCGGAGTGCGCCGGTGACGGCCGCATCCGCTCGCGGCGCACGCTCACCGTGAAGATCCCCGCGGGTGTCGACAACGGCACCCGCATCCAGCTCGCGGGCGAGGGCGAGGTCGGCCCCGGCGGCGGCCCGGCCGGTGATCTCTACGTCGAGATCCATGAGCTGCCGCACGCCGTGTTCCAGCGGCGCGGCGACGATCTGCACTGCACGGTCACCATCCCGATGACGGCGGCGGCTCTCGGCACCAAGGTGCCGCTGGAGACGCTCGACGGACTGGAGGAGGTCGACATCCGGCCGGGCACCCAGTCCGGCCAGTCCGTCCCGCTGCACGGGCGCGGCATCACGCACCTGCGGGGCGGCGGCCGCGGCGACCTGATCGTGCACGTCGAGGTGATGACCCCGACGAAGATGGACCCGGAGCAGGAGCGCCTCCTGCGCGAGCTGGCGAAGGTGCGCGGCGAGGAGCGGCCCACCGGCCAGTTCCAGCCAGGCCAGCAGGGCCTGTTCTCACGCCTGAAGGACGCGTTCAACGGCCGCTAGACCCACTCGGTGATGTCGTACGGGCCCGGTTTCCGGGCCCGTACCGCATTGTGGACAAAATGTGGCAGCGGGGTGAGCATCACCGGACACGGGGGACATGACACGATGCGGTCATGTCATCCGCGTTGACCGATCTCTGCCGGTATCCGATCGTGCAGGCCCCGATGGCGGGCGGACCCTCGTGTCCGCAGCTCGTCGCGGCCGTCTCCGAGGCCGGCGGCCTCGGCTTCCTGGCCGCCGGGTACAAGACGACGGACGGCATGTACCAGGAGATCAAACAGGTGCGCGGTCTCACCGGTCAGCCCTTCGGCGTCAACCTGTTCATGCCGCAGCCGAACCTCGCCGACCCCGCGGCCGTCGAGGTGTACCGGAATCAGCTCGCGGGCGAGACCACCTGGTACGACACCCCGCTCGGCGACACCGACACCGGCGGCGACGACGGCTACGAGGCCAAGGTCGCCATCCTGCTGGAGGACCCGGTCCCGGTCGTCTCCTTCACCTTCGGCTGCCCCTCCCGCGACACCCTCGACGCGTTCGCCGCGGCGGGTACGTACACCGTCGTCACGGTCACCTCGCCCGAGGAGGCCCAGGCCGCCCAGTGGGCGGGCGCCGACGCCGTCTGCGCCCAGGGGGTCGAGGCGGGCGGTCACCAGTCCACCTTCCGTGACGATCCGCAGACCGACGGCGCGGGGACCGGGCTGCTCTGCCTGGTGGCCCAGGTCCGCGAGACCGTACAGATACCGGTCATCGCCGCGGGCGGGCTGATGCGGGGATCCCAGATCGCCGGGGTGCTGGCGGCGGGCGCCGACGCCGCGCAGCTGGGCACCGCCTTCCTGGTCTGCCCCGAATCGGGCGCCCATCTGCTGCACAAGCAGGCCCTCACCAACCCGCTGTTCGTCCGGACCACGCTGACCCGGGCGTTCTCGGGACGCCCGGCCCGCGGTCTGGTCAACCGTTTCGTGCGCGAGCACGGACCCTACGCCCCCGCCGCCTACCCGCAGGTGCACCATCTGACGTCCGTGCTGCGCAAGGCGGCGGCCAAGGCCGGTGACGCGCAGGGCATGGCACTGTGGGCGGGGCAGGGCCACCGGATGGCACGCGAACTGCCCGCCGGGCGGCTGGTGAGGCTGCTCGCCGAGGAACTGGACGCCGCGCGGACGGCGCTGAGCACGAGGAGCGCACAGTGACGGCACCCGTCTTCGTCGTCGAACAGCTGCCGGACGGGCCCGGGTTCGTCCTGGAAGGGCCCGAGGGCCGGCACGCCGTCTCGGTGAAACGCCTGCACGCCGGTGAGGACGTCGTCCTGACCGACGGGCGCGGCCGCTGGGCCGAAGGGGTCGTGAGCGCCGCCGAGGGCAAGGACCGGCTGGTGATCGAGGGTCTGGAGCCCGTCCACGAGGAACCCCGGCCCGCTGTCCGGATCACCGTCGTCCAGGCACTGCCCAAGGGGGACCGGGGCGAGGTCGCCGTCGAGACGATGACGGAGACCGGCGTCGACGCGATCGTCCCCTGGCAGGCCGCGCGCTGCATCACCCAGTGGAAGGGTGACCGGGGTCTCAAGTCCCTGGCGAAGTGGCGCAATACGGCACGCGAGGCCGGTAAGCAGTCGCGCCGGGTCAGGTTCCCCGAAGTGGCGGACGCGTTGACGACCAAGCAGGTGGCCGCGCTTCTGGCCACAGCGGACTTCGCGGCCGTGCTGCACGAGGACCGGGGGTACGACAGCGAGCCGCTGGCCACCGTCGCCCTGCCCGAAGAGGGCGAGATCGTGCTGATCGTGGGGCCTGAAGGGGGCGTTTCACCTGAGGAGTTGGCGGTTTTCGCCGCCGCGGGCGCCCGGACCTGCCGGCTCGGGCCGACCGTTCTGCGCACCTCGACGGCGGGTACGGCCGCCACAGCGTTGCTGCTGGGGCGTACGGGCCGCTGGGCGTAGTGGCCCTTTTTCACCGGGGCAGTTGTGGCCGCAAGCGGTCTACCGCTGCGTCAGGAGTGCTGGCAAGCTGCCCGTATGGGGACATCAAGGGCATGGGGTCGCCGTACGACCCGCCGCTTTCCGGCCGTGATCTGCCTGGCGGCCGCAGTCGTCGTGGGCCTCACCGCCTGCGAACCCGTGGACGGGCTGAACACCGCGTCCATCGCCGTGACCACGGACGGCACCGCCACCCGCGCCCTGGAGCACGAAGGTGTGCGGGTGCGGTGGCTGACCTGCCGGGCGAACGTCGAAGGTGACGGGGCGGACGGGGCGTCCGCACGGGCCGTTTCGGCCACCGCCACCACACGGAGCGTCGCGGATGTCGACTGCGACGGCCGGACGAAGGACGGCCAGGACATCAAGGTGACCGGCCAGGTCCGGCAGGCGGTCGAAGGCCGTTGCGTGCGGGGTGACCTGACCGCGAAGGCCGGCGCCCGGACCGTGTTCCGGGCGACGCTGCTGGGCGACTGCGCGGCGCCGCCCCCGGCCTCCGCACCGGCCGGCGCCGGTAACAGCGGCGGCGGAGGGGCCCGTCCGACGGTCACGGTGACCGTCACGGTCACCGCGCAACCCCAGGGCAAGTGAGCCCGCCGGACGGCGTGAAGTCCCGGGGCGAGTGAGCCCGCCGGACAGCGCACTCCGGCCAACCCCGTTCCACCAGGCACGGCAGCGGCCTAGGCTGATCGTTGTGACACAGCCTTCCTACCTCCGGTACCCCCATGTCCAGGGCGACTCGATCGCCTTCACCGCCGAGGACGATGTCTGGCTCGCGCCGCTCGACGGTGGCCGAGCCTGGCGTGTCAGCGCCGACAACCGCCCCGTCACCCAGCCGCGGATATCTCCCGACGGCACCCTCGTCGCCTGGACGTCCACCCGGGACGGCGCACCCGAGGTGCACCTCGCCCCTGTCGACGGCGGCCCCTCCCGGCGGCTGACCCACTGGGGCGACGCGCGGACCACCGTGCGCGGCTGGACCCCCGACGGCGACGTGCTGGTCACCAGCACCCAGGGCCAGGTCTCCCTCCGGCGCTCCTGGGCCAGGGCCGTCCCGGTCGACGGCGGGCCCGCGCGGACCCTCCCGTACGGACCGGTCGGCTCCCTCGCGTACGGACCCGGCGGACGCGTCCTGCTGCTTTCGGCCACCATGGGGCGCGAGGCCGCCACCTGGAAGCGCTACCGGGGCGGTACGGCGGGCAAGCTCTGGATCGCGGCCGAGGGGGACCCGGCGGAGTTCGTACGCGTCCACGAGGAGCTCGACGGCAACATCGAGTGCCCCCTGTGGGTCGGTGACCGGATCGCCTTCCTCTCCGACCACGAAGGCGTCGGCGCGCTCTACTCCTCCCTCCCCGACGGCACCGGCCTGCGCCGGCACACCGCGACCGACGGCTTCTACGCCCGGCACGCCACCACCGACGGCACCCGTGTCGCCTACGCCTCCGCCGGTGAACTCCGGCTCCTGGACAGCCTGGAGAGCGACAGCCCCCGCCGCCTCGACATCCGGCTCGGCGGCCAGCGCGCCGACCTCCAGCCGCACCCCGTGCACGCCGGCAGCCAGCTGATCACCGCCTCCCCCGACCGCACCGGCCGGGGCAGCGCCGTCGGGTCCCGCGGCGCGGTCCACTGGGTCACCCACCGTGAGGGCCCGGCCCGCGCGCTCGCCGTCGAACCCGGCGTACGGGCCAGGCTGCCCCACACCTTCCAGGCCGACGGGGACCAGCACGTCGTCTGGGTTACCGACGCCGAGGGCGACGACGCGCTGGAGTGCGCGCCCGCCACCGGTACCGGACCCGGCGCCGTACCGCGCCGCCTCGCCGCGGGCCGGATCGGCCGGGTCCTGAGCCTGGTCCCCGCTCCCGACGGCAGCCGGTTCGCCGTCGCCGCCCACGACGGGCGCGTCCTGATCGTCGAACGGGAGAGCGGCGAGGTCCACGAGGTGGACCGCAGCGAGCACGGCGACGCCTCCGGGCTCGCCTTCTCGCCCGACTCCGCCTGGCTCGCCTGGTCGCATCCCGGTCCCGAGCCGCTGAGCCAGCTCAAGCTCGCGCACCTGGCCGATCTGTCGGTCTCCGAGGCGACCCCGCTGCGCTTCCGGGACTTCGCGCCGGCCTTCACCGCAGACGGAAAGCACCTGGCCTTCCTCTCCGAGCGCGCGTTCGACCCGATCTACGACTCGCACGTCTTCGACCTGGCGTTCATCGGCACCTGCCGGCCGCACCTGCTGACGCTCGCCGCGACCACTCCTTCCCCGTTCGGGCCCCAGCTCCACGGCCGCCCGACCGAGAAGGAGAAGGGCGGCGACGGCGAGGACAACCCCACCGCGCTCCCCGTCACCCGCATCGACCTGGACGGCCTCGCCGACCGGATCGTGCCGCTGCCCGTCGAGGCCGCCAGCTACTCCTCGCTCAGGGCCGCGAAGGACGGCCTGCTGTGGCTGCGCCACCCGGTGACCGGGGTCCTCGGCACGAGCGCCCCCACCCCCGACGCCCACCGCCTCGAAACCGTCCTGGAACGGTACGACCTGGAGAAGCTGCGCTGCGAGGAACTGGCCTCCGACATCAGCCGGTTCGCGGTCAGCGGCGACGGCAAGCGCCTCGCCCTGCTCAGCCACGGCAAGCTGCGGATCGTCCCGTCCGACAGCCGGGTGTCCGGGAGCTCCGACGACGACAGTGACGACAACAACATCACCGTCGACCTCTCCCGCATCCGCCGCACCCTCGACCCGGCCGCCGAATGGCGTCAGATGTACGACGAGGCCGGGCGCATCATGCGGGACAACTTCTGGCGCCCCGACATGGGCGGCATCGACTGGGACGGCGTCCTGGACCGCTACCGGCCCGTCCTGGAGCGCGTCGCCACCCACGACGACCTCATGGATCTCCTGTGGGAGGTCCAGGGCGAACTCGGCACCTCGCACGCCTATGTGACCCCCTCCGCCGGCTGGCGCGACGACTCCTGGCGTCAGGGCCTGCTCGGCGCCGACCTCTCGCGCGCGGACGACGGGAACTGGCGCATCGACCGCATCCTGCCGTCCGAGACCTCCGACCCCGCCGCCCGCGCCCCGCTCGCCGCCCCCGGCGTCGCGGTCCGTGCCGGCGACGCGATCGTGGCCGTCGACGGACACCCCGTCGACCCCCTCACCGGCCCCGCACCGCTGCTCACCGGCTCGGCCGGCAAGGCCGTCGAGCTGACCGTCTCGCCGGTCGACGGCGGCGACCCGCGCCATGTCGTCGTCGTGCCGATCGCCGACGAGGAGGCGCTGCGCTACCACGCGTGGGTCGCCGGCCGGCGTGCGTACGTGCACGAGCGGTCCGGCGGGCGCCTCGGCTACCTCCACGTCCCCGACATGGTCGGCTCGGGCTGGGCGCAGATCCACCGCGACCTGCGCACCGAGGTCGCCCGCGAGGGACTGGTGGTGGACGTACGGGAGAACCGCGGCGGCCACACCTCGCAGCTGGTGGTGGAGAAGCTGGCCCGCCGCATCGTCGGCTGGGACCTGCCCCGCGGCATGCGGCCCACCAGCTACCCGGGCGACGCGCCGCGCGGACCCGTGGTGGCCGTGGCGAACGAGTTCTCCGGCTCGGACGGCGACATCGTGAACGCGGCGATCAAGGCGCTGGACATCGGCCCCGTGGTCGGCGTACGCACCTGGGGCGGCGTGATCGGCATCGACAGCCGGTACCGGCTCGTCGACGGCACGCTGGTCACCCAGCCCAAGTACGCCTTCTGGCTGGAGGGATACGGCTGGGGCGTCGAGAACCACGGAGTCGATCCCGACGTCGAGGTCGTCATGACCCCGCAGGACCACGCGGCGGGCCGGGACCCGCAGCTGGACGAGGCGATCCGGATCGCACTGGAGTCGCTGACCCTCACCCCGGCGAAGACGGCACCGGCGCTGCCCGAGTGAGTTCCGAGCCCCGTCGGCGTTCGAGGAGCGGGGGTCCGTGGCGGTGCCCCCGCCGCACCCGGACCCTGTGCCTCGAACGCCGGCGGGGCCGGCTGCCCCGCTAGGCTGCCCCGTAACGGACCACCGAGACAGAGGAGCACACCCCATGGCAGGAGAACCGCAGCCCGACTGCCTGTTCTGCAAGATCGTCTCGGGTGAGATCCCGGCCGCGATCGTCCGGGAGACCGACACCACGGTCGCCTTCCGCGACATCAACCCCCAGGCACCCACCCACGTCCTGGTCATCCCCCGCGTCCACCACCCCGACGCCGCGTCCCTGGCCGCCGCCGAGCCGCAGGTCCTCGCCGACGTCCTGCGCGAGACCGGACAGGTCGCCGCCGACGAGAAGCTCGACGAGACCGGGTACCGGGTCGTGTTCAACACCGGCGCCGGAGCCGGCCAGACCGTCTTCCACGCGCACGCCCACGTCCTGGGCGGCCGCGGTCTCCAGTGGCCTCCCGGCTAGACGGTCACCGCACCGTGTCCGCACGTGAACTCGTCGTCCTCGGCACTGCCAGCCAGGTCCCGACCCGGCACCGCAACCACAACGGCTACCTGCTGCGCTGGGACGGCGAGGGCATCCTCTTCGACCCGGGGGAGGGCACCCAGCGCCAGATGCTGCGGGCCGGGGTCGCCGCGCACGACATCAACCGGATCTGCGTCACGCACTTCCACGGCGACCACTCGCTCGGCCTGGCCGGGGTGATTCAGCGGATCAACCTCGACCAGGTCCCGCACCCCGTCACCGCGCACTACCCGGCGAGCGGACAGCACTTCTTCGAACGCCTGCGGTACGCCACCGCCTACCGCGAATCCGTCGAGCTGACCGAGGCCCCGGTCGCCGCCGACGGACCGCTGGCCACCACGGGCACGTACACCCTCAGCAGCCACAAGCTCTCGCACCCCGTCGAGTCGTACGGCTACCGGCTGGCCGAGCCCGACGGGCGGCGCATGCTGCCCGCGAAACTCGCCGCGCACGGCATCGCGGGACCGGCCGTCGGCCGGATCCTGCGCGAAGGCGCCCTCGGCGGTGTCACCCTCGACGACGTCTCCGAGCACAGGCGCGGACAGCGGTTCGCGTTCATCATGGACACGCGGCTCTGCGACGGTGTGTACGCGCTCGCCGAGGGCTGCGACATGCTGGTCATCGAGTCGACCTTCCTCGACGAGGACGAGAAACTGGCCGAGGACCACGGCCATCTGACCGCCGGACAGGCGGCCCGGGTCGCGCGGGACGCGGGCGTACGGCACCTCGTGCTCACGCACTTCTCGCAGCGCTATCCGGACCCGGAGGCCTTCGGGACCCAGGCCAGGACGGCCGGGTTCGAGGGCGGACTGACCGTCGCCCAGGACCTGACGAGGGTTCCGGTACCGAGCCGTCACCCCTGAGTACGAGGGCCCTGGTACCGATCCGTCACCCTTGAACGCGAAGGTCCGGTACCGATCCGTCACCCTTGAACACGAGGGTCCCGGCACCGAGCCGCACCCCGAGTACGCCACAGCACCTCCCCGCGTAAGTGAGAAACCCGTGCATCTCCCGAAAGCAGAACTCCACCTCCACATCGAAGGAACCCTCGAACCCGAGCTGGCCTTCGCACTCGCCGCCCGCAACGGCGTGAAGCTGCCCTACGCGGACACCGAGGAGCTGCGCACCGCCTATCTCTTCGACGATCTCCAGAGCTTCCTCAACCTCTACTACGCGCTGATGGCGGTGTTGCGGACCGAGGACGACTTCACCGAACTCGCCGACGCCTACCTCGGCCGCGCCGCCGCCCAGGGCGTGCGCCACGCGGAGATCTTCTTCGACCCGCAGGCACACACCGCCCGGGGTGTGCCGATCGGCACCGTCGTCGAGGGACTCGGCCGGGCGCTGGAGCGCAGCGAGGAGAAGCACGGCATCTCGACCCAGCTGATCATGTGCTTCCTGCGCGACCAGTCCGCCGATTCGGCGCTGGAGACGCTGGAGGCCGCGAAACCGCACCTGCACCGGATCAGCGCCGTCGGCCTGGACTCCGCCGAGGTCGGCCACCCGCCCGCCAAGTTCCGCGAGGTGTACGCCGCGGCCGAAGCGCTCGGCCTGCGCAAGGTCGCCCACGCGGGCGAGGAGGGCCCGCCCGCGTACATCACCGAGGCGCTCGACGTGCTCGGTGTGGAGCGCATCGACCACGGGCTGCGCTGCATGGAGGACCCGGAGCTCGTGAAGCGGCTGGTCGCCGACCGGGTGCCGCTCACCCTGTGCCCGCTGTCCAACGTACGGCTGCGGGCCATCGACACCCTGGAGGAGCACCCGCTGCGGGCCATGATGGACGCCGGGCTGCTCTGCACGGTGAACTCCGACGACCCGGCCTACTTCGGCGGATACGTCGGAGACACCTTCCACGCCGTCCACGAGGCGCTCGGACTGGAGCGCGAACAGCTGCGCACCCTGGCCCGCAACTCCTTCGAGGCGGCCTTCCTCGACCACGACGAGGAGCGCAGGGCGCGCTATCTGTCCGAGGTCGAGGCGTACGCGTTCGACTGACCGCCGCCCGACGGGCCGGCCGTCCGGAACGCACTCCTGCCCAGGCGCCTGCGGCGCAGCGCGGGCAGGCTTATCTCCGTGACGGCCTGCTCGGGCGCACCCAGCTTCGGTACGGCGCCGGGTACCGCGCCGGTGGTGACCGCGAGCAGGGCGGCCGGTGCGCCACCCCTGCGGCGCACCGAACCGGGCACCAGCGGACGGCCACCGGTGTGCAGGGCCACCGCCGTCACCGGGACCGCGACCAGCAGCGTCACGGCGCCCAGGACGAGCCCCATGACCTGGAAGCCCGCCCCCTCGGACAGCACGCTTCCGAGCACCGGACCGCAGGCCACGCCGACCGACGAGGCCGAGCCGGCGAGCACCGCCCAGCGGCCGCGCACGTCCAGGGAGGCGGCGAGACCGATCAGATAGGACAGGACCACCGGGTAGACGGTGTTCCAGAGGATCTCGCCGCTCGCGAACGAGCCGAGGCTTCCGGCCGACGAGCTGAGCACGATGCTCCCCGCGATGATCACGGTGCCCAGACCGATCGGTACCGCCCGCCCGAGCCGGGCCCCCAGCACACCGGCGCCCATCACGCCGAGCAGACCGGCGCCCAGCGCGGCGGCGAACACCGCGCCGATGGTGACTTCGGAGAGCCCGACCTGGTCCACGCCGATGCGGCTGCTGACCCCCCACAGCGCGTTCTGCGCCATGGACCAGACGAGCATGCCGCCCGCCAGCACCAGGCCCGAGCGGCGGTGCGGCAGCCGTCCCGACGCGGGGGCGGCGGGTCCGGCCGGGACCGGGCCGCCGAGCCGGGAGGTGGCCGGCCAGACGAGCAGCGCGACCAGCGCGATCGAGGCGAACGGCAGCCGGTGGCCGCCGCCCAGGTGCGGGATCGTCAGATACAGGGCGCCCGCGGTCGCCGAGACGCTCAGCAGCCCCAGGGACGAGGTGCGGTGCGGATCGCGCTGGGCGGCGATGCCCGACGCGGCCACGGCGGTCGCCGTCCCGGACCCGAATCCGCCGACCACGGCGCCCAGGACCACCAGCGGCACGGAACCCGCGAGCGCCGCGCAGCCGTACCCCAGCACGGCGAGCGCCAGGCCGAGCCGTGCCGGTCGCCGCGGCCCGTACGTCTCGACGCGGCCCGCCAGACAGAAGCCGGCCGAGGCCGAACTCAGCAGCAGGGCGCTGCCGACCAGACCGGCCTGGGCCGTGGTGAGGCCCAGGTGGACGGAGAGGCGTCCCACGATGGTGGGGAGGAGATAGGCGGCGAGGTAACCGGCGGTGAACACGGCGACCAGAGGCCACGCGGCGCGAGGGCGCGAGGACATGGGCGTTCCTGAAGACATGCCAGAGGAGGCGGGAAGGCAGAGGGGGGCAAGGCGAGAAATGCGAAAAAGGAGAGACCTGCGAGACCTGCGAGAAACACTGAGAATGCGGGGATTCGGCACACTCGTCGGGCATATCCCCAACGGTGGTCGCGGGCCAATTTGTATCAAGTGCTCCGGCCCGGCCGAAAGTCACCCCACTGTGATCTAGGTCACATATGCGTTTGCCGTGTTTCTATGCGGGTACTAGCGCATGTTTATGCAGGTCAGCCTCTATGCGTGCAGTCCCGCCCCGGGGGCGTTCCGGACCCGCCACTGACGCGTCCCGGCCCTGTCGCAGGCTCCGCCCCGACGCACCGCACCCCCGCCCCGGCCGGCCGGGGCCTGTCGGCGCGGACTCCGCGCCGACAGCCGGGAATCGGGCACACTGGCCGCAACCGCCACGACCGGGGAGTGCAAGGTGAGCGCTGACATTCCAGAGATCGACCCGCTGCACGGACTGCGCGCACCGCAGGACCCCGGCTGCGATGTCTTCCTCACCGGCACGGTCTTCCTCGACATCATCTTCACCGGCCTGGACAGCGCCCCGGTGCGCGGCACCGAGTCCTGGGCCCGGGGCATGGGATCCAGCCCCGGCGGCGTCGCCAACATGGCCACCGCGCTCGCCCGCCTGGGCCTCCACACCTCGCTCGCCGCCGCGTTCGGCGACGACCACTACGGCGAGTACTGCTGGGACGCCCTCGAACAGGGCGAGGGCATCGACCTGTCCCTGTCGCACACCGTCCGGGGCTGGCACTCCCCGGTGACCGTCTCGATGGCGTACGAGGGCGAGCGGACCATGGTGTCGCACGGCCACGAGGCCCCGCCCCCGCCCGCGTTCGCCCCCGGCGTCGCTCCCGCCTCCCCCTGGTGCCCGCCCCCGGCCAGGGCCGCCATCGCCTCGCTCGCCCCCGGCCGCAGCGAACCCTGGGTGGCCACGGCGGCCCGCCGGGGCGCCGTGGTCTTCGCCGATGTCGGCTGGGACGAGACCGGCTGCTGGGACCTGGACGGCCTGACCGACCTGGAGCACTGCCAGGCCTTCCTCCCCAACGCCGAGGAGGCCATGCGCTACACCCGCACCGACTGCCCCCGAGCCGCCGCCCACGCCCTCGCCGAACGGGTCCCGCTCGCCGTCGTCACCCTCGGCGCCGAGGGCGCGTACGCGGTCGACGCGGCCACCGGGACCACCGCGGAGGTCCCCGCGATCGCGGTCGAGGCCCTGGATCCGACCGGCGCGGGCGACGTCTTCGTGGCCGGTTTCGTCACCGGCACCCTCGCCAGCTGGCCGCTTGCCGACCGCCTCGCCTTCGCCGGCCTCACCGCGGCCCTCTCGGTCCAGGAGTTCGGCGGCTCGCTCTCCGCCCCGGGATGGGCCGAGATCGCCGCCTGGTGGCAGCGGATCCGTACCGTCAGTGACCAGCACCCGGCCGCGCTCCAGCGGTACGCCTTTCTTGAGGATCTGATCCCGGCGGCGGCCCGCCCCTGGCCGCTGCGCCGGGCCGTCCCCACGATCGGATTCCGGCCGTGACCCGGCAGCCGTTCTTCCGCCGGTGAAAACCTCTCGGCGTTGTCAGTACGGAGTCGTAGGCTTGGTACACCTGAGGTTTTCGAGCAGCGAGAACCCTGCAACGGGAGGTATGCGCAGGCCCGAGGGCCGGCCCATGACTCAGACACCCACACAGCCGCAGGCGCGTGCCCACATCAGCATTCCGGCCGCACACCCCATGGTGATGCTCCTGGGATCGGGCGACTCGCTGCTGCGCGTGATCGAAGCGGCGTTCCCGGCGGCCGACATCCATGTCCGGGGCAACGACATAACTGCGACGGGCGGCGCGGCGGACATCGCCCTGATCCAGCGCCTGTTCGACGAGATGGTGCTGGTGCTCCGCACCGGTCAGCCGATGACGGAGGACGCCGTGGAACGTTCGATCGCGATGCTCAGGGCCGCCGGCACCGGGCAGGCCGACGGCACGGAGACCCCGGCCGAGGTGCTCACGCAGAACATCCTCTCCAGCCGGGGCCGCACGATCCGCCCCAAGACGCTGAACCAGAAGCGGTACGTCGACGCGATCGACAAGCACACGATCGTCTTCGGCATCGGCCCCGCCGGTACCGGCAAGACCTACCTCGCCATGGCCAAGGCGGTCCAGGCCCTGCAGTCCAAGCAGGTCAGCCGGATCATCCTGACCCGCCCCGCGGTCGAGGCCGGTGAGCGGCTCGGCTTCCTGCCCGGCACGCTCTTCGACAAGATCGACCCGTATCTGCGCCCGCTCTACGACGCGCTGCACGACATGCTCGACCCGGACTCGATCCCCCGGCTGATGGCGGCCGGCACGATCGAGGTCGCGCCGCTGGCGTACATGAGGGGCCGGACCCTGAATGACGCGTTCATCATCCTGGACGAGGCGCAGAACACCAGCGCCGAGCAGATGAAGATGTTCCTGACCCGGCTCGGCTTCGACTCGAAGATCGTCGTCACCGGAGACGTCACCCAGGTCGACCTGCCGAACGGCACCAAGAGCGGTCTGCGTCAGGTCCAGGACATCCTGGAGGGCATCGACGACGTGCACTTCTCCCGGCTCACCTCCCAGGATGTCGTCCGGCACAAGCTCGTCGGCCGTATCGTCGACGCGTACGAGAAGTACGACAACCAGGGCGACCAGGACGGCCCGGCCGGAAAGGGCCGGGGCCGCCGCAACGGGAAGCAGTAGCAGCGCACCATGTCGATCGACGTCAACAACGAGTCCGGAACCGAGGTCGACGAGCAGGCGGTCCTCGACATCGCCCGCTACGCGCTCGCGCGGATGAGGATCCACCCGCTCTCCGAGCTCTCGGTGATCGTGGTGGACTCCGCCGCCATGGAGCAGCTCCACATCCAGTGGATGGACCTGCCGGGCCCGACGGATGTCATGTCCTTCCCGATGGACGAGCTGCGTCCGCCGGCCAAGGACGACGAGGAGCCCCCGCAGGGGCTCCTCGGTGACATCGTGCTCTGCCCGGAGGTCGCCAAGCAGCAGGGCGAGGACGCCGAGACGCGGCACTCGATGGACGAGGAGCTCCAGCTCCTCACCGTCCACGGAGTACTGCACCTGCTCGGCTACGACCACGAGGAGCCCGACGAGAAGGCCGAGATGTTCGGCCTCCAGGCGGCGATCGTGGACGGCTGGCGCGGCGAGCGCGGGCTCACCGGCCCGTCCCCCGCACCCACCGTCTCGTGAGCCTGCCTCTCGTCCTCGGGGTCGTCCTGCTGATCGTCGTCGGCTGGCTGGCGGCCTGCGCCGAGGCGGGTATCGCGCGGACGTCGAGCTTCCGGGCCGCCGAGGCGGTCCGTTCGGGACGGCGCGGCAGCGACAAGCTGGAACAGGTCGCGGCCGATCCGACGCGTTATCTCAACGTCGCCCTGCTGGTGCGGGTCGCCTGTGAGATGTCGGCCGGGGTGCTGGTCACGTACGCCTGCCTGAAGGAGTTCCCGGAGACCTGGGAGGCGCTGGCCGTCGCCATGGGGGCGATGGTCCTCGTCTCGTACGTCGCCATCGGGGTCTCGCCGCGCACCATCGGCCGCCAGCACCCGCTGAACACGGCCACCGCGGCGGCGTACGTCCTGCTTCCGCTGGCCCGGGTCATGGGGCCGGTCCCGCAGCTGCTGATCCTCATCGGCAACGCGCTGACCCCGGGGAAGGGGTTCCGCAAGGGCCCGTTCGCCAGCGAGGCGGAGCTGCGCGCGATGGTCGACCTCGCCGAGCAGGAGTCGCTGATCGAGGACGAGGAGCGCCGCATGGTGCACTCCGTCTTCGAGCTCGGCGACACGCTCGTGCGCGAGGTGATGGTGCCCCGCACCGACCTGGTCTGCATCGAGCGCTACAAGACGATCCGGCAGGCGCTGACCCTGGCGCTGCGTTCGGGTTTCTCGCGGATCCCCGTCACCGGGGAGAACGAGGACGACATCGTCGGGATCGTCTACCTCAAGGACCTGGTCCGCAAGACGCACATCAACCGGGAGTCCGAGGCCGACCTGGTCTCCACGGCGATGCGCCCGGCGGCCTTCGTGCCCGACACGAAGAACGCCGGTGACCTGCTCCGGGAGATGCAGCAGGACCGCAGCCACGTCGCCGTCGTGATCGACGAGTACGGCGGTACGGCCGGGATCGTCACCATCGAGGACATCCTGGAGGAGATCGTCGGCGAGATCACCGACGAGTACGACCGCGAGCTGCCGCCGGTCCAGGAGCTGGAGAACGGCTGCTTCCGGGTGACCGCCCGGCTGGACATCGGCGACCTCGGCGAGCTGTTCGGCCTCGACGAGTACGACGACGAGGACGTGGAGACCGTCGGCGGGCTGCTCGCGAAGGCGCTCGGCCGGGTCCCGATCGCGGGCGCCACCTCGGAGGTGCACCTGCCCGACGGACGACGGCTGCGGCTCACCGCGGAGTCCCCGGCGGGCCGGCGGAACAAGATCGTCACGGTACTGGTGGAGCCGGTGGCTCCCGAGGAGGAGGAGGCGACGGGATGACACCGCAGCAGCTGAGGGCGTTCTGCCTGGAGTTCAACGAGAGCGTCGAGGAGTTCCCGTTCGGTCCGGAGGCGTCCGTCTTCAAGGTGCTCGGCAAGATGTTCGCGCTGAGCACGCTCGACGCGCGGCCGCTGACGGTGAACCTCAAGTGCGACCCCGACGACGCGGTGCGGCTCCGGGAGGAGTACGAGGCCGTGGCGCCGGGGTGGCACATGAACAAGCGGCACTGGAACACCGTGACGGTGTCCGGTCTGCCGGACGCGAAGCTGCGTGAACTGATCGAGGACAGCTACGACCTGGTGGTGGCGAAGCTGCCGCGCGCGGAGCGGCTGCGGCTCGACCGGCCGTAGCCGGACGACCCCCGGGCCGTGCCGGTCACTTCCGCCAGAGCAGGTGGTGCACCACGTCGCTGCTCGGGCTGGGGACCTTCTCCAGGTGGAAGCGGTCGGTCAGCGCCTCGGGGCTCTCCCACAGCCGTTCGCCGGCGCCGATGTCGATCGGAGAGACGGCGACGTGCAGCGAGTCGATGAGGTCGGCGTCGAGGAACTCCCGGACGGTGGCGACACCGCCGCCGATGCGTACGTCCTTGCCCTCGGCGGCCTCGAAGGCCCGGGCGAGCGCGTCCTTCGGGGACGCGTCCAGGAAGTGGAACGTGGTCTCCCCGAGCGTGATCGACGGGCGTTCGTGATGGGTGAGGACGAATACCGGGGTGTGGAACGGGGGCTCCTCGCCCCACCACCCCTCCCAGTCGTGGTTCTCCCACGGTCCGCGCTGCGGGCCGAACTTGTTGCGGCCCATGATCTCGGCGCCGATGTTGCGGGAGAAGTCGCGGGTGAAGTAGTCGTCCAGGCCGAGCGAGCCCCCGGGGTCGGTCCGGTTGGGCCAGTGGGCGGTGGCACCGGCCCAGGAGACGAGCCGGCCGGGGTCGACGTTGCCGAACGGGCGGTCGAGCGTCTGATCCTCCCCGGCGCCGTAACCGTCTCGGGAGACACAGAAGTTCTGGACGCGGACCAGCTGTTTCATCGGATCCCCTTCCGGTTGCGATCTGCAACCGGTTTGTAAGCTATCTAGACTGCTTCCATGTTGCAACCAGTTCCCGCCGGAAAGCTGCCCGTGTCGCCGGGCCGGTCCGGCTGCCCGATCAACATGACGGTCGAGCTTCTCGGGGACCGCTGGAGCCTGATCGTGCTGCGCGACATCATGTTCGGCGGCCTCACCCACTTCCGTGAGCTGCTCAACGCCTCCATGGAAGGCATCGCGTCGAACATCCTGGCCAACCGGCTGGCGAAACTCGTCGAGGCGGGGCTGCTCACCCGTGACGACGACCCGAGCCACCGCCAGAAGGTCGCCTACCACCTCACCGAGGCGGCCGTTCAGCTCGTCCCGGTGATGGCCCAGCTCGGCGCCTGGGGCGCCCGCTGGCTCGACACGGCGCCGGAACTGACGGTCCGGGCCGAACTGCTGGCCGCCGGCGGCCCCCTGATGTGGGAGCGGTTCATGGCCGAGCTCCGCGCCACCCATCTGACCGGGGCGCCCGCCCGTACGGACGGCGTGCTGGCGGAACTGACCGCCGCGTACGAGAAGGCGGCCGCCCGCGAGACCTCCGCCCCTGAGGCCGCGGCCCGCGAGACCTCCGCCCCTGGGACCCGCACTCCTTAGGGCCGCCGCAGCCCCGCCGCCACCACGCCCGACGCGACGGCCAGCAGGCCCGCGGCCACCGCGATCACGGTCCGCACCCCGTCGAACAGCGAGCCCTGGGTCGTCGCCAGCACGCCGAGCAGCGGGATCCCGATCGTGAGCCCGACCTGCTGGACCGTGGTGACCAGCCCCGTCGCCAGGCCCTGCTCCTCGTTCGGCACCCCCGACGTGACGGTGAGGCCGTACGCGATGATCGCGCCCAGGTGGCACATGCTGGCGAGCGAGACCGCTGCCGTGGCCAGCCAGACGCCCGAACCCGTACCGAGGCCCAGCAGGGCCGCGATGAACAGCCCCTGGCCCAGCAGGGAGAGGGCCAGAACGCGCCGGGCGCCGAACCGGCCGATGACCTTCGGGGCGTACACGCCCGCCACCACCGAGGCGATGCCCTGCACCCCGAAGACCAGCCCGGTGCCGAAGGGCGACAGGTCCAGGACCTCCTGCAGATACAGGGTGAGGACGAAGACGACGGTGCTCATCATCGAGAAGGTGAGCAGCCCGCCCAGATTGCCGAAGGCCACCGTGCGCCGACGCAGCATCGGCAGGGAGACCAGCGGGGCGGGCGTCCTCGACTCGACGGCCACGAAGGCGGCCGACAGGACGACCCCGGCGGCCAGCGAGAGCCGCACGTCCAGGCGCCCGAAGCCGTGCTCGGCCGCGGTGGACAGGGCGTAGATCAGGGCGAGGAGCCCACCGGTGACGGTCACGGCGCCGGGTACGTCCAGCCGGGGCCGGTCGGGCGTACGGGACTCGGTGAGCAGCGCGGGCGCCGCCGCGAGGACGGCCACCGCGGCCAGCGTCAGCAGCCCCATCGTGGAGCGCCAGCCGAGGGTGTCGGTGAGGGTGCCGCCGGCCACCATCCCGACGGTGAAGCCGAGGGAGAGCAGGGTGCCGCTGATGCCGAGCGCCCGGTCCCGCTGCGGCCCCTCCGGGAACGTGGTGGTGAGCAGGGACATCCCGGTGGGCACGATGGCTGCCGCGCCGAGCCCCTGGAGGGCCCGCCCGGTGAGGAAGGCGGCTGGGTTCCAGGCCAGCGTGGCCAGCAGTGAGGCCGCGCCGAAGACCGCGAGCCCGGCGAGGAACAGCCGGCGGCGGCCGTACAGGTCCGCGATCCGGCCGAAGAGCAGCAGGAAGCCGCCGGACGGCAGCGCGAACGCGGTGATCGCCCACTGGAGGCCGGACCGGCTCAGGCCGAGGTCGTCTCCCAGGACGGGCAGCGCCACGTTCAGTACGGAGAAGTCGAGGGACACCATGAACTGCGCGGCGCACAGGACGAGGAGCACCAGCCGAGCCCGGCCGGACAGCCGGTCCGGGGCGGGAGGTGCGGTGACGGGAGCGGTGACAGCCGCTGGGGAAGGGGATTCGATCGCCATGGGCATGAGCCTGCGGCCGCCGGAATATCCGTGGGGAGCCGGAACTTATCCTGTTGGCCGCACCACCAGGCAGGCGCGGACCCGGACACCAGGGGGGTACGTGGGCACACCGGCCAGGATCGCGGCGGACGCCGGCAAGGCGCATCGCCTCGGCGAGCTGCGGGAGTTCCTGATGAGCAGGCGGGCGAGGGTCAGCCCGGCCGACGCCGGTCTCCCGGACGGCGGGGCGCGGCGGCGTACACCGGGGCTGCGCCGCGAGGAGGTCGCGGTTCTCGCGGGGGTGGGGGCGTCCTGGTACCAGTGGCTGGAGCAGGGCCGCGACATCACCGTGTCGCCCCAGGTGCTGGACTCCGTGGCCCGGGTGCTGCGGCTCAGCAGTATCGAACGCCGTCACCTCTACGTACTGGCGGGGCTCAACCCGCCCGCGCCCGAGGTCGATCCGGCCCACACGGACATGTGCGACGGGCTCCAGCGGCTGCTCGACGGCTGGATGCCGTTCCCGGCACACATCATGGACGCGTACTGGAACATCATCCTGTACAACGAAGCGGCATCGGCGGTGCTGGGCATGGGGCCCGACCGGCCGCAGAACTGCGTGATCGACTTCTTCACCGACCCCGTCCACCGGGTACGGAACAAGGGCTGGCGCGAGACCGCCGCCCAGGTCGTCGCCCAGTTCCGGGCCGCGTGCTCGGACTGCCCCGACGACGAGGGCTTCCGCGCGATCGTGGCCGAGGCCGCGGAGCGCAGCCCCGAGTTCGCCGAGCTGTGGGCGCGGCGGGACATCGCGCCGGGCGGGCAGATGCGCAAGGAGCTGGGCCACCCGGCGGTGGGCACGCTGACCGTGGAGGTCACCCAGCTGCGCATCCCGGCCCGTCCGGATCTCGCGGTCGTGCTGCACAGCCCGTGGCCGGAGACCGGCACGGAGGAGAAGCTGCGGTGGCTGGCCTCGCCGGAGGGGCGGCCAGGTTCGATGCGTCGGGCCGGGGCGCGGGAGATCCGGGCGCACGATGTCCGGGCATGAGGGGGCCGGGCGCGAGGCGGCCCGCGGGGGTGAGGCGGCCCGGTGCGAGACGGCCCGGGGCGAGGGGTACGGGCGCCCGCGTGCCGGGTCCGTCCCCCTGCTTCGTATGCTCGGCACATGACTGAGAGCAACGACCTCGGCGCCGAGGACCGCAAGATCGTCACGCTGGCGCGCAGCGCCCGCGCCCGCAACGGTGTGCCGGAGGGCGCGGCCGTGCGGGACGAGACCGGACGTACCTATGTGGCGGGCACCGTGGAGCTGGAGTCGCTGCGGCTCAGCGCGCTCCGGACGGCCGTCGCGATGGCCGTGGCCAGCGGAGCCACGTCCCTGGAGGCGGCCGCGGTCGTCTCCGACGCGCAGACCCCGTCCGACGAGGACCGGGCCGCGGTACGGGACCTGGGCGGGGCCGACACGCCCGTGCTGCTCGCCGGGCCCGACGGTGTGCTGCGGCTCACCGTGACGGCGGGCTGAACCCCCGCCGGACCACCCCTCTCGTGAACTCCGCCGGACCTCCCGTGCGGACGAACGCCCCGCGCCCAACGGTGCGGGGCGTTCGTACAGGAGGTGCGGGAGGCATGGATCTTGACATCATCTGATGGCCCATCAGTCAGCGCGTTTCGCTCCCATTGACTTCTTCCGGACCGACGTCATCAATGGCTCCCTGCCGACGCGGAAGAGCCGCCGCGCCGGATCCCGCAGGAGGGGGCTCCATGCGTTCAGCCATCCGAAGATCCGACAGTCGAAGATCCTGTCGCTCAGACCGTCCGGACCGGGGCCGCCGCTGGGCCGCCGCGCTGGGTGTGGGCGCGCTCGTCGTCACCGGGGCAGGCCTGTTCGCCGGACCCGCGCAGGCCAGTGTGACGGCCTCGGTCGCGGTGGACTTCCCGACCCACTGCATCCCGCCCGCCATCGCCGGCATCCCGCCGATCGACGGAACGACATCGGCCGAGATCACCGTCGACAACGCGGCCCCGAAGGTCGGCGACACGGTCACGGTGACGTACACCGTCATCAAACCGGCCGCGAGCAACCCCGTCGACCTGGCGCTGCCCGCCGACATCATGACGCCGACCGGCAAGGTCACCGTGGGCGGTGCGCAGTCCGCCGACGTCACGGTGGCGGGCCCGAAGAAGAACGAACCGGTGCCCGGCAAGGGCGATTTCCCGTCGTTCTCCATGACCGGCACCTTCACCGTCACGGCGCCCGGTGAGATCACCCTCTCGCCCGGCGACTACAACATCCACACCAGCTACATCATGGAGCTGGACACACCCTGCACGGTCACCGATCCGCCCGCCCCCGTCTCCCAGACGATCATCGCCACGGACGGCGGCGGCCAGGTCAACGAGCGCACGATCACGCTCGGCACGTCCTCCGGGGCACCCGGCGAGCGGGTCACCGTCACCGGCGCCGGGTTCACCCCGGGCGCCGACGTCACCGTGGCCGGCTGGAACGGCACCGCGATCACCGCCGACACGATCACCTCCGAGGCGGCCGACTCGGGCACCTTCACCTTCCGGCCCAAGATCACCGATCCGGCCACCACCGGCATCGTCGCGTTCGAGGGAGCGAGCTGGGACCCGGCCAAGGGCGCGGGCCCCCAGGCCTACACCGTCACCACAGGCGGCGGCGAGATCCCGGACGGCAGCCAGAAGCTGACCTCCACCGTCAGACCGGGCACGCTCACCATGGCCCAGGACGGGGACTCCGTCGAGCTGTCGGCGGTCGACTTCGGGCAGGGCGGCGCCTCCACCGGCGCCCTGCGGACCGTGACGGTCCAGGACTTCCGCGGTGGTCCCGCGGGCTGGTCCCTGACCGGCAAGGTCACCGACTTCACGGGTCCGGGAGGGGCGACGATCAGCGCGTCCGCGCTCGGCTGGAGCCCGGCCTGCGCCACGAAGTCCGGCAGCCCGAGCACCTGCGCGGCCGGGTCCGAAGGAACGGTCGGCAGTGCGGGGGCCACGCTGGCCTCCACCCCGGACGGCGCCCTCACCGGCGGTGAGTTCACCGTCGACGCCCGGCTGTCGCTGGACGTACCGGAGTTCACCGCCGCCGGCGCGTACACCGGAGTGCTCACGCTCACCCTCACCTGAGCACCACGGATCAACCGGTGGGCCGGGCGCGCACCCGGCCGGCCCACCCCGCCCGAGCGTGCACCTGGGAGCCCGCACCGTGCGCAAACTTCCCGTACTCCTCCTGACCGGCGCCCTGCTCCTGCTCGGCGCGCCCACGGCCGGCGCCGCCGACAACGGCAGCTGGTCGGTCTTCCCCGCCACCGCCGACGCGGGCGCGCGGCCGTACTTCTACCTCTCCGCCGACCCCGGCGCCACCCTCACCGACAAGGTGACCGTCACCAACAAGACCGGTGAGCCGCTGACCTTCCGCCTGTACGCCGCCGACGCCTACAACACCGCACGCGACGGCGGATTCGCGGTCCGGGGACAGAAGGAGAAGCAGCGCTCCGTCGGAGCCTGGGCGAAGGCCGGGCGCGACCGGGTCACCGTGAAACCGCACGGCTCGGTCACCGTGCCCGTGACGATCAAGGTGCCCGAGGGCGCCGAACCGGGCGACCACCCCGGCGCGCTCGTCGCTCTCGACGAGCGCATCGACCCCACGGACGCGGGAGCCGTCGCCGTCGGCATCCAGAAGGCGGTCGGCGCCCGGATCTATCTGCGGGTCAACGGCCCGACCATGCCCGCGCTCTCCGTCGACGACGTCGAGGTAGATCACACCGCGCCGCTGGTCCCGGGCACGGGCAGATCCCGGGCCGTCATCTCGTACACGCTCCGCAACCTCGGCAACGTCACCCTCAGCCCCAAGGTCGCCCTCAAGGCGGAGGGCCTCTTCGGCCGCACCCTGCTCGACCGCGACCTCAAGCGCATCCCGTCCGAGCTGCTGCCCCGCCAGGAGGTCCGGCTCACCGAGGAATGGGCGGGCGCGCCGCAGGTGGAGTGGGGCGAGATCAAGCTGACCGCGAGCGCCCGCGACACCCGCGAGTCCGCCTCGGTCTCGTACTTCGCACTGCCCTGGCTGGTGGCCGGGGTACTGCTGGCGGCCCTCGCCGGGGGTGCGGCGCTGTGGATCCGGTCACGCCGGAACCGCCGCCGAACGGCCTGAGAGCAGGGTCCGGCGGCCGCTGCGGGCTCCTTGGTGCCCCGCGGCCGCCGGGATCGGGGACAATGGGCGCCATGAGCGCTCGACCTAACCCAGAAGCTGCTGCGCAGCAGGCTGAGAACAACGCCCCCCACCGGGCCGGCTTCGCCTGCTTCGTGGGCCGTCCCAACGCGGGCAAGTCCACCCTTACGAACGCTCTGGTCGGCCAGAAGGTGGCGATCACCTCCAACCGGCCCCAGACGACCCGGCACACCGTGCGCGGCATCGTGCACCGGCCGGACGCGCAGCTGATCCTGGTCGACACCCCCGGCCTCCACAAGCCGCGCACCCTGCTGGGCGAGCGTCTCAACGACGTCGTACGCACCACCTGGGCCGAGGTCGACGTCATCGGCTTCTGCCTGCCCGCCGACCAGAAGCTCGGCCCCGGCGACAAGTACATCGTCAAGGAACTCGCGGGCATCAGGAAGACGCCCAAGATCGCGATCATCACCAAGTCCGACCTGGTCGACTCCAAGCAGCTGGCCGAACAGCTGCTGGCCGTCTCGCGTCTCGGCGAGGAGCTCGGTTTCGAGTGGGCGGAGATCATCCCGGTCTCGGCCGTCAAGGACGAACAGGTCGGCCTGCTGGCGGACCTGATCGCCCCGCTGCTCCCGCAGAGCCCGCCGCTCTATCCGGAGGGCGACCTCACCGACGAGCCCGAGATGGTCATGGTCGCGGAACTGATCCGCGAGGCCGCGCTCGAAGGCGTACGGGACGAGCTGCCGCACTCCATCGCGGTCGTCGTCGAGGAGATGCTGCCGCGCGAGGACCGTCCGGCGGACAAGCCGCTGCTCGACATCCACGCCAACGTCTACATCGAGCGGCCCAGCCAGAAGGGCATCATCATCGGCCCGAAGGGCAAGCGGCTGAAGGATGTCGGCACGAAGTCGCGCAAGCACATCGAAGCGCTGCTCGGCACACCGGTCTTCCTCGACCTGCATGTGAAGGTCGCCAAGGACTGGCAGCGCGACCCCAAGCAGCTGCGCAAGCTGGGGTTCTGAGCGGGGCGATGTCCGGCGGCCGGAGGCCGGCGCGGCCGTGCGAAGCCGCTGAGGCCCCCTGGGGGCGAGGGGCGCGAGCGCGGCGTGGGGAGTGGTGCCCCAAGCAGCTGCGCAAGCTGGGGTTCTGAGCGGGGCGGAGCCCGGTATCGGAGCGGGCCGTTTCCCGGCCGCCCCTTCAGACGTATGCCGCCGGTCTCACGCGCCCTCCTTCAGGACGCGTGAGACCAGGGCGCGCTGGGCGTCGGTCAGCCGCGGGTCCGCGCAGTGCACGGTCCTGCCGTCGACCGTGATCCGGTAGCTGAAGCCGTCCGGAACACCCCTCGCGGGAGCCTCCCGGCCGCCGGTGAGCGCCGATTCGGCCAGGGTCTCCCAGTCGTGGGCGTCGGCCCGTCCCGAGGTTTCGATCTCGCGGTGGCGTGCGATACCGGCGAAGCCGCCGGTCCTGCTCACCTGGATCCGCATGCGGTGTCCTTCCTCGACGGGACGGGCCATGACCTACGCGGTCGGCACGCCCACCTCCGACCAGGCCTTGAGGACCGCCTCCACCTCGTCGCCCTCGCCGAAGCGGCTGCGGGCCGCCGCCACGGTCAGCCGGGCGAAGGAGGCGAAGTCCGCGTCCACGGCCAGTTCACCACCTGTGAGCACATCGAACCAGAGCTGGCCCGCCCGCTCCCAGGACTTGCCGCCGAGCGCGGTGGCCAGCAGGTAGAACGCGCGGTTCGGGATACCGGAGTTGAGGTGCACCCCGCCGTTGTCGTCGCCGGTGCGGATGTAGTCGTCCATGGAGGCGGGCTGCGGGTCCTTGCCGAGCACGTCGTCGTCGTACGCCGTGCCGGGCGCCTTCATCGAGCGCAGCGCCACCCCCTGGACACGGGGCGCGAGCAGGCCCGCGCCGATCAGCCAGTCGGCCTGGTCGGCGGTCTGGCCCAGCGAGTACTGCTTGACCAGGGAGCCGAACACGTCCGACACCGACTCGTTGAGCGCGCCGGACTGGCCGTAGTAGTTCAGATTGGCCGTGTACTGGGTCAGGCCGTGCGCCAGTTCGTGGGCGATCACGTCGATGGCGACGGTGAAGTCCAGGAAGATCTCGCCGTCGCCGTCGCCGAAGACCATCTGCTCGCCGTCGAAGAAGGCGTTGTTGTACTTCTCGTCGTAGTGCACGGAACCGATCAGCGGCAGTCCGTTGCCGTCGATCGAACGGCGGCCGTACGCGCTGAGCAGCAGTTCGAAGGTGGCGCCGAGCCCCGCGTACGCGCGGTTGACGCTGGCGTCGGACGTGGGGTCCTCGCCCTCGGCGCGGACCTTGGTGCCGGGGAGGTCCGTCCCCTGGCGGCAGTCGTAGAGCGTGCGGTCGGGTTTGCCGGAGCGGTCCCCTTCCGGCGCGGGGGTGACGACGGTCCGGACGACGGTGGTCACCTGGCGGCGGGTGCGCCGGGCGGCGTCGGACTCCAGGGTGCGGCGGGCCGGGCCCGCCAGGACGGGGTCGTCGGACTGCGACAGCTTGTCGAGGACGTGGGGCGGCACGATGGTGCAGAAGACGGGGTGGAACCCGTGCTGAGATCGAGGCTGCATACACACGACTGTGGCAGTACGTATTCAGAAAGTCACTGGTTGCTACCGGGATTGACGAAATAGAGTGATCCATCACTGTTCACCCGTTACCGGCACCCGGTCCCGCATACTGATACGGCACCGACGTCTCGGGCGTCACTGGGCTAGTCTCGTCGCATCATGCGTTTCGGGCTGCTTCTTCTTAGCTGCCGCGGCGAGGGCCTGTAGTCGTAGGCCGACCCCCTCCCCGCGGAGTCTGGTGTTGCAGCGACACAGTCGGCCGTCCCTTTGCCGGACCCCGAGGAGCCCTACGCCATGACCGCAGCGAACCCCGCGCAGACCCCCGCCGAGAACTCCGTGGGCCGCCCCACGCCGATCACCAACGCCACGGGGCTGCAGAAGCCGTCCGGGATGCCGGTCCACAAGTACGGCAGGTACGAGGCCGTGGAGATCCCCGACCGCACCTGGCCCGAGAAGCGCGTCACCACCGCGCCCCGCTGGCTCTCCACCGACCTGCGCGACGGCAACCAGGCCCTGATCGACCCGATGTCGCCGGCCCGCAAGCGCGAGATGTTCGACCTGCTGGTGCGCATGGGCTACAAGGAGATCGAGGTCGGCTTCCCGTCCTCCGGCGAGACCGACTTCGCGTTCGTCCGCTCCATCATCGAAGAGGGCGCGATCCCCGAGGACGTGACCATCTCCGTCCTGACGCAGGCCCGCGAGGAACTGATCGAGCGGACCGTCGAATCCCTGCGCGGTGCCCACCGCGCCACCGTCCACCTGTACAACGCGACCGCTCCCACCTTCCGCCGCGTGGTCTTCCGCGGCTCGAAGGAGCAGGTCAAGCAGATCGCGGTGGACGGCACCCGGCTGGTCATGGAGTACGCCGAGAAGATCCTGGGCGAGGAGACGATCTTCGGCTACCAGTACAGCCCCGAGATCTTCACCGACACCGAGCTGGACTTCGCCCTGGAGGTCTGCGAGGCGGTCTGTGACGTGTGGCAGCCCGAGGAGGGCCGCGAGATCATCCTCAACCTGCCCGCCACCGTGGAGCGTTCGACGCCCTCCACCCACGCGGACCGGTTCGAGTGGATGTCGCGCAACCTGTCACGCCGCGAGTTCGTCTGCCTGTCCGTCCACCCGCACAACGACCGGGGCACCGCCGTCGCCGCCGCCGAACTGGCGCTGATGGCCGGCGCCGACCGGATCGAGGGCTGTCTGTTCGGCCAGGGCGAGCGCACCGGCAACGTCGACCTGGTGACGCTGGGCATGAACCTGTTCTCGCAGGGCGTCGACCCGCAGATCGACTTCTCGCAGATCGACGAGATCCGCCGCACCAGCGAGTACTGCAACCAGATGGAGGTCCACCCGCGCCACCCCTACGCGGGCGACCTGGTCTACACCGCCTTCTCCGGCTCCCACCAGGACGCCATCAAGAAGGGCTTCGACGCCATGGAGGCCGACGCGGCCGCCCAGGGGAAGACCGTCGACGACATCGAGTGGGCGGTGCCGTACCTGCCCATCGACCCGAAGGACGTCGGCCGCTCCTACGAGGCCGTCATCCGGGTCAACTCGCAGTCCGGCAAGGGCGGAATCGCCTATGTCCTGAAGAACGACCACAAGCTGGACCTGCCGCGCCGGATGCAGATCGAGTTCTCCCGGATCATTCAGGCCAAGACCGACGCCGAGGGCGGCGAGGTCACGCCGACGCAGATCTGGACCACGTTCCAGGACGAGTACCTGCCCAACCCGGACAACGCCTGGGGGCGCGTACAGATCCGCTCGGGCCAGACCACGACCGGCTCGGACGGCCAGGACACCATCACGGTCGAGGCGACCGTGGACGGCACGGACACCGCGCTGACCGGCACCGGCAACGGCCCGATCTCCGCGTTCTTCGAAGCGCTGCAGGCCATCGGCATCGACGCGCGGCTGCTGGACTACACCGAGCACACGATGAGCGAGGGCGCGAGCGCGCAGGCCGCCTCGTACATCGAGTGCGCCATCGACGGAAAGGTCCTGTGGGGCATCGGCATCGACGCCAACACCACGCGGGCCTCCCTGAAGGCGGTCGTCTCCGCGGTCAACCGCGCCACCCGCTGACCCCGGCGCCCGAAAGGGCATGAAGTCGCACGGTCCGTGAACCCCGTCCCCCGCTCCAGGGGGGCGGGGTTCGGCCATCTCCGGACACCGTGGCGGTCGAGGTGCTGACGCCGCTTCACGGATGTGGTTAACATCACGTCCAACACGGCAATGTTGCCGGAGCATTACGGAGGTGTGCGACGTGCGGTCAAGCCTGGGACGAAGCGCCACGAAGCTGCGTATCTGCGGCATCCGCACGCTGTGGGACACCGTCGGTGACGGCGAGTTCTTCTGCCCCGGCTGCGGGGGCGACCGCAACTACCGCCGCCTGACCGGACGCCGCCGCTTCGCCGTCCTCGGTGTGCCGCTGCTGCGCCGCGGCACCGTGGGCCCGGTCGTCGAATGCGCCGCCTGCCACGCCCACTTCGGCACCGACACGCTCGACCACCCCACCACCACCCGGTTCTCCGCGATGCTCAGGGACGCCGTCCACACCGTGACCCTCGGGGTGCTCGCCGCGGGCGGCAGCACCTCCCGGACCGTCCTGGAGACGGCGGTCGAGACGGTGCGCGGCGCCGGATTCGACGGCTGCACGCAGGAGCAGCTCGCCACCGTCGTCGAGATCCTTTCCGCGGACATCGGCCATGGCTCGGCGTTCGACCCCGCGGCCGAGGCGTGCGGCGCGGCCCTCGCCATCGAGCTCCACGAGGCCCTGGAACCGCTCGCCCCGCATCTCGCCCCCGCCGGGCGCGAGTCGATTCTGCTCCAGGGCGCCCGGATCGCGCTCGCCGACGGCCCGTACGGCCCGGCCGAGCGCGAGGTGCTGACCACCGTCGGCGGCGCGCTGCGGCTGCGCGGCGAGGACACCGCCCGGCTGCTCGCGGCGGCGGCGCGCACGCCCTCCTGACCCCCGTCCCGCCCTGTCCTGCCCCGTCCCGGTCTCCGCTCGCGGCGGTGGTGCGCACGCCGGTCCCGGCCCTCCCGCTCTCCGTCGTCGTGCCGGGCACGACCGGCGACGCGAGCTGACCGGACCGGTGCCACGGGGCCGGGCCCCGCCGCACCGCCCGCGTACCGGACAATGGAGCCATGAGTTTGTTCCGGGACGACGGCGTGGTGCTGCGCACGCAGAAGCTGGGCGAGGCCGACCGGATCATCACGATCCTGACCCGGGGCCACGGCCGGGTGCGGGCCGTCGCGCGAGGCGTGCGGCGCACGAAGTCGAAGTTCGGGGCCCGGCTGGAGCCGTTCTCCCATGTGGACGTGCAGTTCTTCGCCCGGGGCAGCGAGCTGGTCGGGCGCGGGCTGCCGCTCTGCACCCAGAGCGAGACCATCGCCCCGTACGGCGGCGGCATCGTCACCGACTACGGCCGCTACACCGCGGGCACGGCGATGCTGGAGACCGCCGAGCGCTTCACCGACCACGAGGGCGAACCCGCGGTCCAGCAGTACCTGCTGCTGGTGGGCGGCCTGCGCACCCTGGCCCGGGGCGAGCACGAGCCGAACCTCATCCTCGACGCCTTCCTGCTGCGCTCCCTCGCGGTCAACGGCTACGCCCCGAGCTTCGACGACTGCGCCCGGTGCGGAATGCCCGGTCCGAACCGGTTCTTCTCCGTCGCGGCGGGCGGCGTCATATGCGGCGACTGCCGGGTGCCCGGCAGCGTCGTACCCTCGGCGGAGGCCGTCACCCTGCTGAGCGCACTGCTCTGCGGCGACTGGGAGACGGCGGACGCGTGCGAGGCGCGTCATGTCAGGGAGGGGAGCGGGCTGGTGTCCGCCTATCTGCACTGGCATCTGGAGCGCGGGCTGCGTTCGCTGCGGTACGTGGAAAAGTGACACGCCGCGGTACGTGGAAAAGTGACACAGGGAGACTGAGAAGCTCATGGCAGTACGCGGGATGCTCGGCGGCCGTAACCGGCGCGACTACAAGGCCCCGGAACCGCACCCGTCCGGTGCCGTGCCCCCGAAGATCCCCGGCGAGCTGGTGCCCAAGCACGTGGCCGTCGTGATGGACGGCAACGGCCGCTGGGCCAAGGAGCGGGGCCTGCCGCGCACCGAGGGCCACAAGGTCGGCGAGGGCGTCGTCATGGACGTGCTCAAGGGCTGCATCGAGATGGGCGTCAAGAACCTCTCGCTGTACGCGTTCTCCACCGAGAACTGGAAGCGGTCCCCGGAGGAGGTGAAGTTCCTCATGAACTTCAACCGGGACGTCATCCGCCGCCGTCGCGACGAGATGGACGAGCTCGGCATCCGCATCCGCTGGGTCGGCCGCATGCCCAAGCTGTGGAAGTCCGTCGTCCAGGAACTCCAGGTCGCCCAGGAGCAGACCAGGGACAACGACAGGATGACGCTGTACTTCTGCGTCAACTACGGCGGCCGGGCCGAGATCGCGGACGCCGCGCAGCGGATCGCCGAGGATGTCGCGGCCGGGAAGCTCGACCCGTCGAAGGTGAACGAGAAGACCTTCGCGAAGTACATCTACTACCCGGACATGCCGGACGTCGACCTCTTCGTCCGCCCCAGCGGCGAGCAGCGCACGTCCAACTACCTGATCTGGCAGAGCGCGTACGCCGAGATGGTCTTCCAGGACGTGCTGTGGCCGGACTTCGACCGCCGCGACCTGTGGCGCGCCTGTCTGGAGTTCGCCCAGCGCGACCGGCGCTTCGGCGGCGCGGTGGAGGCGGCGCAGAAGGCGGAACCCGGCGCCTCGACGGCCGGCTGAACCAGGGGGAACCCCGGGGGCGCCGCCCCCGGGGTCTCATCCCTTGGCGTCCGCGCACTCCACGCACGTACCGAAGACCTCGACCGTGTGCGCCACGTTGACGAAGCCGTGCTGCGCCGCGATGGTCTCGGCCCATGTCTCCACCGCCGGGCCCTCGACCTCGACGGCCTTGCCGCACATCCGGCACACCAGATGGTGGTGGTGGTCGCCGGTCGAGCAACGGCGGTAGACGGACTCGCCCTCGGTGGTGCGCAGCACGTCGACCTCGCCGGCGTCCGCGAGGGACTGAAGGGTGCGGTAGACCGTGGTCAGTCCGACGGAGTCACCTCGGTGCTTGAGCACGTCGTGCAGGTCCTGGGCGCTGCGGAACTCGTCCACCTCGTCGAGCGCCGCCGCCACCGCTGCCCGTTGCCGGGTCGACCTGCCGCGTACCGGTGCAGCGTTCGTTCCACTGATCGGCGCCGTCGCCACAGGAGCCTCCTTGTGTCGCCCGTACATTCGTCGGGCCATTGTGCCAGTACGCACCGGTGGCGGGGTCAGGCGTGAACGTCGTCCGCCGCCGGGCGGGTGGCCGGTACTTCCAGGGTGCACCGCTCGTCCGCCGCTTCGCGTCGGCGGGCACGGAGCCGGGCCAGCGGCGCGGCGAGCAGCGCCAGGGCGATGAACACCCCGATGGCCAGCAGCACGATCGTCGCGCCGGGCGGGACGTCCTGGTAGTACGAGGTGATGGTGCCGGCCAGGGTCACCGCGACCCCGGTGACGACCGAGAGCACGAACGTCACCTTGAAGGACCGGGTGATCTGCTGCGCGGCGGCGACCGGGACCACCATCAGGGCGCTGACCAGCAGCAGCCCGACGACCCGCATCGCGACGGTGACGGTCACCGCGGCGGTGACCGCGATCAGCAGGTTCAGTACGCGCACGGGCAGCCCGGTGACCCTGGCGAACTCCTCGTCCTGGCTGACGGCGAACAGCTGCCGACGCAGCCCCACCGTCACCAGCAGCACGAACGCCGCCAGCAGGGCGATCGCGGTGATGTCCTCGGAGGAGACCGTGGAGAGCGAACCGAACAGGTACGAGGTGAGGTTGGCGTTGGAGCCGGTGTCGGAGAGGTTGATCAGCAGGACACCGCCCGCCATGCCGCCGTAGAAGAGCATCGCCAGCGCGATGTCGCCCCGGGTGCGTCCGTACCAGCGGATCAGCTCCATGGTGACCGCGCCCACGACGGCGACGGCCGTGGCCATCCAGACCGGGCTGGTGGAGAGCAGGAAGCCGAGGCCGACGCCGGTCATCGCGATGTGGCCGATGCCGTCGCCCATCAGGGCCTGTCGGCGCTGTACCAGGTAGATGCCGACGGCCGGGGCGATGACGCCCACCAGGACGGCGGCGATCAGGGCCCGCTGCATGAAGGGAGGGGTGAGGAATTCCATGATCAGCTCAGCAGTCCCGTCCGGACGGGCTCGGAGGCCGCGTGGGGGTGTGCATGGCAACGGCCGGGGATGGGGTCTCCTCTGCTCGAACGTAGTTGAGAGCTTGGGGAAGCGTGCTGTCCCAGGGCCTTCGGGGGCGGTCCGTCATGCATCACACAGCCGTCGCGCAGCACGACCGCCCGGTCGATCAGGGGCTCCAGCGGGCCGAGCTCGTGCAGTACGAGAAGCACGGTGGTGCCCGCCGCGACCTGCTTGCGCAGGGTCTCGGCGAGTATCTCCTGGCTGGCCAGGTCGACGCCGGCCATCGGCTCGTCCATGATCAGCAGCTCGGGTTCGGAGGCGAGCGCGCGGGCGATCAGCACGCGCTGGTGCTGGCCGCCGGAGAGGGCGTCCACCGAGTCCCTGGCGCGGTCGGCGAGGCCGACGAGCGCGATGGCGCGGTCGACGGCGGCCCGGTCGGCCTTGCGGGGCAGGCCCAGCTTGGTCCGGGACAGCCGCCCGGAGGCGACGACCTCGCGGATGGTGGCCGGTACGCCGCCGGCCGCGGTGGTGCGCTGCGGTACGTAGCCGACCCGGGCCCAGTCGCGGAAGCGGCGCAGCGGGGTGCCGAAGAGTTCGACGGTGCCGCCGGTGAGCGGGACCTGGCCGATGACGGAGCGCACGGCGGTCGACTTGCCGGAACCGTTGGCGCCGAGCAGGGCGACGACCTCGCCGCGGCGCACGGTCAGGTCGATGCCGCGCAGCACGGGGCGTGCGCCGAGGGTGGCCGTGGCGTCGCGTACGACGATCACGGGTTCGGGCGTGGTGCTCTGGGGCTCGGGCATGAGCGCCTCCGGTGCTGCTGCGCGGTTCGGGCCGGGCGGGTCGGTGGGGTGGCTCACTTGGCGCCGAGGGCCTTCTGGAGCGCGGCGAGGTTGGACTCCATGACCTCGATGTAGTCGTCGCCCTTGGACTTGCCGGTGATTCCCTCCAGCGGGTCCAGGACGTCGGTCCGCAGGCCGGTGTCCCGGGCGACGGTCTTCGCCGTCTTGTCGCTGGCGAGGGTCTCGAAGAAGACGGTGGTGACCTTCTCCTTCTTCGCGATCGAGTGCAGTGCGCTGATCCGGGCGGGGCTGGGCTCGGCCTCGGGGTCGATGCCGGCGATGCCCTCCTGGGTGAGGCCGTAGCGCTCGGCGAGGTACCCGAAGGCGGAGTGGGTGGTGATGAACGTCCTGGTCGCGGTGGTCTTCAGCCCGTTCTCGTACGCGGTGTCGAGGGCGTCGAGCCTGGTGACCAGGGCGGCGGTGTTCTTGCGGTAGTCCGCGGCGTGGTCGGGGTCGGTCTTCGCCAGGGACGCGCCCACTCCCTTGGCGACCTGGGCGTACTTCACCGGGTCCAGCCAGATGTGGGGGTCGGCGCCGGCCTCGTCGCCCTCGTGCTCATGGGCGTGCTCCTCGCCGCCGACCTCGGCGCCGTGGTCCTCCAGCGTGGTGAGGGCCGCGGCGTCGACGGTGTGCGTGGACTCGGAGAGCTTGATGGCGTCGTCGACGGCCGGCTGGAGGCCCTTGAGGTAGAGGATGTAGTCCGCGTCGCTGAGACCGCCGACCTCCCTGGGGCTGAGCTCCAGGTCGTGCGGCTCCACGCCCGGCTTGGTCAGCGTGGAGACGGAGACATGGCTCCCGCCGATCTGCTCGGCCAGGAACTGCATCGGATAGAACGACGCCACCACGTTCAGCTTGTCGCCGCTCTTGTGGTCGGCGGCGTCGGACGTGGAGCAGGCGGAGAGGGCGGTGAGGCCGAGGACGACTGCTCCGGCGACGGCGGTCGTGGGTATGAGGCGGCGTACGTTCATGACAGTCATTTTCAACAAAAGTGGAAACGATTGTCAACAAGACCGATGAGATGACTGCGCGGCGGCCGCTCGGCGGGCCGCCCGGCGCCCTGCCCGGCGTACTGCTCCGATACCGATTTGATCGAAGGGGCGTGCCCGCCGGTAATCTGAGGCATTCGCGCACCCGTCTCCCGACCACCACCCCCCCACCGAGGCGCTTCGCGTCACCCTTGTCCAATTTCGTCGTCGTAATGAAGAGAGCACCGTGGCCGCCGACAAGATCGACTCCATCGTCAGCCTGAGCAAGCGCCGTGGCTTCGTTTACCCCTGCAGTGAGATCTACGGTGGCCAGCGGGCCGCCTGGGACTACGGGCCGCTGGGCGTCGAGCTCAAGGAGAACCTCAAGCGCCAGTGGTGGCGCTACATGGTCACCTCGCGCGAGGACGTGGTCGGACTCGACTCGTCGGTCATCCTGGCCCCCGAGGTCTGGGTTGCCTCCGGCCACGTCGCCACGTTCTCCGACCCGCTGACCGAGTGCACCTCCTGCCACAAGCGCTACCGCGCCGACCACCTGGAGGAGGCGTACGAGGAGAAGCACGGCAAGCCGCCGGTCAACGGCCTCGCCGACCTGAACTGCCCCAACTGCGGCAACAAGGGCACCTTCACCGAGCCCAAGCAGTTCTCCGGCCTGCTCTCCACGCACCTCGGCCCGACGCAGGACTCCGGCTCGGTCGCCTACCTGCGCCCCGAGACCGCCCAGGGCATCTTCACCAACTTCGGCCAGGTGCTCCAGACCTCGCGCAAGAAGCCGCCGTTCGGCATCGCGCAGATGGGCAAGTCCTTCCGGAACGAGATCACTCCGGGCAACTTCATCTTCCGCACGCGCGAGTTCGAGCAGATGGAGATGGAGTTCTTCGTCAAGCCGGGCGAGGATGAGCAGTGGCAGGAGTACTGGATGGAGCAGCGCTGGAACTGGTACACCGGCCTCGGCCTCCGCGAGGAGAACATGCGGTGGTTCGAGCACCCGGCGGAGAAGCTCTCCCACTACTCCAAGCGCACCGCTGACATCGAGTACCGCTTCCGCTTCGGCGGCAGCGAGTGGGGCGAGCTGGAGGGCGTCGCCAACCGCACGGACTACGACCTCAAGGCGCACTCCGAGGCGTCCGGCACCGACCTGCAGTTCTACGACCAGGAGGCCGGCGAGCGCTGGACCCCCTACGTCATCGAGCCCGCGGCCGGTGTCGGCCGCGCGATGCTGGCGTTCCTGCTGGACGCCTACATCGAGGACGAGGCGCCCAACGCCAAGGGCGTCATGGAGAAGCGCACCGTGATGCGCCTCGACCCGCGCCTCGCGCCGGTCAAGGTCGCGGTCCTGCCGCTGTCCCGCAACCCGCAGCTCTCGCCGAAGGCCAAGGGCCTCGCGGCCGACCTGCGGCAGAACTGGAACATCGAGTTCGACGACGCGGGCGCCATCGGCCGCCGCTACCGCCGCCAGGACGAGATCGGCACGCCGTTCTGCGTCACCGTCGACTTCGACACCCTCGACGACAACGCGGTGACCGTGCGCGAGCGCGACACCATGAAGCAGGAGCGCGTCTCCCTGGACCAGATCCAGGCGTACCTCGGCGCCCGCCTGCTCGGCTGCTGAACGGCCCCGTCCGTAGCACGAAGCCCCCGGTTCCCCCTTACGGGACCGGGGGTTTCGTGCACACTGGGCACACTCGCCCCCAGGAGGCCCGATGCCGTCCATGACCACGAGCAAGGTCAGCAGATGGGACCAGCACGGCCGTGAACACGTCGTTCACGTAAGGAAGTCGGGGGTGCGGCGACAGCTGAGCTGCGACACCTGCGACTGGAGCAAGGCGGTGCAGTTCCTGCCCTGGCTCAAGGCCGAGGAACATCTCGCCGAGGCGCATCAGGCGACGGCCGACCCGACGGCGACGTAGGCCCGCGCGTCGCGGCCGGTCCGACGGCGATGCGGGTCGGTCCTCGCGTCCGCAGCAGGCCGGGCGGTAGGAAAAGGCGGTGCCCCGGCCGATGGAGCCGGGTACCTTGGCGGCATGTATGCGTTCTTCCAGATCTACGAGTGAGAGTGCGGCGGGTCCGACCACCCGCCGCCCACCGGACCGATCCAGGGTCTTTCGAGACCTCACTTTCACCACGAATGGGAGAACCCCGTGGCCAAGAGCCGTAACAACCTCCTCGGCGTCGGCGGACAGCGCAAGAAGGTGTCCCGCGCCGAACAGCAGGGCGTCGGACCCGAGCGCAACGCCGACCGGAGGACGGCCGCCGAGCAGAAGGCGGAGCTGCTGCGCAGGATGCGCGAGCGCGCCGCCGGAACCGGGCAGCCGGACGCCACCCCCGCCGCCGGGCAGGACACCCCGGAGCAGGACGAGCAGGACGCGCCCGCCCGGAGCTGACGCCTCCGCGCGGAGAACTCCCGGGGAGCGTCCGGGAGAACGGTTCGCATCACCCGTACGACTGTGGGCCCGGAACACCTCAATCAGGTGTTCCGGGCCCACGCCCGTACCCGCGCCCCGCCCTCACGCCACCCTGCGCGGCAGCCGAAGGCTCAGCAGGGCCGTCAGGGCGACCGCCGCGAGCCGGACCAGCAGCGTCACGATCAGCGCGTCCCGCATGCCTGAGCCCGGCGCCGGCGCCGGGAACAGTGAACCGAGCGTCGCCACACCCAGCGCCAGCGCCGCCCGCTGAGTCGTCCTCCGTACAGAACAGCCGGTACGACATCCTCGCCCACAACCGCGCCTACGGCCGGATGCCGTGTGACATCGACGCCGTCCCGGTCGCGGACCGCAACGTCATGCTGCCGGCCTTCACGAACGAGGAATGGCGCACCTCCGTCATGGACGTGGCCGCGGTGACGCGTCTCATGACCGCGGCCACGTCCGTCGATGGCCGGACACGTTCAGGCAGTGGTGGTCGTGGCCGAGGGCCGGCCCTCGGCCACGAGTGCGGAGGGCCGGCTTCAGGTCCTGGTGTCCGCCGCCGGGGACCGGCCCGCAGGCGCACCGGACGCGGCCGTGCCCGAGGGCTCCGCCAGCCGTTCCGCGGTCCGGCGGGCGGTGCCCCGGGCCCAGTGCCCGCTGCTCACCGCGCCGACGAGCAGGACGCACATTCCGCAGCCGGTGATGATCCACCAGGCGGTCCTGCTCGCCGCGACGAAGCCGTCCGCCGATCCGCCGCCGTACGAGGATCCGGCGCCGGCCACCCCCGCCGCGAGGACCGCGCCGATCACCGCGACGCCCAGTGTCTGGCCGATCTGGCGGCTGGTCGAGGCGACCGCCGCGGCGACGCCCGCCTGGGCCCGCGGCATTCCGGCGACGGCGGTGTTGGTGATGGGCGCGTTCACCGCGCCGAAGCCCAGGCCGAACAGCACATAGGCGGTGAACATCGACGCCGTGCCGGTCTCGGCGTCGAACGCCGCGAACATCAGCCCGCTCGCCGCCATCGCGACGCCCGCGATCAGCAGCGGGACGCGCGGCCCGCGACTGGCGACGAGCCGGCCCGAGAACGGCGACAGGACACAGACCACGGCCGCCATCGGCAGCATGTGGAGACCGGCGGCGAGTGCGCTCAGGCCCCGCACGTCCTGGAGGTAGAGCGTGTTGACGAAGAGGAAGCCGCCGAGAGCGGCGAAGGCGCAGACCGCGATGACGGTGGCCCCGCTGAAGGGGACACTGCGGAAGAACCGCAGATCGATCAGTGGGTCGGTGCGCCGGGCCTCGTACACCAGGAGGCCGATGAGCGAGGCCGCGGCGAGCGCGGCGAAGAACAGGATCTCCGCCGAGGTCCAGCCGCTCTGCGGCGCCTCGATGATCGCGTACGTCAGCGAGCCGAGCAGCGTGATCACCAGCAGCTGGCCCACCGGATCCGGGCGGCGCGCCTTCGGGGCGCGGGACTCGGAGACGTACCGCCAGGTCAGCACGAGCGCGGCGAGACCGACCGGGAGATTGATCCAGAAGATCGACCGCCAGCCGACCGAATCGACCAGGAGCCCGCCGACCACCGGTCCCGCGGCCAGAGAGATGCCGACGACAGCGCCCCAGACACCGATCGCGCGGGCGCGCTCGCGGGGGTCGGTGAAGGTGTTGGTGATGATCGACATCGCCACCGGGTTGAGCATGGAGCCACCGACGGCCTGCACCATCCGGAACGCGATGAGCGCTTCCAGACTGGGCGCGAGCGAGCAGAGCGCCGAGCCCAGGGTGAACAGCACGAGCCCGGCCATGAAGACCTTGCGCCTGCCGATCCGGTCGGCGGTGGAACCCGCGAGCATCAGCAGGGAGGCGAGGACGAGCGTGTACGCGTCGATCGTCCACTGCATCCCCGAGACACTCGCGTGCAGGTCGTGGCGCATGGCGGGAAGGGCGACGTTGAGGACGGTGTTGTCGAGGCTGACGATCAGAAGACTCATGCAGCAGATCGCCAGGACGAGCATCCGCCGCCGGTGGCTCAGCTCAGGCATGCATGGATAGTACGGCTAACTAACGACTTCCGCTGCCAGTACTTCCGCCGCGGCGGCCACCAGTGGATGGTCCCCCGCCGCATCCGCATCGGGTTTGGCCGTCAGCACCGCCAGCACCACCGGGGTTCCGTCCGGTGTCCAGGCGATGCCCACATCGTTGCAGCTGCCGTACGAGCCGCCGCCGGTCTTGTCCGCCACCGTCCACTCCGGCGGCAGCCCGGCCCGGAATCGGGTCCCGCTGGTCCGGCAGTTCAGCAGCCAGCCGGTCAGCCGCTCGCGGTCGCCCGGGTCCAGTACGTCCCCGAGGACGAGCCGGGCGTAGTCGGCCGCGATGGCGGCCGGGGTGGTGGTGTCCGTGAGCCGCCGGGGCTCGGCCGAATTGAGCTCGGGCTCCCAGCGGTCGAGCCGGGTCGCCCGGTCACCGATCGAGCGGCTGAAGCGGGTGATCGCACGAGGGCCTCCCAGTTCGCGCAGCAGCAGGTTGGCCGCCGTGTTGTCGCTGTCGCAGATCGCCGCGTCGCAGAGTCCGGCGACGGTCAGCCCGTTCGCCAGGTGTTCCTCGGTGCCGGTGACCGGGGAATCGGCCACGCAGTCCGCCTCCGTGTAGCGGACGAGCCGGCCGAGCACGTCGCCGTCCCGGTCCAGATCCCTCAGCACGGCCGCCGCGGCGAGCGTCTTGAACGTGGAGAGCACGGGAAACCGCTCGTCGGCCCGGTGCCGGACGGCGGCGCCGGTGGCCAGGTTGTACGCGAACGCGCCGACCCGGGCGCCATGGACGCGTTCCAGTGCGCGCAGCCGGACGGTCGCGGCGCCGGGACCGGGGGCCCGCGCGGCGGCCCGGGAGGGACCCGCGGCGGAGAGGAGCAGGACACCGGCCGCCCCCGCCGTGCCGAGCGAGAGCAGAGCGCGGCGGGTCGGGGGCGCGCCGGTCACCGAGGCCGTCGAAGCGGTGCGGAGCGAGGGGCGGGTCGAGTTCATGGTCGTCATGCCGTCGTCATGTCCTTTGTTCGCCGGTCCGGTAGCGGTCTCCTCACGCTACGTGTGCGCACTGACAGCGGACCCGCACGACCCGGCCCGCACCCGTGCACACCCCCGGCCCGTCCCGTCCTGTCCCGGCCCGTCCCCGCCGTCGCCGGAGCAGTTCCCGGCGTACGCGACAATGGGGGAATGACCACGCTCGCCCCCACGCCCCAGCTGCTCCGCATCGGCCCGCACACCGTGCAGCCGCCGGTGGTCCTGGCCCCCATGGCCGGCATCACCAACGCGCCCTTCCGCACCCTGTGCCGGGAGTTCTCGGGCGGCAAGGGGCTGTTCGTCAGCGAGATGATCACGACGCGGGCGCTGGTCGAGCGCAACGAGAAGACCATGCAGCTCATCCGCTTCGACGCGACCGAGACCCCGCGCTCGATCCAGCTGTACGGAGTGGACCCGGTCACGGTCGGCAAGGCCGTACGCATGATCGTCGACGAGGACCTCGCCGACCACATCGACCTGAACTTCGGCTGCCCGGTCCCCAAGGTGACCCGCAAGGGCGGCGGCTCGGCGCTCCCGTACAAGAGGCCGCTGCTGCGTGCCATCCTCAACCAGGCCGTCTCCAACGCGGGCGACCTGCCCGTCACCATCAAGATGCGCAAGGGCATCGACGACGACCACATCACCTTCCTCGACGCCGGCCGGATCGCCGTCGAGGAAGGCGTCACGGCCGTCGCCCTGCACGGCAGGACGGCCGCCCAGCACTACGGCGGCACCGCCGACTGGGACGCCATCGCCCGGCTCAAGGAGCACGTCCCGGAGATCCCCGTCCTCGGCAACGGCGACATCTGGTGCGCGGACGACGCCCTGCGGATGATGCGCGAGACCGGCTGCGACGGCGTGGTCGTGGGGCGGGGCTGCCTCGGCCGCCCCTGGCTCTTCGGCGACCTGGTGAGCGCGTTCGAGGGCACGGGGATCCGGCAGGCGCCCACCCTGCGCACCGTCGCGGACGTCATGCTGCGGCACGCGACGCTGCTGGGGGAGTGGATCGGTGACGAGACCCGTGGCGTGATCGACTTCCGCAAGCATGTGGCCTGGTACCTGAAGGGCTTCGCGGTCGGCTCGGAGATGCGCAAGAAGCTGGCGGTCACCTCGTCGTTGGAGGAGCTCGGCTCCCAGCTGCACGAGCTGGAGCTGGACCAGCCGTGGCCGGACGGCGCCGACGGTCCGCGCGGGCGCACCTCGGGCAACAACCGGGTGGTGCTCCCGGACGGCTGGCTGAAGGACCCGTACGACTGCGCGGGCGTCGGCGAGGACGCGGAACTGGACACGTCGGGCGGCTGACACGGCCTCTTCGAGGGGGCACCCGGTGCCTCCTCGAAGGCTTTGCTCATCTGAGCGGATTATCCCGCGCGAATCGGCCGATCGGGCCGGGAAGTGATGCCGCGTGCGCCCGCGAGGCGCCCTTGCCTTCCGCTGAGTGATTACTGGGACACCTGGGGCTACCTGGGAGGCGTCCGGATGGTGACATCTGAGCGGCCTCTGTGGCGTGATTCTCGCCACCTTGAGAAGGGTGTCGCTCGTATGAGCGCTAAATAATCGACTGCACTTCTCAAATGGTGGCACTGGGTGCCAGGTGCCCCCACTTTGATCGATCGACGCTTCCCTTACTCGTTGTCACGTTTCTCGCGCCCTTCGAGGACGCTCCGTAGGAATGCGTTCAAGTCTTGAAGGTTCGGGGCGGGTCGGCTCACTCATGGGGTCACTTTCGATCTGCTGGCGGACGGGTGGTTGAGGCCGTACGACGGGCAAGTGGACGTACCGGGACACCTTCGATCTGGGTATGTTCCTCGCCGTCAGGGCAGCCACCGCGTCGTCGAGGAGTCGAGACTCGTGTCGGAAAACGAAGACCCTCAGAAGTTCGTCTACGACTTCACCGAGGGCAACAAGGAACTGAAGGACCTTCTCGGCGGGAAGGGTGCCAACCTCGCCGAGATGACCAACCTCGGGCTTCCCGTCCCTCCGGGTTTCACCATCACCACCGAGGCCTGCAAGGTCTACCTCGGCAGCGGCGAGGAGCCGGCCGCGCTGCGCGACGAGGTGAGTGCGCACCTCGACGCCCTTGAGGCGCGGATGGGCAAGAAGCTCGGGCAGGCCGACGACCCGTTGCTGGTGTCCGTGCGTTCCGGTGCCAAGTTCTCGATGCCCGGAATGATGGACACGGTCCTCAACATCGGCCTCTCCGACGCCTCCGTCGTCGGCCTCGTCGCCCAGTCCGGTGACGAGCGGTTCGCCTGGGACTCCTACCGCCGTCTGATCCAGATGTTCGGCAAGACCGTCCTCGGCGTCGAAGGCGACCTCTTCGAGGAGGCGCTGGAGGCCGCGAAGGTGGCCAAGGGCGTCACGGTCGACGTGGATCTCGACGCGGCCGACCTGAAGAAGCTGGTCAAGCAGTTCAAGAAGATCGTCACCCGGGACGCCGGACGCGACTTCCCGCAGGACCCTCGCGAGCAGATGGACCTGGCCATAAAGGCGGTCTTCGACTCGTGGAACACCGACCGGGCGAAGCTCTACCGCCGCCAGGAGCGCATCCCGGGCGACCTCGGCACCGCGGTCAACGTCTGCTCGATGGTCTTCGGCAACCTCGGCCCCGACTCCGGTACGGGCGTCGCGTTCACCCGCGACCCCGCGAGCGGCCACCAGGGTGTGTACGGCGACTACCTGCAGAACGCGCAGGGCGAGGACGTCGTCGCGGGCATCCGCAACACCGTGCCGCTCGCCGAGCTGGAGACCATCGACAAGAAGTCGTACGACCAGCTGATGCAGATCATGGAGACGCTGGAGACCCACTACAAGGATCTCTGCGACATCGAGTTCACCATCGAGCGCGGCCAGTTGTGGATGCTCCAGACCCGGGTCGGCAAGCGCACCGCCGGTGCCGCGTTCCGGATCGCCACCCAGCTCGTCGACCAGGGGCTCATCGACGAGGCCGAGGCGCTCCAGCGGGTCAACGGCGCACAGCTGGCGCAGCTGATGTTCCCGCGCTTCGACGACTCGGCGGCCGCCGACGGGAAGGGGCCGGAGCGGCTGGGCCGCGGCATCGCCGCGTCGCCGGGGGCCGCGGTCGGCAAGGCCGTCTTCGACTCGTACACCGCGGTCAAGTGGTCCCGCTCCGGCGAGAAGGTCATCCTCATCCGCCGCGAGACCAACCCCGACGACCTCGACGGCATGATCGCCGCCGAGGGCATCCTGACCTCGCGCGGCGGCAAGACCTCGCACGCGGCCGTCGTCGCCCGGGGCATGGGCAAGACCTGCGTCTGTGGTGCCGAGGACCTGGAGGTCGACACCAAGCGGCGCAGGATGACGGTGGGCGGACGGGTCGTCGAGGAGGGGGACGTCGTCTCCATCGACGGCTCGACCGGCAAGGTGTACCTCGGTGAGGTACCCGTCGTACCGTCCCCGGTCGTCGAGTACTTCGAGGGCCGGATGCACGCGGGCGCCGACGACGCCGACGAACTGGTGGCCGCCGTGCACCGGATCATGGCGTACGCGGACCGGGTGCGCCGGCTGCGGGTGCGGGCCAACGCGGACAACGCCGAGGACGCGCTGCGGGCCCGCCGCTTCGGCGCCCAGGGCATCGGGCTGTGCCGCACCGAGCACATGTTCCTCGGTGAGCGCCGCGAGATGGTCGAGAAGCTGATCCTGGCCGACACCGACCAGGAGCGCGAGACGGCCCTGGAGCAGCTGCTGCCGCTCCAGAAGGCCGACTTCATCGAGCTGTTCGAGGGGATGGACGGGCTGCCCGTCACCGTACGGCTGCTCGACCCGCCGCTGCACGAGTTCCTGCCCGACATCACCGAGCTCTCGGTCCGGGTGGCGCTCGCGGAGTCCCGCAAGGACGCCAACGAGAACGACCTGCGACTGCTTCAGGCCGTGCACAAGCTGCACGAGCAGAACCCGATGCTCGGTCTGCGCGGGGTCCGGCTCGGTCTGGTCATCCCCGGTCTGTTCGCCATGCAGGTACGGGCGATCGCCGAGGCTGCGGCCGAGCGCAAGAACGCCAAGGGCGACCCGCGCGCGGAGATCATGATCCCGCTCGTCGGCACCGTCCAGGAGCTGGAGATCGTCCGCGAGGAGGCCGACCGGGTCATCGCCGAGGTCCAGGCCGCCACGGGCACGAACCTCAAGCTGAAGATCGGCACGATGATCGAGCTGCCGCGCGCCGCGCTGACCGCGGGCCAGATCGCGGAGGCGGCGGAGTTCTTCTCCTTCGGCACCAACGACCTGACCCAGACGGTGTGGGGCTTCTCCCGTGACGATGTGGAGGCCTCGTTCTTCACCGCGTACCTGGAGAAGGGCATCTTCGGGGTGTCGCCGTTCGAAACGATCGACAAGGACGGCGTGGGGTCGCTGGTGCGCAGCGCTGTCGCGGCCGGCAGGGCCACGCGTCCCGACCTGAAGCTCGGCGTCTGCGGTGAGCACGGCGGAGACCCGGAGTCGGTGCACTTCTTCCACGAGGTGGGCCTGGACTACGTCTCCTGCTCGCCGTTCCGTATCCCGGTGGCCCGTCTGGAGGCGGGCAGGGCGGCGGCCGGGTCGCGGGGCAGCGACAGCCGCTGAGGCGCCGGAACCACTGATTCCGCGGGCTGCCGAGGGACCGGACAACCCTCATCGGTCCGCCGGCGGCCGCGGAATTCCCGGAGGCGGCGGCACCCTGTGCGGGGGTGCCGCCGCCTTGTCATGTTCACGGAGCTCTGGGTGAACCCCATGCCGTCCCGGGGCGCGCGCCGGAATGTGAGCGCTTTCTGCGGGGCGGTTATGCATTGCTTCGTTCAATGCGCAAAGAGACGCGTCCGGAACGGACCCGGGTGCGGCCCCTGGATCCCCACCCATGGGCCGCACCCGGCTTACCCCCGTCGAGGGCGGAGCCGCACCGTCACCAACCGCCGCCGAGCGAGCGAAACCCCCCACGGCCTTCACTCGCTCTTCCGGTGGCTTCGGAATCGCACTCGACGACGTACAGCTTTTCGGGTGACGGTGGGTCGGGGCGAGACGTTTCACCTCTGGCCGAAACCCCGTGGTGACGTGTAGTTACGCTTCGCATACCCTTGCGCGGGGGGAATTGCGGGTGCAAGGGGTGGGGGTTCGGTGCTGCGTATCCATGTGTCCGGATGGGACCTTTCCAAGGTGCGGATGGCCACCGGGCCGGACGCATTATGGGAGACCATTCTCAGCTTTCACCGGCTGAGAGACCGCCGGGCTTCCACGGTCTTCGGGAAATGGCGCTCCGAGGCGCGACCGAGGCTCAATGGGGAAGTGCGTCTGCTGTCCTCCCTGGTTCCACCGCACGGCTATTTCCCGGACTTTCTGACGCCTTCTCAGGAAGGCGTCGCCGAGCCCATGGATTTCGCCACCGGAATCGAGGCCCTGCGCGACACCCCGCCCGAACGGCTGCGAGCGGAACTGGCGCTGCTGGGCGCCCAGCGGGCCATGGGCGGCCGAGGCGCGGCCCGGCACCCGGTCCGCCCCGTGGCGCCGGACGCGCTGGGGGAGGGGCGCGCCGAGCCCCTGGGCCGGCTCATCGGGGTCCTGCGCGCCTACCACCGGGCCGCCGTCGAGCCGTACTGGCCGCACATCCAGGCCCGTATAGAGGCCGACCGCGCGGTCCGGGGCCGGGCGCTCCTGGACGGTGGCACCGACGAACTTCTGGCCTCGCTCCCGCCGGTGATCCGCTGGCGCGCGCCCGTGCTGGAGGCGGACTACCCGGTCGACCGCGAACTGCACCTGGACGGCCGGGGCCTGCTGCTCCAGCCGTCCTTCTTCTGCCGGGGCACCCCGGTCGTCTACCGCGACCCGCTGCTCCCGCCGGTGCTCGTCTATCCGGTCACCCACGCCACCGCCCCGGTCTTCGCCGAACCGGGCCCGTGGCTCGGCCGGCTGCTCGGGAACACCCGGTCGACGGTCCTGAAGGTCATCGGTGACGGCTGCACCACCAGCGAGCTGGCCCGCCGGGCCGGTGTCTCCCTCGCCTCGGCGAGCCAGCACGCCAGCGTGCTGCGCGAGGCGGGCCTGGTCCACACCCTGCGCCACGGCAGCTCGGTCCTGCACACCCTCACCCCGCTGGGCGGCTCGCTGCTGCGGGGCGGCGCGCCGCTCGCGGTCTCCTGAGCGCCGGGTCCCGAGGGCTCTCCCGCAGACGGCAGGGCAGGTTTTCCGGCGGATGCGGCGCGGGAAGGATTTTTCGTCCGGCGCCGATGAGTTTCCGGCGGACCCGGCGTCTACCTGTCGTAGAACAGTTCGAGAACAGCGCACGGGAACCAGCCCGAGAGAGCGAGACGGTCATGCCTCAGATGATTTTCGTGAACCTGCCGGTCAAGGACCTGGAGACGACCAAGGGCTTCTTCGGCAAGCTGGGGTACTCCTTCAACCCCCAGTTCAGCGACGAACGCACCGCCTGTCTCGTCATCAGCGACACGATCTTCGCCATGCTCCTGGAGGAGCCGAGGTTCAAGGACTTCACCAAGAAGGAGATCGCGGACGCCTCGAAGTCCACCGAGGTGATCCTGGCGCTGAGCGCCGAGAGCCGCGAGAAGGTGGACGAGCTGGCGGACGCCGCGCTCGCCGCCGGCGGATCGCCCGCCAACGAGACCCAGGACCTCGGCTTCATGTACGGCCGCTCCTTCCAGGACCCGGACCACCACATCTGGGAGGTCGTCTGGATGGACCCGTCGGCCGTCGAAGCCGGCGGTCAGCCCGCCTGACGGCGGGGGAGGACGCCGTGCGGCGCCGTTCGGGGCACCGCACGGCCGGGAGCGGTGCTCAGCGGCGGAACGGACCCGTGACCTCGTAGGTGATGCCGCCGGACGAGCTTCCGCTCGTCCCGCGCTGCGAGGAGAAGTAGAGCCGGGTGCCGTCCGGGGAGAACGCCGGGCCGGTGATCTCCGAGCCGGACTGGCCGTTGATCCGCAGGAACGGGGCGACGGTGTCGTCCGGCGTGATCAGGCAGATCTCCATGTTCCCGCCGTCCTCGGCGACGTACAGGTCACCCGACGCGGACCGGGTGACGTTGTCGACGCCCGTCAGCGGGGCGCTGCCGCCGGTGACCAGCGAGTCGTCGTAGGCGAGGGAGATGCTGGAGGCGTTCGCGTCGTACGCCCACACCCGGTTGTCGCCCTTCGTGGTGAACCAGCAGGTCCCCGCCGCGTAGAAGCAGCCCTCGCCGCCGTTGAACACCTTGGCGCCGGAGACCTGGTAGCGGGTCAGGGTGGGTGAGCCGTCCGGGTCCGGGACCGTCGACCAGGTCACCGGGCCCGAGGTGCCGGTGCCCGCGACCAGGACCTGAAGGGTGCCGGAGGAGAGGTCGCCCCAGGTGGTGGGGCGGAAGCGGTAGAAGCGGCCGTCCGTCTCGTCCTCGGTGAGGTAGACGTATCCGTGGTCCGGGTCGGCGGCCGCCGCCTCGTGCTTGAAGCGGCCCAGTGCGGGACGCCGCACGGCCGCGTTCACGCCCCAGGGGTCGGTCTCGTGGACGAAACCGCGGCTGACCTCCTCGCAGGACAGCCAGGTGTTCCACGGGGTGCGGCCGCCCGCGCAGTTGTTGTCCGTGCCGGACAGGATCCGGTAGGCGGAGGTGACGGTGCCGGAGGAGTCGAAGCGCACCGCGCTCGCCCCGCCGCCGCTGCCCGAGGAGACCTCGGAGTTGGAGACGTAGATCCAGCCGCTGCCGTCGCTGAACGTGGCGCCCCCGTCGGGTGCGCTGTGCCAGGCGTACGAGGTGCCGGGGACGCTCTGCCCCGAGCGGGCGACGATTCTGCTGGTGAAGCCGCCCGGCAGCAGGATGCCGTCGCTGTTGGCCGCCTGCGGCGCGCCGTACGGGCCGGTGGCCGGCTGGGCCGGGCCGGCGAAGGCGGCACCCCGCCACAGGGTGCCGCCGAGCGCGGTGGCCGAGCCGCCGATCACCGCTGTGCGCAAGAAGGTCCGACGTTCCACGATCACTCCACGGGTGACGTGAGGGCCCGCCGGTCCGGTCGGCCCGGCGGGTCGAACGTCAGGACAGTAGAGGGACGCGGTTGACGCAGCGTCAATGCGCGGTGAACGGAATGCGATCAGTCCGCGCGGACCTCGAAGACCGGCACCGAGACCTCGTCGTCGTCCAGGCAGGCCCCCGTGGCCAGGTCGAAACGCTGCTTCAGGAGCGGGGAGGCGACGAACGGCTGCCCGCCGTCCGAACCGACCAGTCCGCGCGAGAGGACGTACGCGCCGGTGAACGGATCACGGTTGTCGATCGCGTACGTACGTCCCGCCCGGTCCACGAACAGCGCGACCTGCCTGCCGTCCGGGAGGAGCGCCGCGACCCCGCGGCCGGGCGTCAGCAGCGCGCGGTCGCAGACCGTCAGCCAGCCGTCCCCGGCGGCGAGCCGGATCACCCGGGTGTCCCGCGTGGTCTCCGGCGTCCCGGTCATCGTCTGCGTCGTCATCAGGAGGCTGTCCCTTCAAGAGTGCGGATGGCGAGAACCGGGCCCGCGAGGATGTCCAGGTCGGGCTTGACCTGGTCGCGTTCCGGGACGAACTTCACCGACGGGTCCGGCGCGTCGGGTGCGTTGACGAACGTCACGAAGCGGCGCAGCCGCTCCGGGTCGTTGATGGTCTCGGCCCACTCGTCCCGGTAGCCGCGGACATGGTCGGCCATCAGCCGCTCCAGCTCGTCGCAGAGTCCCAGCGAGTCATGGACGACGACGTCCCGTACGTGCTCCAGGCCGCCGTCGATCCGCTCCAGCCAGGCCGAGGTGCGCTCCAGCCGGTCCGCCGTGCGGATGTAGAACATCAGGAACCGGTCGATGAGCCGCACGAGTTCGGCGTCCGACAGGTCCTGGGCGAGCAGGTCCGCGTGGCGCGGGGTGGCGCCGCCGTTGCCGCCCACGTACAGGTTCCAGCCCTGGGCCGTGGCGATGATCCCGAAGTCCTTGCCGCGCGCCTCGGCGCATTCGCGGGCGCAGCCGGAGACCGCCGACTTCAGCTTGTGCGGTGAGCGCAGGCCCCGGTAGCGCAGCTCCAGGTCGATGGCCATCCTCACCGAGTCCTGCACGCCGTAGCGGCACCAGGTCTGCCCCACACAGGACTTGACCGTCCGCAGCGACTTCCCGTACGCGTGCCCCGACTCGAAGCCCGCGTCGACCAGCCGGGTCCAGATCAGCGGCAGCTGGTCGACGCGGGCGCCGAACAGGTCGATCCGCTGACCACCGGTGATCTTGGTGTAGAGGCCGAAGTCCCGTGCCACCTCGCCGATCACGATCAGCTTCTCCGGGGTGATCTCGCCGCCGGGGATGCGCGGCACGATCGAGTACGAGCCGTTGCGCTGGAGATTGGCGAGGAAGTGGTCGTTGGTGTCCTGGAGAGCCGCCTGCTCGCCGTCCAGGACATAGCCGCTCGCGCCGACCGTCGGCGCCAGCGAGGCGATGACCGAACCGACGGTCGGCTTGCAGACCTCGCACCCGTCGCCACCGCGCGCGGCCTCACGGCCGTGCGAGTCCAGCAGCTCGGCGTACGAGGTGATCCCCAGGGTGCGGACGATCTCGTACAGCTCGCTGCGGGTGTACGCGAAGCAGCCGCACAGGCCCTTGTCCTGGCTCTTCGGGAGCAGCTGGCCGATGACCTTGACGCAACTGCCGCAACCGGTACCGGCCTTGGTGCACTTCTTCACCTCGGGCAGTGTGGTGTGCTCGCAGATCGCCCCCTTGGTGACGTTGTGGCAGGAGCAGATGACCGCCTCGTCGGGCAGCGCGGCGGGGCCGAGGGTGACCGGGCCGCCCGCGCCGGCCGGCAGCACCAGCTGCTCGGGGGCGACCGGCAGGACCGTGCCCGTCATCGGGCGCAGCGTGCCGTACTGGTCGGCGTCCCCGACGAGCACCCCGCCGAGCAGGGTGCCGTCCCGGCCGATCACCAGCTTCTTGTAGACACCGGAGCGGGAGTCCGCGTACACGACGTCGAGGCAGCCCTCGGCGGTGCCGTGGGCGTCACCGAAGGACGCCACGTCCACACCGAGCAGCTTCAGCTTCGTCGACAGGTCGGCGCCGGTGAACGCCGCCTCGTTGCCCGCGATCACCGCCGCGGCCGTCTGCGCCATCTCGTATCCGGGCGCCACCAGGCCGTACACCCGGCCGTCCGACGCCAGCGCGCACTCGCCGATCGCGAAGACCGCCGGGTCGGAGGTGCGGCACTCCTCGTCGACGACGATGCCGCCGCGCTGCCCGACCTCCAGACCGCAGTCCCGGGCCAGCTGGTCGCGGGGCCGCACCCCGGCCGAGAAGACCACCAGGTCCGTGGCGAGCGAGGAGCCGTCGGAGAGCGACATCCCGTTCACCGAGCCGTCCTCGCCGGCGGTGACCTCCTGGGTGCCGACGCCCGTGTGGACGGTGAGCCCCATGTTCTCGATGGTGCGCAGCAGCGCCGCGCCGCCGCCCTCGTCGACCTGGACGGGCATCAGCCGGGGCGCGAACTCCACCACGTGGGTGTCGAGTCCGAGCCCCTTCAGCGCGCCCGCCGCCTCCAGACCGAGCAGCCCGCCGCCGACGACCGCGCCGGTCGTCGCCGTCTTCGCGTACTCCTCGATCGCGAGCAGGTCCTCGATCGTGCGGTAGACGAAACAGCCCTCGCTGTCCTTGCCGGGGACCGGCGGGACGAACGGGTAGGAGCCGGTGGCCAGCACCAGCGTGTCGTAACGGAAGGTCTCGCCGGAACGCGCGGTCACCGTGCGGGCCTCACGGTCCAGGGACTCGGCGGGGTCGCCGGTCCGCAGCTCGAAGCCGTGCCGCTCCATGAAACCCTGCTCGACCAGCGACAGGTCCTCCGGAGTCCTCCCGGAGAAGTACGAGGTCAGCTGCACCCGGTCGTAGGCGGCGCGCGGCTCCTCGCACAGGACGACGACCCGGGCGGTTCCGGCGGTGGCCGTCAGCCCCCGGTCGGCGAGGGCCTCCAGGAAACGCTGGCCGACCATGCCGTGTCCGACGACCACGATGGTCGGCACGGCCGCCGCGGTGGAGGTGTGGGCGGTCGGGATGGTGGACACCGGCATCTCAGTAGCCTCCGTCGTTGGTGAGCAGATGGAGCAGGGACGTTTCGGCGGGGAGTGCCGCGTCGTCCTGCCAGGTGCGGGCCAGGGTGCCGACCGAGGCGAGATCGCCGAGCAGCACTCCGCCCGCCAGCCGGTCGCCCCGGACGACGACCGTGCGGTACGCGCCCCGGGTGGCGTCCGCCAGCCGGATCACGTCGTCGCCGGGCAGCGGCCTGGAGTCGCCGAAGGCGGCGAGATCCAGCGATCCCGTACCGGGGGCGTCCGGGCCGTTCAGGGTCAGCCGGGTCAGGGCCCGGGTGCCGTCGTACCGGGCGGGCCGCCCGGCCAGCACCTCGGCGAGCACATCGGCCTGCTCCAGCGCCGGGCCCGCGAGCCCGTACACGGTGGAGCGGTGCTCGGCGCAGTCGCCCACGGCATGGATGTACGGATCGGAGGCGCGCAGCTCGTCGTCGACGACGACGCCCTTGCGGACCTCCAGACCGGCTGCCTGCGCGAGGCCCGTCCGGGGACGCACCCCGCAGGCCAGCACGGTGATCTCGGCCGCCAGCTCGTATCCGTCGGCGAGCTCCACCGCCCGCACGGCACCGTCGGCGCAGCGCAGCCCGCGGACGCGGCACTCGGTGTGCACCTCGACGCCCAGGGACTCCAGATGGCGGCGGAGCAGCCCGGCCGACTCCGCGTCCAGCTGCCGCTCCATGAGGTGCTCGCCCTGCTGGGCCAGCACCACCTGGGCGCCGCACTCGGCCAGCGCGCGGGCCGCCGACACACCCAGGAGGCCGCCGCCGATCACGACCGCGTTCACCCCCGGCCGCACCGAGGCGCGCAGCGCCAGGCAGTCGTCGAGGGTGCGGAAGGCGTGCACCCCGTCCGGCATCGTGTTCCCGAGCCCGCGCAGCGGCGGGAGCACCGGGTTGGACCCGGTCGCCAGGACCAGCCGTCCGTAGCGCACGACGCTTCCGTCGTCGCAGTGCACCAGCCGGTCGGCCCGGTCGATCCGCACCACCCGCACCCCGCGTCTGACCTCGGCCGGGGGGAGCGCGATGACGTCCGCCGGATAGCGCCCGGCCAGCACCTCGGCCAGCAGGACGCGGTTGTAGGGGGCGTGCGGCTCCTCGCCGATGACGGTGACATCGGGCATCTTGGCGGCGAGGCGTGCGCCCGCCATTCCGGCGCCGATCACCACCACCCGCGCCGTGTTCTCCGTCCGTGTCCTCATGCCAGGAAGCGTGACCGGGGGGTGTTACCCGTCCGGATCCCCCCTGTTTCCCGGGAGGAACCTTGCGCTCAGCGCCCGCGCGGACCGTCTGTGAGGGGCCGTCGGCGGTGCGATCGGAGGTTGAGGGGCCCCTCCGGGAGGGCCCGCCGGCGGCAGGGCCGGAGGCTGCGGGACCCGCTGCGAGGGTCCGTCGGCGGCAGGTTCCGTGCCCGCGCGGCCCCTCCGGTGGCACGCTCCGTGCCCGCGCGGCCTCTGCGGGAGGGTCCGTCGACGGCGGCAAGCTCAGAGGCGGCTCAAGAATCCGGCGGCGGTTGGACTCGGCACCTGCCGTTTCCTTAGGGTCGCGATCATGCCTGACATAACCCTGACCACCCTCGTCGTGCTGTGCCTCGCGGCAGCCGCGGCCGGGTGGATCGACGCGGTGGTGGGCGGCGGCGGACTCCTGCTGCTGCCCGCGCTGCTGCTCGGACTGCCGCACGTACCGGCCGCCCAGATCCTCGGTACGAACAAGGCGGTCGCGATCGTCGGCACCTCGGGCGCCGCCGTCACCTATGCGCGCAAGGCGCCGGTGAAGGTCGGCACGGCGCTGCGGATCGGTCTCGCGGCACTCGCCGGATCGATGACTGGTGCCTTCTTCGCAGCCGGGATCAGCAGCGAGGTGCTGCGTCCGGTGATCATGGTGGTGCTGCTGGCCGTCGCCGCGTTCGTGATGCTGCGGCCCCAGTTCGGCAGGTCCACCGGGGAGGGCGCGGCGCCCCGGGTCACCCGGGCCCGTACGGTCACCGCGATCGTCCTGGTGGGCGGCGGTATCGGCCTGTACGACGGGCTGTTCGGGCCGGGCACCGGCACCTTCCTCGTGCTGGCGCTCACCGCCGTGCTCCACCTCGACCTGGTGACGGCCTCCGCCACCGCCAAGATCGTCAATGTCTGCACCAACGGCGGGGCCCTGGCGATGTTCGCCTATCAGGGCAACGTGATGTGGCAGCTGGCCGCGCTGATGGCGGTGTTCAACCTGGCGGGCGGCCTGTTCGGGGCGCGGATGGCGCTGCGCAAGGGCAGCGAGTTCGTCCGAGGGGTGCTGCTGGTGGTCGTCTTCTCGCTGGTGGCGAAGCTCGCGTTCGACCAGTGGCAGGGCTGAGCCAGGTCAGCGGCGTGCGCTGAACGCCACAGGCTCCTCAGCGCACGCCGGTGAGATGGGCGTACGCCACCACGTTGCCCCGGTAGCCGGTCGACTCGGAGAAGCCGCCGCCACAGGTGATCAGGCGCAGCGAGGCGTGCTCCGAGGCCCCGTACACCCGCCGGTCGGGGAAGTCGTCGCTCTCGTAGACCTCGATCGCGTCGAGCGAGAAGACGGCGGTGCGGCCGTCCTGCCGCAGGACCTCGACCGTGCTGCCCTTCTTCATCGACCCCAGGCCGTAGAAGACGGACGGGCCCTGGGCGTTGTCCACATGACCGGCGACGATCGCGGTGCCCTTGGCGCCGGGCGGGGTGCCGTCCTTGTACCAGCCGACGATGTCGGTGTTCCCGGCCGGCGGTACGTCGAGGCTGCCGTCCTGCCCGAGCCCGAGCCGCATCATCGGGGCGTCCACCCGGATGCTGGGGATCCTGATGCGGACGGGCGCCGACGGCCGGAGCGGCTCGGCGACCGGCGATCCGGGCAGCAGCCCCGGACCGGCGGCGAAGGCGTCGGCGGAGGCCGGGGCCGGCGGGGTCAGCCGGGTGTCGGCGCCGTTCCGGATCAGCCAGAGACCGGCCAGCGCCGCGACGACGAGCAGCCAGCCCTTGGCCTTCTGGGACACGGTCGTCCTCCGGGTGACGGGTGACGGGTGACGGGGCCGGACGGGCCGGGCCCCGGGTGGGATGGGTCCCGTCCCGGTGGCGCGGGGCCACCGGGACGGAATCCGGGCGGTACGGAGAGGTGGAAGTCTCCGTCAGCTGCCGTCCTGCGTGCCGCTCGCCCGGCGACGCAGGAGCCAGGCTCCGCCTACGGCGGTCGCGGCGAGGACGCCGGCTCCCGCCGCGATCTGGGTGGTGTCCGGGCCGACGCTGCCGCCGACACCGGTCTTCACATGCCCCGTGGGGGCGGTGGGCGCGGCCGAGGTGTGGTGGCCGGAAGGGGTCTCGTAGCCGCCGGACGAGCTGTCGTACCCGGACGAGCTGTCGTATCCGTCGGAGCTGTCGTGCCCGGCGGAGCTCTCGTGTCCGGAGGGGGTCGGGCGCGGGGCGGGTGCGGAGCGCCCGGGGAGCGGGGCGTCCGGTACGAGGGCGGCACCGGAGGCCTCGGCCTCGTCGAGCCCGGTGGAGTCGTACTCCTCGGTGTCGTAGAGGTCCGAGGGCAGACCGGCACCGGCGGGGGTGTCCTCGTCCGAGGTGCCGGGAGCACGGTCGGCGGCGTCCTTCTCCGAGGTGACGGGGGCACTGTCCGCGGTGTTCCCGGCCGAGGTGCCCGCCGCCCTCACCTCGATCTCGCCGGTGGCCTGCCTGCCGTTCTCGCAGGCCACGTCGATGCTGTACGGACCCGGCTCGATATTGCCCGGGACCTTGAACGAACCCGCCAGGACCTCCTTGAGCGTGGCCGGGGCCAGCGCGAACCGGGAGGCGTCCAGGGCGCTCGCGTCACCGGTGGCGCCGGTGTCGTCGCCGCAGGCGGTGGTGTTCACCGTGACGGTCGCGCCCGGGGCGGCACTCGCGGGAGAGATGTCCAGGGGCGCCCCTTCGTCCCCGTACGCGGACGGGGCGGCGGCACTGAGGCCGAGCGCGGCGGCGGCGAGGGCCGCGGCGGCGGTGCCGGTCACGAGGCGAGCAGGACTGCGCATGGGGGGTTCCTCCGAGCGGGGATGGCGCGGGGCTGGTGTGTCCTGGTCCCGAGCTAACGGCCGGTCCGCCACCCATGCACGCTGACACCGGGTCAGCTTTCACCTGATCGGACCGGCGCCGCCTCCTTGCCAGAGCGTATGTGTGCAGGTCACAGCGGTGATGGCGGGACAGGGACCCCGGTCTGCCGCCTCCGGTGCCGATCGGGTGATGCCCGCCGGGAAGAAAGTGGCGTACGTCACACGCATGACCCGGGTGTGTCCGGGCACACGATGCTCACCCCCCACGGGAGGGCGAGCGCAGCCGCCCCCGGCCGCCGCCCTCACCGGGCCCACCCCCCCTGGGCCCGGTGAGGGCGGTTCGTCTGTGCCGGGAGGTGTCCGTTCAGGCGGGCGCGGTGGCGGACCAGGTGATGACGGGCGGCCTGACCCGGCCGCACAGCGGCTGCCCCGCGGGGTCGGAGAGCGGCAGTCGTGCGGTGAGGTGTCCGGAGCGCGCGGCCGCTTCGAGGGTGTCCGCGTCGATGTCGGCGAACATCAGCTTGGCCCGCCGGAACATGGAGAACAGTCCGTCCCCGTCGACCGTGCCCCAGGACAGATGGACGAACCGGCCGCCGAGCCGGTCCTGCACATACGGCCCGCTCACCTCGACGCCGTCCGGGCCGCCGCTGACGGCGCAGTCCAGGGTCCAGCGGGCGGTGGGGGCGTCGCCCGGGACCGGCCCGAGAAGTTCACCGGGCCGGTCCTTGCGCTGCACGCCCACGTGGATGTTCTCGCGGCCGGCGAAGTCGCCTCCGGGGCCGCAGTCGCGGCCGGGCAGTTGTGAGCCCTCGATGTGGATCTGCATGCGCGGCGGGGTCCTCCGGTCGGGTTCCGTACGGGTTCTGTACGGGTTTCATGGTCCATCCTCGCGGCGGCCCGCAGGGGCGGTGCGTCAGACGGTGTCCCAGGGCACGGCCTCGTACGCCGCCGCCAGCCGGTTCATCAGCTCCCCGTCGACGGCGAACGCCGTGCCGTCGATCCGGGCGACCGGGGCCATGCCCTGCGAGTTGGTGACGAACGCCGAGCGGTAGGCCGCCAGCCCGTCCAGGCGCACCGGTTGGCGCCGCGACGGCGCACCCGCACCCGGCAACTCCTTCTCCAGCAGGGCCATGGTGGTCCCCAGCAGCGCGGGCGCCTGCGGCCAGACGACCGAAGTGCCGTCCCAGAAGCCGATGTTGGTGAACCCGCCCTCGGTCACCCGGCCGTCCGGCAGGGTCAGCAGCGCGTCGTCGAAACCGGCCCGGCGGGCGAGATCCCCGTGGTACGTCTGGCCGAAGTCGCCGGGGCGCTTGAGGTGCGGCGCGGTGCGTGCGTACGGGACGGACATCAGGCCGACCGGCCGGGAGTCCATCCGCGCGGGTCCGCGCACCGTGACCATGACGGTCGTGGCGGCGGCGCCGGGCGGCCGCATTCCATGCACCCGCACCGAGGCGTCCACCGCCCCCGCGCCCTTGAGCGCGTGACGTACGAACTCGCGCACCAGGCCGCCGTCCAGGGGGAGTTCGAAGAGCTCCCGGCTCGCGGAGTCCAGCCGCTCCAGGTGGAGCGCGAGGCCCCGGACCCGGCCGTCCCTGACCTGCATGGCCGTGAAATGGCCATAGGTGAAGAAGGCGGCCGCCCGCAGATCGTCCTCGGTGGCCGGATGTCCGTCGAACTCGGCATAGGGGAGCGGTGCGGCTGCTGGAGTCGTCATGCCGTCCACCGTATGCCGACCCGCGCGACGGACGGGCCGACGGGAGCCGCTTGACCTCAAGCGCGGTTGATGCACGAGCCTCCTGCCATGGATCTCACCACAGCCGGAACCACGGCCACCGCTCCGTCCGCCACCGCTCCGTCCGCCACCGCGCCTCTGAAGGTCGCGATCATCGTCGCCAGCAACCGCGAGGGCCGGTTCGCGCCCGTCGTCACCGACTGGTTCCGCTCCCGCGCCGACAGCCACCCGGGCATCGGGACCGACCTGCTCGACGTCGCCGGGCTCGGCCTTCCGACCGCGCTCTCCTACCGTCCCGGGCCCGAGGACCAGGCCCTGCTCGCGGAGGTCGCCGGCCGGCTGGCGGCCGCCGACGCGTTCGTCGTCATCACTCCCGAGTACAACCACTCCTATCCCGCCCCGCTCAAGAACCTCATCGACTGGCACCACGCCGAATGGCAGGCCAAGCCCGTCGCCTTCGTCTCCTACGGGGGAGTGTCCGGCGGTCTGCGCGCCGTCGAGCACCTGCGGCAGGTCTTCGCCGAGCTGCACGCCGTCTCGATCCGCGACACCGTCTCGTTCCACAACGCCGGCGCCCTGTTCGACGACGAGGGAAGACACCGGGACCCGGTCGGCCCCGACGCGGCGGCGAAGACGCTCCTGGACCAATTGGTGTGGTGGGGAAGGGCGCTGAGAGACGCGAAGGCGGCCCATCCGTACGGTGGCTGACTGCGCACCGGCACCGTCTGCCCGACAATCGGGGGAGGAACCCGCTGCCGATCCGAGGAGACCGAAGGTGACATCGCCCGCATGGCTGACCGTACTGACCACGACGGACGGTCAGGAGAAGGCCGAGATCCTGGCGCGCGGCGCGGTGGAGGCACGGCTCGCCGCCTGCGTGCAGATCTCCGCTCCCGTCACCTCGGTCTACCGGTGGCAGAACGCCATCGAGACCACCGAGGAGTGGCAGCTGTTCTTCAAGACGACGGCCGAACGGTACGACGAGCTGGCGGCCTACCTCCAGGAGGCGCACGACTACGACACCCCGGAGATCATCGCCCTGCCGGTGCTCCGGGGCAGCGCCCGCTACCTCGGCTGGGTGTCGGCGGAGACGGCCCCGGTGACCTCGCTCTGAGGGGTGTCCCGCGCCGTGGGGAGCGCCTCCACCCGCACCGCGCACACCTTGAACTCCGGCATCCTCGACACCGGGTCCAGCGCCGGGTTGGTCAGCGTGTTGGCCCGGCCCTCACCCGCCCAGTGGAACGGCATGAACACGGTGTCCTCCCGGATCGCCGAGGTGATCCGGGCCGGCGCCACCGCCCGCCCGCGCCGTGAGGTGACCACGACCGGACCGCCCTCGGCCACGTCGATCCGCTCGGCGAGCCGGGGATGCAGCTCCACGAAGGGCCCCGGGGCGGCGGCGTTCAGCTCCGCCACCCGGCGGGTCTGCGCCCCCGACTGGTACTGGGCGACGACCCGGCCCGTGGTCAGCACCACCGGATACTCCGCGTCCGTCTCCTCGGCGGAGGGCCGGTGCGTCACGGGTACGAACCTGGCCCGCCCGTCGTCCGTCGCGAACCGGTCCAGGAACAGCCGGGGCGTGCCGGCGTGCGCCGTGTCCGGACACGGCCAGAAGACCCCGTCCTCGGCCGCGATCCGCTCGTACGTGATGCCCGCGTAGTCCGCGGGGCCGCCTGCCGAAGCCCGGCGCAGCTCGTCGAACACCTCCGCCGGATCGGCCGGGAACCCCTTCCCGTGCCCGAGGAGACCGGCCAGTCCGTGCAGCACGTCCAGATCGCTGCGGACACCCTCGGGCGCGGTGACCGCACGCCGGCGCAGCAGCACCCGGCCCTCCAGATTCGTGGTGGTCCCCGTCTCCTCGGCCCACTGCGTCACCGGCAGCACCACATCGGCGAGCGCGGCCGTCTCCGACAGCACCACATCGGCGACCGCGAGGAAGTCCAGCGACCGCAACCGCTCCTCCACACGCCCCGCGTGCGGCGCGGACACCACCGGATTCGACCCCATCACCAGCAGCGCCCGCACCTCGGTGCCCAGCGCGTCCAGCAACTCGTACGCACTGCGCCCCGGCCCCGGAAGCGAGTCGGGATCGACCCCCCACACCCCGGCGACATGGCGGCGCGCGGCAGGATCGGTGAGCTTGCGGTAGCCGGGCAACTGGTCGGCCTTCTGGCCGTGTTCACGGCCTCCCTGGCCGTTGCCCTGCCCGGTCAGACAGCCGTAGCCGGACAGCGGCCGGCCCGCGCGCCCGGTGGCCAGGGCGAAGTTGATCCAGGCGCCGACGGTGTCCGTGCCCTTCGCCTGCTGCTCGGGGCCGCGCGCGGTGAGCACCATGCCGCTCTCCGCCTCGCAGAACATCTCCACCGCTGCCCGTAGTTGGGGAACCGGCACACCGGTCAGCCGTTCCACCTGCTCCGGCCAGTGGGCCATCGCCCCGGCCCGCGCCTCGTCCCAGCCGCTGGTGCGCTCCTTCACGAACTCCTCGTCCACCCGCCCCTGCGACACCACCAGGTGCAGCATGCCGAGCGCGAGCGCCAGATCGGTGCCGGGCCGGGGGGCGAGATGGAGGTCGACCTGCTCGGCGGTCCTGGTGCGGCGCGGATCGATGACGATCAGCCGGCCGCCGTTCTCCCGCAGTTCGGTCAGATAGCGGAGCGCGGGCGGCATCGTCTCGGCGAGGTTCGACCCCACGAGGATCACGCAGCCGGTGCGCGGGACGTCTTCCAGCGGGAACGGCAGGCCGCGGTCGAGGCCGAAGGCCCGCTGGTGGGCGGCGGCGGCCGAGGACATGCAGAACCGGCCGTTGTAGTCGATCTGCGAGGTGCCGAGCACCACCCGGGCGAACTTCCCGAGCGCGTACGCCTTCTCGTTGGTCAGCCCGCCGCCGCCGAACACCCCCACCGCGTCGGCCCCGTGCTCCGCGCGCGTGCTCCGCAGCCCTTCGGCGATCCGGGCCAGCGCCTCGTCCCAGCCGGCCGGCTCCAGCCGCCCGCTCGCCCTGTCGCGTACGAGAGGACCGGTCAGCCGCACCGCCGACGAGAGCACGGCGGGCGCGGAACGGCCCTTGCCGCACAGGGCACCCCGGTTCACGGGGAAGGCGGTGCGCTCCTCCACCGCGACGACGGCGTCGCCTGTGACCGGGCGCAGGTTCATGCCGCACTGCAGCGCGCAGTACGGGCAGTGGGTCGCGGTGGCGGCAGTCGCGGTGCTGGTCATGCGCCCAGCCTGCGAGCCGGGTGTTACACCGGCGCCCGCTCCCGGTTACACCGCCGGTACGCCCACCTCAGCCGGCCCGGCAACGGGCGGTGAGGTGCGCGGGGGAGGGACACGCGGACGGGCGGAAGCGCCCGCCCGTCGCACGCGCCCCGCCGTCACCCCTCGTCCGCCGCGAGCGCCCTGGCCACCCCCGGCTCCTTGGGCCCCAGGAAGTGCGGATCCGGCTCGAACAGAGCGTCCAGGGCCGCCTTGCCCGCCGCGAACACCTCCCGGGTGCCGCCGTAGTACCAGGTCACATCGTGTACGGCCTCGACCCCGACGCCGTACGCGTCGATTCCCGCCGCCCGGCACAGCGCGATCGCGCGCCGGATGTGGAAGCCCTGACTCACCAGCACGGCCCGCTCGACCCCGAAGATCTTCTTGGCCCGTACGCACGAGTCCCAGGTGTCGAAGCCGGCGAAGTCGCTGACGATCCTGTCGTCCGGCACCCCCTGCTCGACCAGGAACGTGCGCATCGCGTCCGGCTCGTCGTACTCCGCCCGGCTGTTGTCGCCGGTCACCAGCACGACCTTCACCTTGTCGTCCCGGTACAGACCGGCCGCCGTCCGCAGCCGGTTCGCGAGGTACGGGGACGGCCTGCCGTCCCACAGCCCCGCCCCGAACACCACCGCGACCTGCTGCGCGGGCACGTCCCCCGCCGTCCTGACCCGGGAGTCGGCGACCGTGTACATCCAGGCGGCCGGCAGCAACGCCAGCACACAGGCGGCCATCAGGCCCTGCACGGCCAGGCGTTGCCCCCGCCGGGTCCGGGGCAGCCCCGGCCACAACCGCACGACGACCCGCCGCAGCCGCGCCCACACCGCCCCCGCGCCCCGCAGCCGGTCCCGTACCGCCCCTGCGCCCCGTGGCTTCAGCCGCATCGGAGCCCCATCCCCTCTACCGTTCCAACAGTCCCCCCTCGCTTGACGAACAGACGGCCGAAACGGTTCTCCGTCGTAGCCGGCCGCAACCGTCGATAGCATCGGGCGATGTTGCTTCCACGGCTGATCGCGTCCGATCTGGACGGCACCCTGCTCCGTAACGACGGCACCCTGTCGTCCCGCACCCTGCGAGCCCTGCGCACGGCCGAGGACGCCGGAGCGGAGATCGTCATCGTCACCGCCAGACCGCCCCGGTTCGTCGACCGGCTGGCCGAGGCCTCCGGCCTCGGGGGCACGGCGGTCTGCAGCAACGGGGCGCTCGTCTACGACATAGGGACCCGCACCGTCGTCTCCTCCCGCGTCCTGCCGCTGACCACCGCCCAGCGGGTGGCCACCGCGCTGGCGGCGGCGGTTCCCGAGGTGGGCTTCGCCCTGGAGACCGGCAACCAGGTGCTGTACGAACCCGCCTACCGGCTCCGCATGTCCGAGGACGTCGGCGCCGAACTCCCCGTCCCGTCCCTCGCCGACCTCTGGCTGACCGAGGCCCCGGTGACCAAACTGCTCGCCTGGTCCGACCGGCTCGACGCCGACACCCTGCTGGCCGCCGCCCGGCCGGGCGCGGGCGACGAGGTGCAGCTCACCCACTCGGGCGGGCGCGGGCTGCTGGAGATCAGCGCGCCAGGGGTCACCAAGGCCGGCGCGCTGGAGCTGCTCTGCGCCGGCCGGGGTATCGACGCCACCGAGGTCATCGCCTTCGGTGACATGCCCAACGACCTCACCGTCCTCGCCTGGGCGGGCACCGGTTTCGCCATGGCCAACGCCCACCCGGCCGTACTGGCCGCCGTGCCGACGCACACCGCGACCAACGAGGAGGACGGCGTCGCCGACGTCATCGAGCGGCTGTTCGCAGGGCAGGCCCGGCCCGCCACCACCTGACAGCGGACCGCCCCCGGGACGGCCGTCCGACAACGGGCGGGGGCTGCCGGGCGGGGCATCTGACAGCGGGCGGGGGCTGCCGGTGAGAAGGCGGAAAACGCCCGTGACCGGCGCGCAACGACGCGGCAACCTGCGCCCGGCACCATCGGTCCATGACGGAGCCGGCACCGGAACGTCCCAAGGAGCCCCTGCCCCTCGACAGCACGGCGCAACTGCTGACCCGTATCACCGCACAGCTCGGCACCCAGCTCAGCCTCGTCTCCCTGAACGGAACCCGACGGCCCATGGACCGCACCCCGCAGCAGCACCCGTACAGCCAGGTGAGCCCACTGCTGCCCGCCGTCCCCGCCTCCGCCCCTGCTGCCCCAGCCCTCGTCGCTGTCGCGCACGGCAGCCGGGACCCGCTGGCACCGCACACGGTGGCGAAGCTCCTGGACCGGGTACGGGAACTGCGGCCGGGGCTCGACGTCCGGATCGGTCACATCGAGCTCAACGCACCTCTCCTGCCACAGACCCTCGACGCCCTGGGGAGCGGCGAGGCGGTTCTCGTACCGCTGCTGCTGGGCCGCGGCTACCACGTGAAGCACGACATCCCGGAAGCCGTCGCCGGAGCCCCCGCCCTGCGCACCCGCACCGCAGGTCCCCTCGGGCCGCACCCGCTGCTGGTCGAGGCGCTCCACGGTCGGCTCACCGAGGCCGGCTGGCTCCCCTCGGACGACGGGAACCGCGGCAGTGCCGTGGTCCTGGCCGCAGCCGGTTCGAGAGACCCCGAATCGGCCGCCGATACCCGCCGCACCGCGCATCTGCTCAGCGAACGGCTCGGCGGGGTCCCCGTCGTGCCCGCGTACGCCTCCGCCGCGACGCCCACCGTGCCCGCAGCCCTGCGCGCGCTGGCCGCCCGGGGCCGCCGGCGCATCGCCGTCGCCTCGTACTTCACCGCCCCCGGACGCTTCGCCTCGGCCGCCGCGGCGGCGGCGCCCTGGATCGCCGCCGCCCCGCTCGGCGCCCACCCGGCGATGGCACGCCTCCTGCTGCACCGCTACGAACAGGCACGATCAGGCGGCGCGCCGACGCACGAAACGCCACTGCACACACGTTTCCTGGCCACCGCCTGAGCCCACCTGTCAGCGCGGCCGATTACTGTCGTTCCCATGAACGGCACGGACGGCACGGACGGCACGTACGGCACACAGGACCCCGGCACGGTTCCCTACGACGCCGCCGACGCCGAACGCTGGGACACCGAACCGGACAAACGGCCCGGCCGCACCGCCTTCCAGCGCGACCGCGCCCGGGTACTGCACTCCGCGGCCCTGCGCAGGCTCGCCGGGAAGACCCAGGTCGTCACCCCCGGCACCCGCAGCCACCTCTGGGACGCAAGCCCCCGCACCCGGCTCACCCACTCGCTGGAGTGCGCCCAGGTCGGCCGCGAGCTCGGCGCCGCCCTCGGCTGCGACCCCGACCTCGTCGAGACGGCCTGCCTCTCCCACGACATGGGCCACCCGCCCTTCGGGCACAACGGCGAACAGGCGCTCAACGACTTCGCCTCCGACTGCGGCGGCTTCGAGGGGAACGCCCAGTCGCTGCGGCTGCTGACCAGGCTCGAACCCAAGCGCTTCGTGCCCGACACCCGCACCGGCGAACTGGTCAGCGTCGGTCTCAACCTCACCCGGGCCGCGCTCGACGCCGCCACCAAGTACCCCTGGCCGAGGGGAGCCCATCCCACCGACCCCGGATCCCCGAAATTCGGGGTGTACGAGGACGACCTGCCGGTCTTCCACTGGTTCCGCGAGGGCGCCCCCGGGGACCGCAAGTGCTTCGAGGCCCAGGTGATGGACTGGTCCGACGACGTGGCGTACTCCGTCCACGACTTCGAGGACGGACTGCACGCCGGGCACATCGACCCCAACTGCCTCGAAGCCGAGCCGGAGCGGCGCGACATCTGGGCCGTCGCCATCGGACGGTACGTCCCCGCGGACACCGACCCCCAGGAGCTGTCCGACGCCCTGGACCGCCTCATCGGCCAGGACTGGTGGCCGCACGGCTACGACGGATCGGCCGTCGCCCAGGCCCGGCTCAAGGACGCCACGAGTCAGCTGATCGGGCGGTTCTGCCTTGCCGCCGAGAGCAGCACCCGGCAGACGTACGGCACCGGACGCCTCACCCGGTACGGAGCCGAACTCGTCGTCCCCCGCGAGGCACGCAACGAGTGCGCGGTCCTCAAGGCGGTCGCCGACCGGTACGTCATGCAGCGCGCCGAGCAGGAGGCGATCCGCGCCGACCAGCGGATCGTCATCGCGGAACTGGCGGCGGCGCTCACCGCCCGCGCCCCCGAGGGGCTGGAACCACAGTTGCGGGCGCTGTACGAGGCGGCACCCGACGACCGCGCCCGCAAGCGCGTCCTGGTCGACCAGATCGCCGCACTGACCGACGCCTCGGCCCGCTCCCTGCACCACTGGCTCACCGCTCCGCACGGCTGAGCGCACCCTCGCTCCCGGCGTGCGGACCCCGGCCCGCACACCGGCCCACGACCACTGGGCGTGACCTGATCGGGTCACACCCCCTTTCGCCATCACGCTGCGTGCGGGACGCTCGCAGTTGGCGCCGCGCAGCAAGTACCGAGGAGGCATCAAGTGGTCGACGCACATCGGACGTTCGTCATTGTCGGCGGAGGACTGGCCGGAGCGAAGGCAGCGGAAACGCTCCGGTCGGAGGGTTTCAGCGGCCGGGTCATCCTGATCGGCGATGAGCGGGACCATCCGTACGAACGCCCACCGCTCTCCAAGGGCTACCTGGCCGGGAAGGAGGCCCGCGACAGTGTCTTCGTCCACGAGACGGCCTGGTACGCGGGCGCCGACGTCGAGCTCCACCTCGGCCAGCCCGTCACCGCGCTGAACCGCGACGCCCGCTCCGTGGAGCTCGGCGACGGCACCGTCATCCACTACGACAAGCTGCTCCTGGCCACCGGCGCCGAACCGCGCCGCCTGGACATCCCCGGCACGGACCTGGCGGGCGTCCACCATCTGCGCCGCCTCGCCCACGCCGACCGGCTGCGCAACGTGCTGGCCGCGCTCGGCCGCGACAACGGCCATCTGGTGATCGCGGGCGCCGGCTGGATCGGTCTGGAGGTCGCGGCGGCGGCCCGCGGATACGGGGCCGAGGTCACCGTCGTCGAACCGGAGGCGACCCCGCTGCTCAAGGTCATCGGCCCCGAGCTCGGCCAGATCTTCACCGACCTGCACAGCGACCACGGTGTCCGCTTCCACTTCGGCGGCCGCCTCACCGAGATCATCGGCCAGGACGGCATGGTCCTCGCGGTCCGTACCGACGACGGCGAGGAACACCCCGCCCACGACGTCCTCGCCGCGATCGGCGCCGCCCCGCGCGCAGCGCTCGCCGAGGCCGCGGGACTCGACATCGCCCCGCGCGCCCAGGGCGGCGGCATCGCCGTGGACGCCGCGCTGCGCACGAGCGACCCGCACATCTTCGCGGCCGGAGACGTGGCCAACGTGGCCCATCCGCTGCTCTCCACCCGGCTGCGGGTGGAGCACTGGGCCAACGCGCTGAACAGCGGCCCGGCGGCGGCCCGCGCCATGCTCGGCCAGGACGTCGCCTACGACTGGGTGCCGTACTTCTTCTCCGACCAGTACGACCTCGGCCTCGAATACTCCGGCTGGGCACCGCCCGGCAGCTACGACCAGGTCGTGATCCGCGGTGACGCGGGCAAGCGCGAGTTCATCGCGTTCTGGCTGAAGGACCGCAAGGTGCTCGCCGGGATGAACGTGAATGTGTGGGACGTCACGGAGACCATCCAGGAGCTGATCAAGGCCGGACAGCCGGTCGACCCGGACGCGCTGGCCGACCCGTCGGCGCCCCTGGACTCACTGATCTGAGAGCGGCGGGATCCTGCCCGTTGCCCCGGCCCGGGCTCGGGGGTTCCGTCCTCAATCGCCGGACGGGCTTGGTGTGCGCGGGTCGCTCCGTGGGTGCGGGTCCCCTGCGGGGTGCGCGTCTGTCCCGGTGGGTGGGGGTCCGGTCGTGCGTCTGCGAATAGTCGCGGGGCCGGTGTGTCCTTTGTCTGCGGGGTCGTCCCACCGGGGTGCAGACGGGCGACGGGGCTGGGTGGGGGCGTGCAGGGGAGTCCCCGCAGGGAATGGCGTACGACCCGGGTTCCTTCGCGTTCCCGGGTGAACACGCCATTTCTGAGGAGACGCCCCGGAGGGACCCCACCCCCACCCACCGGACAGAACGCACCCCGCGGAGCACCCGCACCGAGCCCGTCCGGCGATTGAGGACAAAGACCCCAGCCCCGGACCGGGGCAACAGACGGGGCCCCCGAGGCCAAGAACACCGCTGCCGCCCGCCCAAGGGCCCGGCCCCGCCTGTCCCACCTCACCCGTAGACTTCACTCGTGGCAGGCAGGATCAATGACGACGATGTGAAGGCGGTCCGGGACGCGGTCCCGATCGACGCCGTCGTTTCCGAGTACCTCCAGCTGCGGAACGCGGGCGGTGGCAACCTCAAGGGTCTGTGCCCCTTCCACGACGAGAAGTCCCCCTCCTTCCAGGTCAGTCCGAGCAAGGGTCTTTTCCACTGCTTCGGCTGCCAGGAGGGCGGCGACACGATCGCCTTCGTGCAGAAGATCGACCACCTGACGTTCGCGGAGGTCGTCGAGCGGCTGGCCGCGAAGGCCGGCATCACCCTGCGGTACGAGGAGGGCGGGTACAACCCCTCCCACCAGCGCGGTGAGCGGATCCGGCTGGTCGAGGCGCACAAGGTGGCCGCCCAGTTCTACGTCGAGCAGCTGGACGGCCCCGAGGCCGAGATCGGCCGCAAGTTCCTCGCCGAGCGCGGCTTCGACCAGGCGGCGGCGGCCCACTTCGGCGTGGGTTACAGCCCGGCGGGCTGGGACCACCTCACCCGTTATCTGCGCGGCAAGGGCTTCAGCGACAAGGAGCTGATCACCTCCGGCCTCTCCCAGGACGGCAGGCGCGGCCCCATCGACCGCTTCCGCGGCCGGCTGATGTGGCCGATCAGCGACACCGCGGGCGACATCGTCGGCTTCGGCGCCCGCAAGCTGCGCGACGACGACAACGGGCCGAAGTACCTGAACACCCCCGAGACCCCGATCTACAAGAAGTCCCAGGTGCTGTACGGCATCGATCTGGCCAAGAAGGACATCGCGAAGTCCAGCCGGGCCGTCGTCGTCGAGGGCTACACGGACGTGATGGCCTGCCATCTCGCCGGGGTTACCACAGCCATCGCCACCTGCGGTACGGCGTTCGGCGGCGACCACATCAAGATCCTGCGCCGCCTCCTGATGGACAACGGCAGCGCCCGGGTGATCTTCACCTTCGACGGGGACGCGGCCGGTCAGAAGGCCGCCCTGCGGGCCTTCGAGGACGATCAGAAGTTCGCCGCCGAGACCTATATCGCGATCGCCCCGGACAATATGGACCCGTGTGATCTGCGCCTCGTCAAGGGTGACGAGGCCGTCCGCGACCTGGTCGAACCCCGCACCCCGCTCTTCGAGTTCGCGCTCCGCCAGATCGTCGCCCGCTACGACCTGGAGACCCCGGCCGGCCGCGCCGCGGCACTCGACGAGGCCGCCCAGGTCGTCGCGAAGATCAAGACGGGCAGCGTGCAGCGCGAGGTCGCCGTCCAGTTGGCCGGCTTCGTCGGCATCCTGGACCAGGAGTACGTCGTGCACCGGGTCAACCAGCTCGCCCAGTGGGCCCGCGGCAGGGGCGACCGGGGTCCCGCACCGGCGTCGCGCGGCGGCGCCCGGCGCCAGGAGATCCAGGCGCCCGCCGCCCCTTCGGGCCCCGCGCTCAACCTCCGCAGCCCGGCCCACCGCACCGAGCGCGAGCTGCTCAAGCTCGCCCTGCAGAAGCCTGCCCTGGTCTCCCCGGCCTTCGACGCCTACGGGGTCGACGAGTTCACCGCCCCGCCGTACGCGGCGGTCCGCCAGTGCATCGCGGAGGCGGGCGGCGCGGAGCTCGGCGTCCCCGAGACCCGCGAGTATCTCGTCCAGGTGCTCGACGCGACACCCAATGACACGGTGCGCAAGCTCGTCACCGAGCTCGCGGTCGAGGTCTTCCACGGCAAGTCCATCGACGAGGCGTACGCGGGCGAGCACCTGGTCAAGGTCCGCCTGCGTGCCGTCGACCGCCGGATCGACGACGTCCAGGGCAGCCTCACCCGGCTCGGCAGCAATGTCGCCCCGGACCACCTGGCCGCCGCACAGAACGAGGTCTGGGTCCTTCAGCAGTACGCGCAGTCCCTGCGCAACAACGGCGCCGACGCGCTCTGACGGCGCCGCGCCGCCCGGGTAACCGCTCAGAAAGTCCCCGCACGCCCCTCGTGGCAGCTGTGTGTCGTACCCCACACTGGATGGCGGTGCCTGAGTCATCGGAGCGCGACCGGCCCACCGAACGGTGGTCCTCCATCCCCGCGGTCCGGCAGCGATCACCTGGAGGTCGCCCCCGTGCAGACCCGGACCGTGACCGAAACCGAGCGTGTCCCGGCCGTCCCCGCGCAAACCCGGGCCGTACGTCATCCCGAGGCCGCTGTGGACCCGCCGACACTCCCGCCCGCCGCGCAGAACCCGCCCGCCGCGCCGCCGGACCCGCCCGATGCGCCGCCGGACCCGCCCGGACCGCCCGAGGCCGTCATGGAGGAGCCGGAGCCGCCCGGACCGCGCAGCCGCCCGGACACCGGCGGTCCGTCGTCCGACCTGTTCCGGCAGTACCTGCGCGAGATCGGCCGCATCCCGCTGCTCACCGCCGCCGACGAGGTGGAGCTCGCCCGTGGCGTCGAAGCCGGCCTGTTCGCCGAGGAGCGCCTGGCCCGCACCCCGGATCCGGACACCCGCCTCGCCGTCGACCTGGACCGCCTCGTCGTCATCGGCCGGATGGCCAAGCGGCGCCTCATCGAGGCCAACCTCCGCCTCGTCGTCTCGGTGGCCAAGCGCTACGTCGGCCGCGGACTGACCATGCTCGACCTGGTCCAGGAGGGAAACCTCGGACTGATCCGGGCGGTGGAGAAGTTCGACTACGCCCGAGGCTACAAGTTCTCCACCTACGCGACCTGGTGGATCCGGCAGGCCATGTCCCGCGCCCTCGCCGACCAGGCACGGACCATCCGGGTCCCGGTCCACGTCGTCGAACTGATCAACCGGGTCGTCCGGGTCCAGCGCCGGATGCTCCAGGAGCGCGGCTACGAGCCGACGCCCGAGGAGGTCGCCGCCCAGCTCGACCTGACACCGGAACGAGTCGGCGAGGTGCTGCGCCTCGCCCAGGAACCCATCTCGCTGCACGCCCCGGTCGGCGAGGAGGACGATGTCTCGCTCGGCGACCTGATCGAGGACGGGGACGCCGCCTCGCCCGTGGAGTCCGCCGCCTTCCTGCTGCTGCGCGAACACCTGGAAGCGGTGCTCTCGACCCTCGGCGAGCGTGAGCGCAAGGTGGTGCAGCTGCGTTACGGGCTGGCCGACGGGCGGCCGCGCACACTGGAGGAGATAGGGCGGATCTTCGGCGTGACCCGCGAACGCATCCGGCAGATCGAGTCCAAGACCCTCAACAAACTGCGGGACCACGCCTTCGCCGACCAGCTCCGCGGCTACCTGGACTGACGCGCCCGCCGGCCGGCTCCGAGGCTGCCCGGACCGACGCGCGGTCCCGGCAACCTCGAAACACGCTTCAGTCGACCTCGGCGACCGCCTGCGCGAACTGGGCCGCGTACAGCCGGGCGTACGCCCCCTCGGCCGCCAGCAGCTCGTCGTGCGTGCCCTGCTCGACGATCGATCCGTTCTCCATCACCAGGATGACGTCGGCGTCCCGGATGGTGGAGAGCCGGTGCGCGATCACGAAGCTCGTACGGCCGTGTGCGAGACCGGCCATCGCCTTCTGGATCAGCACCTCGGTACGGGTGTCCACCGAGCTGGTCGCCTCGTCGAGCACGAGTATCACCGGGTCGGACAGGAACGCCCGCGCGATGGTGATCAGCTGCTTCTCGCCGGTGCTGACCCCGGAGCCCTCGTCGTCGATCACCGTGTCGTAGCCGTCGGGCAGGGTGCGGATGAAGCGGTCGGCGTGGGCCGCCCGCGCCGCCTCCTCGATCTGCTCACGGGTGACGTCGCCCGAGGCGCCGTAGGCGATGTTCTCCGCGATGGTCCCGCCGAACAGCCAGGTGTCCTGGAGGACCATGCCGATCCCCGAGCGCAGGTCGTCGCGCGACATCTTCGCGATGTCGACCCCGTCGAGCGCGATCCGGCCCCCGGTCACCTCGTAGAACCGCATCAGCAGATTGACCAGCGTCGTCTTGCCCGCGCCGGTCGGGCCGACGATCGCGACCGTGTGGCCCGGCTCGACGTTCAGCGACAGGTTCTCGATGAGCGGCTTCTCCGGGTCGTAGCGGAACGACACGTTCTCCAGGGACACGCTGCCGCGCAGCTCCCCGGGGAACTCCGCCTCGTCCTTCGCCGGGTCGGCGCCCTGCTCATCGGCGTCCAGCAGTTCGAAGATCCGCTCGGCCGAGGCCACCCCGGACTGCACCAGGTTCGCCATCGAGGCGACCTGGGTCAGTGGCATGGAGAACTGCCGCGAGTACTGGATGAAGGCCTGTACACCACCGATCGACAGCGCACCCGAGGCGACCCGCAGCCCGCCGACGACAGCGATCAGCACATAGTTCAGGTTCGACACGAACATCATCAGCGGCTGCATGATCCCGCTGTTGAACTGCGCCTTGAACCCGGCCTCGTACAGCGCGTCGTTCTGCTCGGCGAAGTCCCGCGCCGACTCGTTCTGCCGCCCGAAGACCTTCACCAGGGTGTGCCCGGTGTACATCTCCTCGATGTGGGCGTTGAGCTTGCCCGTCACCTTCCACTGCTGGACGAACTCCGGCTGGGAGCGCTTGCCGACCTTGGTCGCCACGATCACCGACAGCGGGACCGTCAGCAGCGCGACCAGCGCCAGCAGCGGCGAGATCCAGAACATCATCACGAGCACGCCGACGATCGTCAGCAGGGAGTTGATGAGCTGGCCCATGGTCTGCTGCATCGTCTGCGAGATGTTGTCGATGTCGTTCGTCGCCCGGCTCAGCACCTCGCCGCGCTTCTGCTGGTCGAAGTACGACAGCGGCAGCCGCGACAGCTTCGTCTGGATGTCCTCGCGCATCCGGAAGACGACCCGGTTGATCACCCGGATCGACAGCCGCGTCGACACCAGCATCAGCAGCCCGGCGCCGACGTACACGGCCAGCGCCACGAGCAGCACCCGGCCGATCGCGTCGAAGTCCATGCCCTGCCCCGGGGTGAAGTCCACCTTGGAGAGCATGTCGGCCAGCGAGCTGTTGCTTCCGCGCAGGCGGTCGACGGCCTGCTCCTTCGTCGTCCCCGCCTCCATCCCCCGGCCGACGACACCGGCGAACACCAGGTCGGTCGCCTTGCCGAGGATCTTCGGGCCGACCACCGAGAGCGCCACGCTCAGCGCGACGGCCACCAGCATCACGTACAGGGTGGCCTTCTCCGCCGCGAAGCGCTTCAGCAGCCGCTTCGACGAGCCCTTGAAGTCCATGGACCGCTCGGTCGGGGCCCTGCCCGCCATCATGCGTCCGCCAGGCCCGGCCATTACGCGGCCTCCGCTTCCGTCAGCTGGGAGAGAACGATCTCCCGGTATGTCTCATTGCCTTCCATCAGCTCGTGATGGCTGCCGGAACCGACGACGCGGCCCTCGTCCAGCACCAGGATCCGGTCGGCGTCGCGGATGGTGGACACCCGCTGCGCGACGATCACCACGGTCGCGCCGGACGTCTCCCGCAGCAGCGCCGTGCGCAGCGCCGCGTCCGTGGCGTAGTCCAGGGCCGAGAAGGAGTCGTCGAAGAGATAGATCTCCGGCCGCTGCACCAGCGTCCGGGCGATCGAAAGGCGCTGCCGCTGCCCGCCGGAGACATTGGTCCCGCCCTGCGCGATCGGTGCGTCGAGCCCCTGTTCCAGCCCCTCGACGAACTCCTTGGCCTGCGCGGTCTCCAGCGCGTGCCACAGCTCCTCGTCCGTCGCGTCCGGGTTCCCGTACCGCAGGTTCGTCGCGACCGTCCCGGAGAAGAGATACGGCTTCTGCGGGACCAGGCTCACGGTCTTCGCCAGCAGCACCGGATCCAGCGTCCGTACGTCCGTCCCGTCGACCAGCACCTGGCCGTCCGTCACATCGAACAGCCGGGGTACGAGACCGAGCAGGGTCGACTTCCCGCTGCCCGTCGACCCGATGATCGCGGTCGTCTCACCGGCCCGCGCCACCAGGTCCACCGAGCGCAGCACAGGCTCCTCGGCGCCGGGGTAGCGGAAGTCCGCACCGCGTACCTCCAGATGCCCCCGGGCGGTGAGCTCCCGCACCGGGTCCACCGGCGGCACCACACTGGACTCGGTCTCCAGGACCTCCTGGACGCGCTCGGCGCAGACCTCCGCACGCGGCACCATCATGAACATGAAGGTGGCCATCATCACCGACATGACGATCTGCATCAGATAGGAGAGGAACGCCGTCAGCGCGCCGATCTCCATCCCGCCGCTCTCGATCCGGTGCGCGCCGAACCAGACGACGGCGATCGACGACACGTTCACGATCGTCATCACGATCGGGAACATCAGCGCCATCAGCCGGCCCGTGGACAGTGCCACGTCCGTCAGCTCGGTGTTGGCGCCCCGGAAGCGCTTCTCCTCGTAGCCGTCGCGTACGAAGGCGCGGATGACGCGGTTGCCGGTGATCTGCTCGCGCAGCACCCGGTTCACCGTGTCGAGCCGTTCCTGCATCGTCCGGAACAGCGGGCGCATCTTCCGCACGATGAAGCTCACCGCGATACCGAGGACCGGGACCACCGCGAGCAGCACCGCGGACAGCGGGACGTCCTGGCCGAGTGCCATGATGATGCCGCCGACGCACATGATCGGCGCCGACACCATCAGCGTGAACGTCATCAGGGCCAGCATCTGGACCTGCTGCACGTCATTGGTCGTACGGGTGATCAGCGAGGGTGCGCCGAACCGGCCGACCTCACGCGAGGAGAACGACTGCACCCGGTCGAAGACCGAGGCCCGGACGTCGCGGCCGAGCGCGGAAGCGGTGCGGGCGCCGATGTACACGGCCCCGATGTTGCAGACCACCTGGGCGATGCTGACGACGATCATCACGCCGCCGTACTGGACGATGTAGCCGGTGTCCCCCTGGACGACACCGTTGTCAATGATGTCCGCGTTCAGGGTGGGCAGATAGAGAGTGGCGCACGTCTGCAGCAGCTGGAAGACGACCAGCAGCGCGATCGGTTTCTTGTAGGGACCGAGATAGGCCCGCAGGAGTTTTATGAGCACGCGTGTCTCTCGGAGTCGGCGAGGTCGGGAGTCGACCTATTTTCGGACACCGCTCACCGGGACCGCTAACGTTTTTCTTCAAGTCCAGGTCAAAAAACAGACCGGGTCCACATTTGCCCGGGGCCTGACCTCCGAAGGGCCCGGCCCCGTCACCGACGGCTATCGCCTCAGCGCGCGGCGGAGTCGAACGCCCCCGGGTGGATCTGGTCCCGCGTCGCCACGTACTGCTGGCGCACGGCCTGGCCGACCGGCAGCTCGTCGCCGGGCTCCAGCACCTGCGCCGAGGCGCCCTGCCACGGCGGGGGAGTGCGGGCGTCCAGCGATCCCTGGGAGACCCCCAGCGCCCAGGCCGCCTGCCGGGCCGCACCGAGCGCCGCGTACTGCGCCGGCTGCGGTACGACCACCTGGGTGCCCAGCAGCGCGGGCGCGAGCCCCTGCACGGCGGGCAGCTCGGCGGCGGCGCCCAGCAGGAACACCCGCCGCACCTCCACCCCGCGGCCGCGCAGTACGTCCAGCGCGTCGGCCAGCGAGCAGAGCATCCCCTCGAACGCGGCCCGCGCCAGGTGCTCCGGCTTCATCGACTCGCGCCGCAGCCCGCTCAGCGTCCCGGCGCTGTGCGGCAGATGCGGGGTGCGCTCGCCCTCCAGATACGGCAGCAGCACCAGCCCCGAGGAACCGGGCGTCGACTTCAGCGCCAGCGCGGACAGCTCCTCCAGCCCGTCCACCCCCAGCATCTCGGCGGTGCCGCGCAGCGCGCGTACCGCGTTCGACGTGTGGACCACCGGCAGGTGCATCCCGGTGGCGTCGGCGAAGGAGGTGATCATCCCCGTGGGGTCGGCCAGCGCCTCGTGGTGCACCGCCATCACCGAACCCGAGGCCCCCAGCGAAACCACCGCGTCGCCGACCGCGACCCCCAGCCCGAACGCCGCCGCCATCGTCTCGCCCGTACCCGCGGAGATCAGCAGCCCCTCGGGCGTCGTGCCGGCCGCGTCGGACGGGCCGAGCACCTCCGGCAGCGCGGCCTGGTGCCCCAGCGCGAGCTCCACCAGATCCGGCCGGTACGACTCGCTGCCCGCCGACCAGTAACCCGTCCCGGAGGCGGCCCCCCGGTCGGTGGTCCGCCGGGCGGGCCGGCCCAGCAGCTGCCACACCAGCCAGTCGTGCGGCTGGAGCACGGCGGCGACCCGCTCCGCCATGTCCGGCTCGGTCCGCGCCAGCCAGCGCAGCTTCGACACGGGCTGTGCGGCCTGCGGCACCGACCCCACCGCCTCCGCCCATGTCTGCCGTCCGCCGAGCCCGTCGATCAGATCGGCGGCGGCGACCTGCGCCCGCCGGTCGTTGCCGAGCAGCGCGGGGCGCACGAGATTGCCCTGGCGGTCCAGCGGCACGAGCCCGTGCTGCTGCGCCGACACACCGATGGCCTGCACCCCTTCGAGGAGCCCGCCGCCGGCGGCCTCCCCGAGGGAGAGCAGCCACGCCTGAGGGTCGACCTCGGTGGCCTTCGCGTCGACAGGATGTGCGGCGTATCCCTGGCGCAGTACGGCACCCGTGTCCGTATCGCAGACCACGATGTGCGTGAAGGCGGAAGAACTGTCCAAGCCGGCGACTATGCCCATACACAGATTCTGCCGCACCCCCGGAGGTTTCCCGACCGGCGGTGCGGCAGACGTGGAGACGGGGACTCAGGTGTTGGTCGTCCCCCAGTCGTCCTCGCCGTTCGCCCCGCGCCCGCGCAGCGAGCGCATCCGGTCCGCCACCGACGCCGGCACCTTCTCGCCGACCTTCTCCTCGACCGCGTGGTACGCCTTCCCGGCGAACTGGCGACCGCTCTGGGCCGCCGTCTCGCAGGTGTTGCGCACGGCCGGGTTCTGGGCGAACTGGCGTGCGGACTTCTTCAGCTGCTCGTAACGCTCGCGCCCGGCACGCGTGCCGAGCACGTAACCGAGGGCCACTCCGGCGATGAACGTGAGCCGGTACCGCATGGCTGCCACCCTTCCTTCGCTCCGTGCGACGTGTGCTGCTCGCCTACCCGCGGGCGCCCGAGATCACCCCGGGCGATACCGATTGGCAAAGCACCCCCCTGCTTGCGCTAATGTATGTGTCGCAGCGAACGCGCGCCGCCCGGCAGTAGCCAGGGAGGTGCGTTCGAGGCAAAACGCAGCAATCCCCTGTAGCTCAATTGGCAGAGCAGCCGGCTGTTAACCGGCAGGTTACTGGTTCGAGTCCAGTCGGGGGAGCGCGATCCCCTGTAGCTCAATTGGCAGAGCATTCGGCTGTTAACCGGAGGGTTACTGGTTCGAGTCCAGTCGGGGGAGCGGAACGGAAGAGGACCCTGCGGGGTCCTTTTTCGTATGTCCGGATCCGTCCCGTTCCGTGCGCTTCGCCCCTCCTGTGGGGCGGCGGTCGGGGCCCCGTACCCGTGGTGCGGGTGAGGCTCGCGGGACTCTTTCGCGTCAACTTCGCGCCAACCGGAACCGGGCAGCGAGCAGCGCGGTCTTCATGGTCACGAGTAGCCGGGCACCCGCAGCGAGAGATCGTATGACCGGCTATGCTGCGGCAGACGGCGCGTACACATGTACGCGCCACGCCGAAACGGGGCGGTAGCTCAGCCGGTTAGAGCAGCGGACTCATAATCCGTCGGCCGTGGGTTCGAGTCCCACCCGCCCCACCAGTCTTACCCTGCGGAAACGTTCTGACCTGCGGAAACTTGGTCTTTGCGTCCTCCGGCATCTCGAATCGGCGCAGCGGATGTGCGGCGTTCTGATTGTTCGTGAGCTTTCGTGGGGCTGTGACCTGGTGTTTCGGTCATTCCCCCGTGGGGTGCGTGGTGTGCGCCCCACGGATGATCCGCTTGCATGGTGAGACGCCCGCACTTGGGGATGTCCGATCCTGGGCGGCGCGACCATGGTGTGCTTCCACGTCGCCCGGACGTCGCGTGGCGCTGAGCACTTTTCGCGCGTTCGTCCTTCCCGCGCGTTCGTCCTTCCGGATCTCGACGTCGGAGAGCCCCTTGGGGCTGAGGCGGGTGAGAGTGCGGGAGTCGCCCTCATTCCCCGCATGGCGTTGCCGACCCCCGGACCGGACCTGAGTATCCATACGTTGCGCGTGCCGGTTTTCCGGAGCTTCCATGCCCTCCACCGCTCGGGGGCCGGCAGGCAGCCCGGCATCCGGCACGTCCTCGGCCGCCTCACCGCAGCCCTCGACGGCTGAAGGCACCCTGGGCACCCACCGGCTCAGCGGCCCCAGGGTGCTGTGGAACCCTGGGGCGCCCACCGGCTCAGCAGCCCAGGGTTCTACAGCAGCTCCAGGATCTCCCTCAGTTCCTGGGCGGAGGGAATCCACTCCGCGGTGGCCGCGTTGGCGCTCACTTGTGCCGGCGTCGTGGCTCCCGCGATCACCGAACCGCAGCCCGGGAGCGCGGCGAGGCCGCCGACCGCGATCTCCAAGAGGCTGCGACCGTGGCTCATGCCCCAGGCGGTCAGCGCCTCTACGACGTCGAGTCGCTCCTCGGTCACCTGGTACGCGCTCTCCGCGATGCGGGTCCCTTCCGGGAGGGCCCTGCCACGCCGCACCTTGCCCGTCAGCAAGCCGTTCGCCAGCGGGAAGTACGGAAGCACTCCGAGTCCGAAACGACGTGCGGCCGGGACGACTTCGATCTCGATATCGCGGTCGAGCAGCGACCAGTGGTTCTGTGCCGATATGAAAGGCTCGAATCCTCCCGAACGGGCGGCTTCCGCGGCTTCAGTGATCTGGCGGGCCGTGAAATTGGAGTTTCCGATATGCCGGATCTTGCCTTCCCGGACCAGTTCGGTCAGAGCGGCGAGTGTCTCCTCGATGGGCGTGTGCGGGTCCGGTGTATGAATCTGGTAGAGGTCGATGTAGTCCGTACGGAGGCGCCGGAGGGATGACTCGACAGCGTGCCGAATGTAAGTGCGGCCACCCTTGGCGCCGACTGCGGGTCCGTACCCCATCTCCATTTTCTGATGCCCGAACTTCGTCGCCAGGACAACGCGCTCCCGTTGCCCCTGAAGGCATTCACCGAGCACGGACTCGGAGTTTCCGTAGACATCAGCCGTGTCGAACAGGGTGATCCCGGCGTCCAATGCGGCGCGCACCATCGGACGTGCCCGGTCCAGCCCGACGGACCGCCCGATTTCGTTGCATCCCAAGCCGACCGCGGAGACCTGTAATCCCGAAGTGCCCATCGAGAGATAGCGCATAATTTTTGAGTGTACAGATGCCTGACGCCCGTTCAAGAGGGGCGTTTTCGACAAGTAGCCCTCAAGTAATGCCCCTGCATGGGATGCTTTTTGCTGTTATGGGAATCATGCCCGGCATGAGCGCATGGGAAGCTGTCCGGAATTCGTTTGCTCCGCAGGGATGAATCGCAACCGGCGGCGGGAAGCATGAGTGTAATCCGAGGAGGGTGCACCGTGACCGAAGAGGCTTCCAGAATTGATGTACGTCGCGTCGCGGGAAGAATCGGTGCGGACATTCGGGGGGTGGATCTGAAGGCTGAGGCCGAGCTCGATGCGGGCGCCATGGAGGAGATCCGGGCGGCCCTGCTGCGCCACAAGGTGATCTTCTTTCGTGGTCAGGACCTTGACCACGCCGAGCATGTGGCTTTCGCGCGTCGCTTCGGCGAGGTGACCCGCCTCCCCGGCCCGCAGCACGGCACACACCCGGAAGGATTCCCGGAGATCCTTGTCGTCGACCCGGACGCGAAAGGGGACCGGCAGGGCCTCAGGTTCGAGGAGCGGCTCGCCCGCAAGTCGGAACGCCAGGACTCCGGTTGGCACGTGGACATCGCGGCAGTCGTGAATCCGCCGGCTATTTCCGTGCTCAGATGTGAAGTGGCGACGGAGTGGGGTGGCGACACCCAGTGGACCGACCTCGTCGCCGCCTACGAGGGCCTTTCCCAGCCCCTGCGGCAACTGGCCGACCACCTGAGGGCCGAGCATGCTCTGCACGCGGGGGTGCGGTTGCTGTTCTCCGACGACGAAGATCTTCAGATCATTCGGAAACGGGTCGAGGACACGCTGCTGACCGTGCACCCGGTGGTCCGGGTGCACCCGGAGACGAAGCAGAAGGCGCTGTTCCTGCCGCCGGCGTCCGTCTCCCACCTCGTCGGCCTGCTCCCCTGGGAGAGCGACAGTGTCCTCGGCCTGCTCTTCACCCACATCAGCCGCCCCGAATACACCGTGCGGCATCGCTGGCAGCCCGGCGATGTCGTCGCCTGGGACAACCGGGCGGTGGCCCACCTCCAGCCCGCCGATCTCCACTACACCGACTACCGGCGCAGGATGTACCGGGTCCTGGTCCTGGGCGACCGCCCGGCCGGCCCGGACGGCTTCGTGTCCGAATCCGTGCGAGGCGAACCGCTCAAAGCCTTCGCCGGAGCCGGAGGGAACGAGAGCACGGGCCCGACTCCGGCATAGGCGTGGCGGCCGGTCCGGCGCTCGGCCCCGTGCTCGGACCTCGCGTGAACGCGTGTGTGCCCGAGCGCGGGTGACCGGGACGGCTGCGCTCGCTCAGCCCGCTCCGGTCGGTGACCGGGACGGCTACGCCTGCTCAGCCCGCTCCGGTCGGGTGAAGAGGCGGCCCTCCGACCAGATGTACCGGGCGCGGCCCCATGCGGCGGCCGACGCGACGTCCGGGAAGAAGCCGCGCCCGTTGTGGTTGGCGCTGGTGTTGCACAGAACGGGGATGCCGGTCAGTTCCTCGTAAGCGGTCAGGATGCGCGCGATGGCGCTGTCCGACGTGGGACTGACCGTCTGCAGTCGCGCGGTGCCGTCGAGGTGAATGATCGCCGGGACGCGCTTCACCCACTGAGGCCGCACACGGTGCTCGAAGAGCATGAACGGGTCCTCGCAGCCCGGGTCGAACACCTCGCCCGCCCGGTGCGCGAGACAGACCGGCGCGACGGGGCGGTACGCCTCCCGCTCCTTCATCGCGTTGAGCAGGCCCTTGGTGCCGGCGTCGGTGGCGGGAGCGATGATGCTGCGGTTCCCCAGTGCCCTCGGGCCGAGCTCGGCCCGGCCCGAGACGACAACGACGGGGGACCCGTCGGTGTGCAGCAGTTCGGCCAGCCGGCGTTCGTCGCAGTCCTGCACTCGCCACCCCTCCGGCAGTGCCTTGCCCAGGGCGACACGCGGACCGCTGTGGACGTCCCAGTCGAGGGAACGGTGTTCCGTGCTGCTCACCATCTCGCAGCAGGCGGTGCCGATGGCGGCACCGGAGTCATTGGGGAACGGCGGGATCCAGATCTCCTCGAAGAGCCCGGTGGCCCGGACAGCCGAGTTCCATTTGATGTTGAGTGCGCAGCCGCCGGCCATGACCAGGCGCGGAGACCGGTCCTGGTACCTGTCACGCACCACGGCCGTGAGGGCGGAGACGAGCGCGCGACCGAGATACTCCTGGAAGGTCGCGATGAGATCGGCGTCGGACAGACCCGGGAAGAACCGCGCGCGCCGGCCGGCCAGCTCGCGGCCCAGAGCGGCGCTGCTCTCCCTGGCCGCCTCGTTCATGCCGCCGAGGAGCGCGTCCATGGCCGGAAGCGCGTCCGGCTCGATCCGGCCCAGTGCCGCGTAGGCCATCGCCTTTCCCGGGACGGAGCGGTAGCGCCAGTCGGCGTCGGGGCCGGACTCCTCGGGGTCGGCCCGAAACGGCCCGAGACCGGCGGCGAACAGAGCGAACAGCCTTCCACGGAACGGCAGCAGCTCGGACACCGGCCTGACGGCTCCCTGCCTCGGCGCGACCTCGTACAGCCTGGCCGTGGTGCCACCGTCCCACACGAGCGCGAGGGCGTCGTGGTCCTGCGCGGCGAAGGGGCTGGAACAGTAGGCGCCGAGCACATGGTTCGTCACGTGGTGGTAGCTGACGTATCCCGGAGACCTGACGCTGAAGTCGTGCGCGGTGAACGCGTAACGGTGCACGGGGTCGTCCGACAGCGAGCCGTCCACGTAGGGCGCCACGGGCAGGACGGTCGCCACTCCGTCCTTGAGCGTGGACACGGCCCAGGGATTCGCGACCGACGTCCTCCATCCGTCCACGACGAAGCGGTCGATGTCCTCGGGGTCCAGGCCCTCGGAACCGAGGATGTCCGACACCCGACGGAGATCTCCCAGCGGGCTGTAGCGCGGGCTGTTGCCGATCTTCTCCGACTCGACGCTGAAGAGCAGACGGTTTCCGTCGATCACCGCGATGCCGCCGTCGTGTGACACCTTGATTCCGCAGATCAACAAGGCATTGCCCCTTCTTCGGCGATATGGACGTCATCGTGCCGCCGCATCGGCGGCGGTTCGTTCGTGTTCACCCCGTCGTCCTCCCGAGCCGAGAACGCTCCCGCCAGGGATCGCGGGCCGGCTTCAGACACTCGGCTTCCCGGCGTCGGTGCCCAGCGCACCCTCCCGACTCGCGTCCCCCGGCCCCACCGCCCCCGGCCTCGCGAGTGCGGCCATCGCCGCCAGTCCGTCCTCCAGCCGGGTACGGGGCCGGAACCCGAACCCGCGCGCGGCGACGGTGATGTCGGCGCCGGTGTGCCGGGCGTCGCCGGGCAGGGCGGGGCGCCGGTCGAGAGCGACCGGTCCGGCGACCCGCTCGACGGTGGTGATCGCCTGTCGCATGGACACCGGCCGGCCGCCGCCGAGGTTGGCTATCCCGGTGAAGCCGGAACAGGCGGCGTTCCGCATGGCCACGACGACATCCTGTACGTAGGTGAAGTCGCGGGTCTGCCCACCGTCACCGTAGAGGGGGAAGGGGGGACCACCGGATGCGGCGGCGATCAGACGGGCGAAGGCCATGTCGGGGCGCTGGCGCGGACCGTAGACGGTGAACAGCCGCAAGGACGCCGTGGGCACGCCGTACGTCGTGCGGTACAGCTCACACAGATGCTCGGCGGCGAGTTTGGTGACGCCGTACGGTGACACCGGTCGCGGGAGGGCGGTCTCCGGGGTCGGGCAGCGGTGGGCGTCACCGTAGACCGACGAACTGGACGCGTGGACGAACTTGCGGAGCGGACGGTCACGAACGGCCTCCAGCAGACGCTGCGTGGCCTGCACGTTGCGGCGGACGTAGAGCTCGAATTCCCGTCCCCAGGAGGGGCGTACGCCGGGTTGCCCGGCCAGGTGGTAGACGACGTCCACGTCGCGAAGCAGCGGGTCGAGCCGAGGGTCCAGCACATCGACGGGGTGGAAGGAGAAGGCCGGGGAGCGGCGCGCCTCGGACAGATTGCGCCACTTGAGCATCGGGTCGTAGTAGTCGGTGAGCGCGTCGACACCGACGACGGTGTCTCCGGCGGCGAGCAGATGGGCGCACAGGTGGGAGCCGATGAAGCCGGCCGCACCGGTCACGGCCGCCCGCATCAACGGCTTCCGCGAACGGGTCCGCGGTCCGGGCCGGGCAGGACGCGGTCCACGCGGGCACGCCAGGTGTACGTGGTGCGCGCCTGCCGTTCCGCCTCCTGGCCCAAGGACACGCGCCGCCCGGGGTCGTCGGCCAGACGTCTGACGGCTGCCGCCCAGGCCGCGACGTCGTCGGGCGGGCAGAGCACGCAGTTGACGCCGTCCGTCAGGACCTCCCTGAGCACCGGAAGGTCGGAGGCGATGATCGCCTTCTCGTGCGACATGTACTCGAAGAGCTTCATCGGTGAGACCCAGCGGCCGATGTCGCCGCTGCCGCCGGCGGTGGAGACGCGCCGCTGGTACGGGGCGAGAACGATGTCGAACGCGCGGTAGTAGGGCTGCAGCCGGGCGGGCGGCAGATGACCGTGGAAGTACACATGGGGCGGGAGGGACAGGCTCCGCCAGTGGGCCAGGTCCTCGTCCGTTCCGCCGACCAGGTGGAAGTCGGCATCGGGCAGGGCGGCGGCCACCGCGAGAATGACGTCGATGCCCCGGCCCGGGTAGAGGTGTCCGACATACCCCACCTTCAGGGCGTTCACCCGGCCCGGCAGCGTCGCCCTGGGCCCGCTGTCCGACGGTGGATCCGCGCAGTCGGATGCGGTCACCACCTCGGGCCCGCCGGGCCTTCGCAGACGGGGGACGGTACGGCGGTAGTCCTCGGCGAGCGCCCGGGTGACGGTGACCACGCGGCGCAGGCCCGGTAGCCGGAACAGCAGCCGTTCCACGAGGCGCTGGTCCCTGCCGGGCCGGAGGAGGTGGGTTTCGTAGACGAGCGGTGCCAGGCCCGCCGAGGCGACCAGTGCGTACAGGTCCCGGCCGTAGACCAGATCGACGGCCCCGGATCGGTGCACAGCCCGGCGGACCCGCCAGGCCCGGAGCCAACGGCCTGCCACCGGGAGCCGGGGGTAGGCGAAGGTGCGCACCGGGAAGCGGTTGCGGGTGCCGTAGTACGCGTGGATGTCCTCGATGGACGTGTCTCCCGTTCCGGCGTAGAGGGTGATGTCGTGCCCGGCATCCGCGAAGGCGTCGCACATGCGCATCACGTGAACTCCGTTGGCGTAAACCGAGGGAATTTCGCACTGGTGCAGATAGGCGATCCGCATGAGGCCTCACTTCGGCGGTTCGTGGACGGAACGGGTGCCTTCGAGCGGGTGCGGTCCGGTCGTCGTGGCGGTGGTGCCGTTGCGGGCGGGCCGTCGGTGCGGAAGGCGCGCCCGGTGGCAGACGGGCGGGGGCCGGCCGCTTCGGGCAAGGGGAGCCGGGGGAGATACGCGGGACAGCACCGGGAGACGCGCAGGACAACAGGGGTGGCCCGCCAGGCGGCGGCTTCGGCGCGATGAGCCGGCCCTGAGTCCGGCGTCAGGTGCATGGCTACCCGCGCAGCTCTTCCCGCACCGTCCGCTCTGCCGTGTCCGGTGGCATCCGGACAGCGTGGAACGGCGCGGAGCGGTGCGTTATCGCCGTTGTGAGGCGGCACCGCTCCGTGCATACGCAGGCAATGGGGCCGTTGTGTCCCGGGATCGCCGGCGGCCGAGAGACGGATGCTGCCCGTGTGGCGCCCGGGCTTGCCGGAATGCGCACGGTCCGGCCACGCCACCGCGGTCGAGATCGTCTCAATCGAACCTGTGGGTGCGCCAGATCGCGCCGGCCCCGCGCACCCGAGTGCGTTCTGCGTGCGACGGAAGGCCGCGTGGAGGTGTGCGGCCTCGCGACCGTGGCGGTGCGGGCGCCCCCGTGACCGTGCCGATACCGGTGCGGGCATCGCGCCGTGCGGTGCTACTCCTCGTTCAGCAGGGTGTCCCGGAGCAGCTCGATCAGGTCGGCGGGGTCGGCGGCGGCGAGTTCGTCGAAGGCTCCGGAGTGCCGGCCCAGCAGGACCCCGGTCATCGCGGCCGCCACCAGTTCGGCGCGCAGTTTCGGCCGGTCCGCGTTCTCCCGCACGAAGCGTCCGTGGAGGGGCTCGACGAGCCGGGTGTGCAGAGCGGCGCGGGTGGCCTGCTGTGCCGCCGGGTCGCTCAGCGGCTGCACGGCGACCTGGAGCACCGGGACGGGGCCCCGCCGGTCGGAGCGGTCGATGACCTCGCGCAGCCGTTCGTCCTCGAAGAGGTCGGCAAACGCCACCTCGCCCGCCTCCGCCTGGAGCGCGGCGATGTAGAGCAGGGTCTTGCTGCCGAAGTAGCGGGCGATCAGTGTCGGGTCCACGCCCGCCCGCCGGCCGATGTCCCGGATGGTGGTGCGGTCGAACCCCCGCTCCCCGAACAGTTCGCTCGCCGCTGTCAGCAGAAGCTCGCGGGTGCGGACGGCGTCGCGCCGGCGGGCGGGAGTTGCGCTGCTCACCGCTGCACCCCGGTCCCCGGACCGAGGTCCGCGCCGGTCGCGTCCGCGCCGGCCACCGCCGGACGCCCGTTCCGTACCCGCGCCGAGGCGCCACTTCTGCTCGTACGGACCAGTGCGTAGGCCACCAGTGCCGTGACGGCCCAGACCGCACAGCCCGTCAACGCGCCCGTGCGGTAGCCGCTCTCGGGGGGAAGACCCTGTCCGGAGGTGGTGGCGGCCTGGAGGATCACGGCGCTCAGAGCGCTGCCTGCCGAGTAGCCGATGTATTTCACGACCTGATTGAAACTCATGGCGCTCCCCGTTTCGTGCGCGGGGACACTCGCCACAACGAGCCCGGGTGTGACGGCGAAGTTCACCCCCACGCCGAGCCCGGCCAGTGCCATCGTCACGCATATCTCCCACAGGCCGTCATGGGCGAACGCGAACATCAGAAGGGCGGCCAGGGACAGCAGGCAGCTCACCGGCAGCATGCGGACGGGCGGCTGGGTGCGGACCAGGATCCGTACGACCCGGCCGGCCGCCAGGCTTCCCGCCGAGAACGGTATGAGGATCAGCCCGGTGACGACCACGGAGGCACCCAGCCCGTATCCGGCGCTCGACGGCGTCTGCACATACCGGGTCACGAGCGAGATGAGCAGGTACATGCCTATGCCGCCCATCATGGTGGTCAGGTGCGCGGCGAAAACCGTACGGTCCCGGACCAGCCGCAGATCCACCAGCGGGTGCTCGGTACGCAGTCCGTGCAGCACCCAGCCGAGCAGCAGCAGTACGGAGGCGCCGCCGAGCACCAGAAGCCGGAGCGACCCCCAGCCCCAGTGCTCCCCCTGCGTGAGGGCGAACAGCAGCCCGCTCATGCCGGACGCCAGAAGCAGCGCCCCCGGGATGTCCATCGGGCGGGCCGGGCGCGGCGGGGTCTTCGGGAGTACGAAGACGGCGGCGACGAGTGCCAGGGAGGTCGCGATCACGGCGAACCAGAAGCCCGCGTACATGCCGAGGGTCTCGGCGAGCATGCCGGTGACCGGGTAGCCGATGCCGACGCCGGCCGCGGTGGTGAGCGACAGCGTCGACAGCGCCGACCGGGCGCGCTGCGGCGGGACCGAGTCGCGTGCGGTGGCGATCGCCAGCGGCACCAGGCCCATGCCCACACCCTGGAGCGCCCGGCCGGTGATGAGCCAGACGAACCCCAGGGGAAGCGCCGCCAGCAGACTCCCCGCGAGCACCACGCCGAGGCCGGTCAGGATCACCCTCTTGCGGTGGGGGCCGTCGCCCAGGCGTCCCATCGTCGGGGTTGCCACGGCTCCGACCAGCATGGTGACGGTCAGGGACCACTGCGCGTCGGCGACCGACACGTGATCGACGGCCGCGATCGTCGGGACCAGCGGGGCCCCGAGGCTGCTGATGATCGCGACCAGCATGCAGAGAGAGACCAGCACCGGGACAAGCGCCCGCTGTCGCCAGGGTGGGGGAGCGGGGGAGCCTGTCGGATGCACGGGGTCGGTCTCCTGTCGCCGGAATGCTTGTCATCATGTGATGTCTTCGCATGATGACATAGCTGTTCCGTTGGTGGGAATCCTGTCGCTGGTCGCTGGTCGCTGGTCGCTGGTCGCAGGCCGTGTGTCGTGGGTCGCGGGCGGCGGGTCTTGGGTCCTGGGCCGCGTGAGTGTCAGGAACCGACAGGGCCGACCTGTGACCGGTACACCCGCCCGAGCCTCGTGAGCGCGGGCCACCTCGCCGGTGAACGAACGAAGGGAGACGGATCTGGCGGGTGTTCGGTGAATCCGGACTTATATTTCAGTTCCACACCACGGTTCGATTGATCCGCGGCGCCTGTGTGCCTGTGCGCTGCGACACGATCGAGGATCGCGACGGGGCCCTGTCACAGGTCCCTGTCGGCCGCCGTCGGTGGTTGCGTCGTATGCGGCCGTGGGGGCCGCACTGAATGGGGTGGGGAATGTCCAGACATCGGCTGTCCAGAAAGAGCCGTTACGTTGCATGGGCGGCAGCGGGGGCTGTCGTCGTCGCGGGCGGGGGGATCGCGGCACAGACGTCCATGGCGGCCACCGCCTGGCCGGCGCAGAAGACCTACACCGGCCGGGCGTTCGACGCCTGCACCGCGCCGTCGCTCAGCGCGATGAAGGCCTGGCACACGGGGTACTACGGAGCGGCAGCCGTCTACATCGGCGGAAAGAACCGCGGCTGTGCCCAGCCCAACCTGACCAAGTCCTGGGTGAAGTCGGTCAGCGCCACCGGATGGAAGCTCATCCCGCTCTACGTCGGCGCGCAGCCGCCCTGCCAGAAGAGCGCGAACCGCGAGAGGTTCACCTCCGCCACGGCCTCCTCCCTCGGCGCGAGCAACGCCAAGGACGCGATCGCCAAGGCATCCGCACTCGGGATGAAGGCCGGCAGCCCCATTTACCTGGACATGGAGCCGTACAGCATCACCGACAAGGCGTGCAACGACGCCGTCCTGACGTATGTGCGCTCCTTCACCCGGACTCTGCGCAACGCCACCTACCGCGCCGGCTTCTACGGCTTCAGCAGTTCCAGCGCCAAGGCCATCGCCACCGCCACGAACAAGACGGACCTGCCGGGCAACCTCTGGTACGCGCTGTGGGACAAGAAGAACACGACGACCACGGACTGGCCGTGGAAGCCGACCCAGTTCACCAACCACAGCCGGGGCCACCAGTACATGGTCAACAGCAAGGAGACCCGCGGCGGTTACACCATCACCGTCGACCGTGACGCATGGGACGCCCCGGTCGCGATCATCGGCTGAGGGCCCGGCCGATCAGGCTCCCGGTGGGGGCCCGGCCGGATCAGGGCTCCCGGCTCGTGGGACGGGCCGGGGCCCGCGTGCCGCGGGGGCGACGGGTCAGGAGTTCGTACGCGAAGGGCGGCTCGGCCCCTGCCCGTGCGCAGGTGGCCGCGGCCGCGCGGGCGGCGAAGCGGAGCACCTGGTGCCAGCCGTCCCCGGACAGCCCGGCGAGGGCGTCGGCGGACAGCAGGCCGCGTTCGGACAGGGAGTGCAGAATCGCCGCGTTGACGGTGTCGCCGGCGCCGATGGTGTCGACGACCCGGACCGGCTCGCCGGGTACCGAGTACGTACTGCCGCCGCGCGTGCGGACCGTCAGGCCCGCCTCGCCCCGGGTGACCACGACAGCGGCCGGGCCTGCTGCCAGCCAGCCGTCGATGTCGTGGCCGAGCCATTGCGCGTCCTCCTCGCTGAGCTTGAGGATGGACACGGCCGGCAGCAAGCGGCGGAACCGGGCCCGGTAGGCGTCCGGGTCGTCGATGAGGCCGGCGCGGATGTTGGGGTCCAGTGCGATGAAGCGCCCGCGCCGCCCCTCCCGGTGCATCAGCGCCTCGTAGGCGCTCGCCCCCGGTTCGAGTACCAGGGAGCAGGTGCCGAACGACACCGCCCGGGTCTTGGCGGGCAGCGCGTCCGGCAGGGTGAAGAGACGGTCGGCGGTGCCCCGGCAGTAGAAGGAGTACGCCGCCGAGCCGCCCGCGTCGATGGCGGCGACGGCCAGCGTCGTCGGCTCCGGACCCCGCTGCACCAGGCCGAGGGACACCCTCTCCTCACGCAGACGGTCGGTCAGCGACGTGCCGAAGGCGTCCGTCGAGATCCGTGAGCAGAAGGTGACCGGGGAGCCGAGGCGGGCCAGCGCGATGGCCGTGTTGTAGGGCCCGCCGCCGCGGGCGGGCAACAGCGGGGCCGAGGCGTTTCCGGCGGCCTCGGGCACCAGGTCGATCAGTGCCTCACCGGCGACGACGATCACGGCGGGGTCCTTTCGGAAGGAGGGGGCACGGGTTGCGGAGGGGGACGGTGTCCCGGCGGGTCCTCGGGTGCTCGAATCCACGGAGGGCGCCGAGAGGGGGAAGGCGCCGAGGACGGAGGGCCAAGGGTTCCGAGAGAGGAGAAGGCGACGAGAGCGGGACGGCCACCGAGGGCGGCAGGGCCGAGGGCCACCGTGGGCGGCAGGGCCGAGGGCCGAGGGGCCGGCGGCCGTCAGCGCCCGAGTCCTGTCACGGCGCGGCCGTGGTGATCAGCACCTTGACGTGCTCCGGTGCGAGGGCGGCGGCGAAGGCCTTGCCCGCGTCCTCCAGCGGGAAGGTGGCGGTGATGACCGCATCGGTGTCGACGGCGCCCGAGGCGATCAGGCCGAGAGCGGTGCGGTAGTCGTCGGCGGTGTACATGAGGGTGCCCTCGATGCGGATCTCGCGGTCCTGGACGAGGTCCAGCCGGATCGGGGTGGGGCCGGGGGCCCCGACACCGACGACGATGATCCGGCCGCCCTTGGCGACGAGTTCGACGGCCTGCGCCATGGACTGTTCGCGGGCGACGCAGTCGAAGACCACGTCGGCCGGCCCGCCCAGGACGGCATGTGCCTCGGTGACCAGGCCGGTGGCGTCGGCCGCGAGCGCGCCGTCCGCGCCGAGCCGCTCGGCGCGCTCCCGCTTCGTGTCCAGTAGGTCGGTGACCACGATCCGGGCCGCGCCGGAGCGCCGGGCCACGGCCAGGACGAGCAGCCCGATGGGCCCGGCGCCGAGGATCGCGACGGTGCGGCCGGTGAGGTCACCTGCCTTGGCGACCGCGTGGACCGGGGTGGCGAGCGGTTCGACGAGTGCGGCCTGGCGGTCGGACATCGTCTCCGGAACCCGGTGGACGCGGTCGGCGGGGATCGTGAAGAGATCGGCCATGCCGCCGGGAGTCTGACAGCCGAACACCCGCAACCGCAGACAGATGTTGTAGCGGCCCGAGAGGCACTGGGGGCACGTGCCGCAGGAGAGGTTGGGTTCGACGATCACCCTCGTGCCCGGGGCGAAGTCCCCGGCTCCCTCGCCGGCGGCGGCGACCACGCCGACCACCTCGTGACCGGGCCGGTAGGGCAGGTCGATGAAGGGGTGGTGGCCGAGGGCGGCGTGGGTGTCGGATCCGCAGATGCCGACGACGGTGCTGCGCACGAGGAGTTCGTCGGCGCCGGGCCGGGGCGCGGGCACCTCTTCGATGCTGATGTCGTCGATGGACCGGACGAGCACGCGGCGATTGAGCTGAGGCATGATCAGGGAGTTCCTTTCGGTGGGGCGTTGAAGCTTTCGGGTGTTCGTTGGGGTGTTCTGATGTTCTCGGGTGGCCGTGGCCGTGGTCGCGGTCGCGGTGTGCGGCGGAGAGGTGGGCACCTGATCGGCCGCACGGTGGCCCCGCCACGCCATGCCCATGGGGAGGAGGCACGGCGTGGCGGGGAGAGCGGCGAGCGCTGAACGGTGCCGACGACGACGGAGAGCCGACCGGTCACACCGGCAGATCGGCCGTAACCGGCAGTCAGGTGCCGTGCATCAGTGGCCAGTCGCCCAGGCATGCAACTGCCGTGCACCAGCGGCCCGTTGCGCGGCATTCAACTGCCGTGCACCAGCGGCCAGTTGCCCGGCAGCAGCGGTCCGCTGACCGCGGCCTACTGCTGCCGCGTCATCTCGGCACTCCGCTGCCCGGCGTCCGGACCGGCCGTCTCCTCCGACGCGTCCCGAACCCGCCGGACGGCGGTTTCCCTGATCGATGTGATCGCGACGGCCAGAGTGACGGCGGCGAGGAACATCACGTAGAAGGAAGGCGCGAGTTCGTTGCCGGTGGAGGTGATCAGCCAGGTGGCGACGTACGGAACCGTTCCGCCGAACGCCGAGACCGCCAGGTTGTACGGGATGGCCATCGCCCCGCTCCTGATCCGCGCGGGGAACTGCTCGGCCATCGCCGCACTCAACGCACCGTCGAAGGCGGCGATCAGGAGGCCGAGGATCAGCATGCCGGTGATCGCCGCCGCGACACTGCCCCGCGACATCAGGTAGAACGCCGGCCAGGTGAGCACGACGAAGCCGGCGCTGCCCGCGATGAGCATCGGCTTGCGGCCGACGCGGTCGGAGAGCGCGCCCATGAACGGCACGGCGATCGCGGTGACCCCGATGGCGACGGTCGTCGCGGTGAAGCCCTCCATGGTGCTGAACCCGAGCTCGCTGGTGAGGTAGCTCGGCAGGAACGCCACCAGCGCCCAGTGCCCGATCGCCTTGAGGACCAGGACACCGCACAGGACCAGCATGGCCTTGTAACCGGTGCGGAACGCCTCCTTCGTCGGCGATTCCGACACGGCGCCGGAGTCCTCCAGTTCGCGGAACGCCGGGGAGTCCTCCAGCCTCATCCGGACGTAGAGGCCGACGAGACCGAGCGGGAGCGCGATGAGGAAGGGGATGCGCCAGCCCCACTCCATCATCTCGTCGTTGCCGAGCACGTTGATCAGTACGAGGACGAGCCCGGAACCGGCCACGGAGGCGACGAACCCGATCGCGTCCATCCAGCTCGTCATGAACCCGCGGCGGGTACGCGGCGCGTGCTCGAACAGCAGCGCCACCGCGTTGGACGTCTCGCCGCCGGCGCCGAAGCCCTGCACCATCCTGGCGATCACCAGCAGGACGGGGGCGAGCACGCCCACGCTGTCGTAGGTGGGCAGCACGCCCATCGCGAAGGTCGCACCCGAGGTGAGCAGGACGACGATGACCAGCGTCCGCTGCCGGCCGATGCGGTCTCCGAGCGGCCCGAAGAAGAGGCCGCCGAGCGGCCGTAGGACGAATCCGATGGCAGAGACGGCGAACGTGGCCAGCAGGGCGGCCGTCGGATCGCCGGAGACGAAGAAATTGGCGGCGAGAAAGGTGGCCAGCAGCCCGTAGGTGCCGACGTCGTACCACTCGATGAAGTGACCGATGCCCGCGGCTACGAGAACCTTTCGGGCCTCCGGGGATATCTTCTGGCTTTCCGCCTCTGCGTTGCTGCGCACTCTGTGCTCCTGAGATGTCACGGTCTGTGGTCCTGGGGTGTCACGACGCCGGCGACGTGACGAGACCGCCCTGCGCCCGGATGGTGCGCCGGAGTTCCTCGCTGTCGAGCTCTCGCGGCTGCTGGCCGCTGTTCGCGGCGAGCGCGGCGGCGACACCGGCGGCCTGACCGGTCGCCGCGCATGTGGCGCCGACCCGAGCCGATCCGAGAGCCTCGCGGTCCACCGAGATGCACCGTCCGGCCACGAGCAGGCTGTCCGTCTCCCGCGGCAGCAGGCTGCGGTACGGAATCTCGTAGGGGAGGGGCACGAACATGGCGTGCACACCGACCTCGCCCTCGGCCGGGTGGACGTCGATCGGCCAGCAGCCGACCGCGATGCCGTCGTCGAACCGTGCGCCGGCCCGGACGTCGTCGCCGGTGAGCGTGTACGCCCCGACGAGGCGCCGGGTCTCGCGTACGCCGATCTGGGTGCTCGTCTGCAGCAGCCGGCCGTCCGCGAACGCCGGGCTGTGCTCGCGCAGGTAGTCGAGGAGTACGACGGAGTCCTTGCGGCCCCGGAGCTCCGCACGTGTGAGCTCGTCGGCGTCGGAGGCGTCGCCGACCACCCGCGTGGTGTTGACCCAGGCGATGTCCTTCTCCATGCCGCCGAACCAGGGCCCGCCGAAGGGCGGCAGTTCGCCCCGGACCCGCGCGGCGCGCATGGCGTCGACGTCCAGGTCGATGTCCTTGCGGGTGGAGGCGACCTGCCCCAGCAGCGGCTCCTCCAGCAGCGTCGCCTCCGGGCCGATGGGGATCCTCACCGGTACGGCGTGCTCGCGGTCCGGATCCGGCGTCACGCCGCCCACCCGGAACGGCATGGTCATCGGCTGGAGGGTGTCGCCCTTCACCCAGTCGGCCCCGGCACGGGCCATGACGTCGCCGTTGCCCGTGCAGTCCACGGTGACCTTGGCGAGGACGGCGCGACGGCCGTCGACGTTCTCGACGAAGACGCCCCGCACGGCGCCGTCCTCGACGATCGGGCGTGTGCCCCAGGTGTGCAGCAGCAGCCCGACCCCTTCGGCTTCGAGCATCTCGTCGGCGACGCGCTTCATGACCTCCGGGTCGGAGTTCAGCACCCAGCCGTCGCCGTCGACGGCACCGCCCTGCTTCGCGGCGCGGGCGAGCCACTCCGCGGGAACGCCCTCCACACAACGCTGGTAGGGCCGCAGCCAGGAGTTGTAACCGGCGAGCGTGAGGACCATTCCCGCCGTCCACATCCCGCCGAGGAAACCGTGCCGCTCGACGAGGAACGTCCGCGCACCCGCCCGTGCCGCGGCGACCGCGGCACACACGCCGGCCGGTCCGCCGCCGACGACCAGGACGTCGACATCGGCCGCGACGGGGACCTCCTGGGCCTGTTCGTGGACGGTCCGCAGGGGCGTTCCTGTTTTCGGCATCGCCATGTTCCTTTCAGTTCGTTTCTTGTCGTTCGTCGCCGCCGGCCGAGGTGCGGACCTTCAGCTGCGGCGGCAGACAGAGAGTGGTGACAGGGCCGGTGGAGCCCTGGATACGCTCGAACAGCAGGTCGGCGGCGCGTGCGCCGATCTCGGCCGCCGGTGGGCGGACACTGGCCAGCGCGGGCTGGAGGTACGCGGCGAACGGCAGGTCGCCATGGCCGATCACCGCGACCTGCGCGGGTACGGTGATGCCCTTCTCGGCCAGCGCGCGGTAGAGGCCGAGCGCGAAGTAGTCGCTCCCGGTCACCACAGCCGAACCCGGTTCGAGCCGGCTCGCCAGCTGCTGGGCGTGCCGGTAGGCGGCGCCCGGTTCCCACGGGGTCGCCCGCCGCCCCGGTGCCGGTGGCGGCACCAGCGTGACGGTGTCGTCCTGTACGGGCAGGCCCCGTTCGGTGAGTGCGCGGTGGAAGCCGGCGCGCCGGTCGGCCGCCGAGGAGTACGGCACGTCCTCCTCCATCAGGTGCAGGGTGGAGGCGCCGGTGCCGAGCAGATGGGAGGCGGCTTCGTAGGCCCCTCGCTCGTGGTCGACACCGACGAAGTCGCAGGCGAAGCCGTCCAGTCCACGGTTGACGAGGACGATCGGCACGCCCGAGTCCTGAAGGCGTCGCCAGTGGTCCGCACCCTCCTGGACGGGGATCACCACGGCCCCGTCCACGCCCCACCGCATGAGCGCCTCGGCCGCTTCCCGTTCCGTCGCCGGGTCCTCCTCGGTCACCATGAGCAGCAAGGAGTAGCCGTTCGCACGGCAGCGTTCCTCGACAGCGCTGATCAGGAGCGCGTAGAAGGGGTTCGCCGGATGGGTGATGACCATGCCGAGAGTCATCGCGGCGCCGGAGACCAGTGACCTGGCCATGGAGTTCGGTACGTAACCGAGCCGGTCGGCCTCCGAGCGGATCCGCGCTCTCAGCTCCTCACCGACCGAGTCCTTGCCCGCCAGGGCCCGCGACACGGTTTTCGCGGAGACCCCCAACGAGTCGGCGATCGTCTTGAGTGTGACGCGTCCGGCAGCTCGCATCATGTTCCCTTCGCACTATGGACCTTGTCAGGTAAACGTTTACCTCACATGGCGCGTCCGACGCCATGGGTAAGCGTAGGTAAACGTTTACCCGAGCTGTGCGGCTCGACAGGGGGTAAACGTTGGGGTCAGCGATTACCTTAAGGACCCTTCACCTTGCCGTCAACGGCCGGACGCAGGTCTTCGGAAGATTCGTCGACGGGCCCGGACGCAGGTCTTCGGAAGATTCGTCGACGGCCCGGGCGCTGCTCTTCGGGAGAATCGTCGACGGGCCCGCCGCCGCTCTTCGGGACCCGGCCCGGTCCGCTCCTCGGGGCCGGTCGCTACCATTCCCCGTGACCGAATCCCTGACCGAACCGGCGGACGCGGCCGGTGAGCCCGCTCCCCGGTCCCGGATATTCGCCGACCTGACCCCGCTGCGGAGCTCCCCCGACTACCGGCGGCTCTGGTTCGGGAACACGGTCTCCTGGATCGGCCAGGGCATGACGTCGCTCGCCGTCTCGCTCCAGGTGTACGACCTCACCGGCTCCGCCTTCTCCGTCGGGCTCATCGGATTCTGCTCGCTCGTGCCGCTGGCCGTCTTCGGACTGTACGGCGGGGCCGTCGCCGACAGAGTGGACCGGCGCAAGCTCGGTCTGGTCAGCGCCTTCGGGTCGTTCCTGCTGTCGGTGGGACTGGTGGCGGTCACCGTGGCCGGGGTGGAACGGGTCGCGCCGCTGTACGGGATCGTCGCCCTCCAGGCCGTCTGCTTCGCGCTCAACTCACCCGCCCGCAGCTCGATGATCGCCCGGCTGCTGCCGGCCGAGCAGCTGCCCGCGGCGAACGCGCTGTCCTCGATGACCAGCACCACCGGCGCCCTCGTCGGACCGATGCTCGGCGGGCTCATCGTCGGCTGGTGGGGGTACCGCGCCGCGTACGGTGTCGACGCCGTCACCTTCACGGCCTCGCTGTACGCGATGTGGCGGCTGCCCTCGATGCTGCCGGAACGGGACGGGGCGACGGCCGGGGAGGCGAAGCGGGCCTCCGTCATGGACGGGCTGCGGTTCCTGCGGAGCCGGCCCAATCTGCGGATGACCTTCTTCACCGACATGTGCGCCATGGTGCTCGCACAGCCGCGCGCGCTGTTCCCCGTCGTCGCCGGGCTCTGGTACGGAGGTGACGCGAAGACCACCGGACTGCTGGTCGCCGCCCCGGCGCTGGGCGCGCTGCTGGGCGGAGTGTTCTCCGGCTGGCTGGGGCGGATCCGGCGGCAGGGGCTCACGGTGCTGTTCGCCGTTGCCGGCTGGGGCACCGCCGTCGCCGTCTTCGGGCTGACCAGGCAGCTCTGGCTCGGGCTGATCTTCCTGGCCCTCGCGGGCGCCGCCGACACCACGTCGATGGTCTTCCGCAACACCATGCTCCAGGCGGCCGTGCCCGACGGGATGCGGGGCCGGCTCCAGGGCGTGTTCATCGTGGTGGTGGCGGGAGGACCGAGGCTCGGCGACTTCCTGGCCGGTTCCGTCGCCGACCTCGCCTCCCCGGGGCTCGCCGTGACCGGTGGCGGGATCGCGTGTGTGGTCGCGGTGGCTCTGCTGGCGCTGCGGTGGCCCGGGTTCGCGCGCTACGACGCGCGCCGCCCCGAGGCCTGACCCGAGGCTGCCCCGATGCCGTGTCCGGCTTCCGGCCCGAGGCCCGAGGCCCGAGGCCTGATCGGACGGGTCCGGGCGACCGGTCAGGACACCTTCTCGAGCGTCGGCATGTCGCCCCCGGTCGTCGTGCCGTCGATCAGCGAGAACGCGGCGCCCTGCGGGTCGGTCAGCGCGGCGAACCGGCCGAAGGGCATCGTCATCGGGCCGAAGCTGAGCACCGCCCCGAGCGACTTCGCCTTCTCCACCGCGGCGTCGCAGTCCGCGACGGTGAAGTACACGTTCAGATGCGGCGGTACCTCGGGCGGGAACTCGTCCGTCATCTTCATCCGGCCGAGGACGGGGTCCGCGCCCAGGTCGTACAGCGTGAAGTCGACCGCGTCGTCGACCATGCGCTGCACCCCGTACCCGAAGACCGCCGGGAAGAAGGAGTCGGCCTTCTCCGGCTCCCGGGTGAAGATCTCCGCCCAGCTGTAGGCACCGGGCACGGTCCGCGCCTCGAAGCCCTTGTGGGTGCCCGCCTGCCACACCCCGAAGGACGCTCCGCCCGGGTCCGCGGCCAGCGCCATCGTGCCGAACTCACCGACCTGCATCGGCTCCACCAGGACCGTGCCGCCGTGCTCCCGGACCGAGGCGACCGTGGCTGCCGCGTCCGGCGACGCGAGGTACAGACACCAGGCGGCGGGTACGTCCTGGCCGGGCATGGGCGGCATCAGGGCGGCGACCGCCTTGCCGTCCACGTAGGCCTGCGTGTAGTTGCCGTACTCGGACAGCGAGTCGCCGTACGTCCAGCCCAGCACTTCACCGTAGAAGCGCTTCGCCCCTTCGAGGTCCCCGAACGTCGCGTCGGCCCAGCAAGGTGTGCCTTTCGGCTCTGCGGCCATGACCGGTCATCTCCTCGGACGTGAATGGCCCCTCTGACACGCTAACCACCTCTCGTCCCTCCTGCGCGTCGGACATGTGTCACAGCCCCGGCGGGTCCGTCCGGTCGTCGGAACGGACGTCGGAACGGTCGTCGGGACGGACGTCGGGACGGTCGTCGGGACGGTTGTCGGGACGGTTGTCGGGACGGTTGTCGGGACGGACGTCGGAGCGGACGTCGGAACGGACCACCGAGCGGGCGACGCCGAGGTCCACCAGATCCTGCGGGCGCAGCCTCAGCTGGTCGGCCGTGGCGCGCACCTGGTCCGGTGCGCGCTTCAGGATCGCCGCGGCGAGCTCGGGGGCGATGACGGAGAAGTAGCTGTCCTCGGTGACGTGGGTGTTGCCCGGCGCCGCCAGCGCGAGCGCCCCGCCCGAGCCGCCCTCGCCGATCACCAGGGTCGTGACGGGGACCCCGGCCGCCGCCACCGCCGCGAAGGCGTCGGCGATGGCCGCGCCCGCACCGGCCCGCTCCGCCTCGGCGTCATTGGCCGCGCCCGGGGTGTCGACCAGGGTCAGGACCGGGACCCCGAGCCGGTCGGCCAGTCGGATCACCCGGGCCGCGGTGCGGTATCCGGCCGGGCGGGTCGCCGTGCCGCACTGTGCCACGTACGCGACCGGCTCTCCCTCGTGCAGCCCGAAGCCGCACAGCAGCCCCGGATCCGTGCCGCCGCAGCGGTCCCCGCTCAAGGGGAGCCGGAGGCCGAAGTAGGCGTTCAGATACGCCTCGGCGTGCGGCCTGGCCGAGGACCGGGCCCGGAGCACGGCGTCCCAGCCGGTCCGGGGGAGCCCCGCCGTGCCGAACGCGACCGGGACCGGGGCGGGGGCCGGCGGGGTGTCGCGGCGGGCGAGCAGCCGGAGCCAGTGGCCCACCGTGTCCGGCAGCGAGGCGACCGGGACGACCGCGTCGACCTGGCCCGCGGCCAGCTGGCCCTCGGCGGTGTAGGCACGCGGGTCCGCGTCCGGGGGCCGGACCCGGGAACCGGCGAACCCGACCTGGGCGCCCGGCAGCGCCAGGATCACATCGGCGCCCGCCCCCAGCGTGGCCCAGCCGCCGCCCGTCGTCGGGTCGCGCAGGACCGCGATCTGGGCCGGGCCCGCCGCCCGCAGCCGCGCCGAGGCGCCGGCCACCCGCTGGAGCTGGGTGAGAGCGACCATGCCCTCCTGCATCCGGCTGCCGCCCGTCGCGATCAGTGAGACCAGCGGCAGCCCCCGGGTCCGGGCGGCCTCGTAGGCGGCCACCAGCCGGTCCCCGGTGCGCTGCCCCAGCGAACCGCCCAGGAAGCCGAACTCGAACGAGACCAGGACGCAGGTCCGGCCGCCGAGCGAGGCGAGGCCGTGGACGACGGACTCCTGCTCGCCGGTACGGGTGGCGGCACGGGCCCGGGAGTCCGCGTACCCGGCCCAGGCGAGCGGCCCGTCCCCGGTGTCCCGCGGAGCGCTGTTGCCGGGGGTGAGCTCCTCGAACTCCGTGGTGAGGGCCGCGATCGCGGCCCGTGCGCCCATCCGGTCAGCCATGGAGGGACCGTTTCATGATCTTGCCCAGGTCGTTGCGCGGCAGCGCGTCCAGGTAGCGGACCGTGCGCGGGCGCTTGTGCGGGGAGAGCTGGGCGGCGACATGGTCCGCGAGCTCCGCGGCCGAGGGCGGGGCGGCGGGGTCGGCGGGCACCACCCAGGCGACGATCCGCTCGCCCAGGTCCGGGTCCGGTTCGCCGGTGACGGCGGCCTCGCGGACGCCCGGGTGGTCCAGGAGCGCGTTCTCGATCTCGCCGGCGCCGATCTTGTAACCGCCGCTCTTGATCAGATCGGTGGCCTTGCGGCCGACGATCCGTACGTACCCGTCGGGGTCGAGCGTGGCCATGTCACCGGTTCGGAACCAGCCGTCGGCGGTGAGCGCCGCGGCCGTGGCGTCGGGGCGGTTGAGATACCCGCTGAACAGATTCGGGCCGCGCACCTGGATCTCGCCGATGGACGCGGGGTCCGCGAGCGGGGTGCCGTCCTCCTCCACCAGACGGAGTTCGACGCCGGGCAGCGGTGTGCCGACCGTGCCGGGACGCGGTTCGCCGTCGGCCCGTACGCCCGTGTTCATCAGCGTCTCCGTCATGCCGTACCGCTCGATGACCCGACGGCCGGTCGCGGCGGCGATCCGCTCGTGGTCGTGGACCGGCAGCGCGGCCGACCCGGAGACCAGCAGCCGGGCGTCCGCGAGCGCCTTCGCGAGACCGTCCGGCGCCGAGGGGGCCGACAGCACGTCCGCCAGCCGGTGGTACATCGTCGGCACACCGAACAGCATCGTGCCGCCGGAACCCAGCTCCCGGGCCACGCCCTCGCTGGAGAACCGGCCGAGATGGCGCACCGATCCTCCCCGGCGCAGCGGCCCGAGGACACCGAGGATCAGACCGTGCACGTGGAACAGCGGCAGGGCGTGGACGAGGACGTCGTCCCCGGTCCACTGCCAGGCTTCCTCCAGCGCGTCCAGCGAGGCGGCGATCGCCCGGCGCGGCAGGACGGCCCCCTTGGGCGGTCCGGTGGTGCCGGAGGTGTACACGACCAGGGCGGGGGACTCGGGGGACGGTTCGGGGGCTGCCGCACCGGTGGGAGCGGAGCCCGCGTCCGTGGTCACGTCGAGCCGTTCCAGGGCCGCCAGCGCGGGCGGCAGCACGTCGGAGGCGGAGGCGAGCACCGTCGTCGGTGCGCTGTCGGCCACGATGTGCGCCAGCTCCCGTTCACCCGTCTTCGGGTTCAGGGGCACGGCGGGGACCCCCGCCCGCAGCGCGGCCACCACGGCGACCACGGTCTGCGCGGTGGGCGTGGCCCACACCGCGACGCGGCCGGCGTCGGCGATCCGGGCCGCGAGCGCGTCCGCCGCGGCAGCCAACTGTGCGTAGGAAAGAGAGACTTCGTCGAAACGGACGGCTTCACGGGCGGCTGCCGGGGCGGCCGCGTCCTGGAGTACGGGCAGAAGTGGCATCACCCTGCGAACCCTAGAACGCCGAACCGCTCCAGGTCCCGGCCCGGACGGGACCGGGACCGGGATCACGAGGCGATTCGGGTCCGGCGGGGGCGGGATCCGGGCCATGAAGCGATTCCGGCCCGGCCCGGGCGGGACCGGGACCGGGCGGGGATTCGGGTCCGGCCCGGACGGGACCGGGATCACCAAGCCGGTCCGGTCCCGCCTCAGGCGTCCCGCTGGATGGTGCGCATCCGCCCGTACGCGTACACGCAGCCCGCCAGCGCCAGGTCGGACAGCAGCATGAAGCCGATCGAGTACGAGCCCTTCGAGCTGTAGATCGCCCCCATCACCAGCGGCGGTACGAAGCCGCCGAGCCCGCCCATCGCGCCGACGATGCCGGTGACACTGCCCACCTTCGCCTGCGGTGTCACCTGCGAGACCAGGGCGAAGACACTGCCGCTCGCGGTGCCGAGACCGGCCGCCATGCAGAGCAGGGCGATGGTGCCGCCGGGCGTCAGTTCCGGGTCGAAGGCCTGGACGATCGCCGTCAGCGCGGCGAGACCGAGTGCGAAGGCGGTGACGACCGCCGGGTGGATGCGGTCCGAGAGCCAGCCGCCGATCGGCCGGAAGATGACCGTGACCAGGGCGAATCCGGCGGCCTTCGTGCCGGCGTCGGTCGGCGAGAGCTCGTACCAGGTCTTCAGGTACGTCGGCAGGTAGACGCCGAACGCGACGATGCCGCCGAAGCCGATCGCGTACAGCGCGGACAGCTCCCAGGTGACCCGCAGCCGGCCCGCGGAACCCAGCCGGTGGGCCAGTGAGTCGGTCGGCACCCGACGGTCCGGACGGTCGCTGACCAGGACCGCCGCCAGCGCCGCGTACACCACGAGCGCGCCGGCGACCACGAGGAACGGCAGGTTGTCGCCGTGCTTGGCGATGCGGGGGGTGAAGTACCCGGACAGCGCGACGCCGCCCATGCCCATGCCGAACACGCCGAGCGCGAGGCCTCGGTCGGACGGCGGGAACCATGAGTTGACCAGGGGGATGCCGATCGCGAACGTCGTACCGCCCAGCCCCAGCAGGAAGCCCACGACCAGCATCGCGCCGTAGGAGTTCCGCGCCGGGATCAGCAGCAGCACCGGCAGGATGGTGAGCGCCGAGATCAGCGGGAACATCAGCCGGGCGCCGTACTTGTCGGTGAGCGCGCCCACCGGGATACGGCCCAGCGAGCCGACGAGCACCGGCACGGCGACCAGCAGGGACTGCTGGAACGAGCTCAGCCCCAGCCGGTCCTTGTAGTCCGCGGACATGGGCGCGATCAGGTTCCAGGCCCAGAAGGTGAGACCGAAGCCGATGGTGGCCATGACGAGGTTGCGGTAGGCCGCGCCGGAGGGCTTCTGGGCGGAGGCCGGGGCCGGTGACTGCTTCGCTGCTGTGTCCACGCAGTCAGTCAAGTGCGCGGGCGGGCCGTCAGCCCGTCGGGCTACGCCGAACGGGGCCGCGACAGCGGCCTGCCACGGGCGGCCGACGTCTCGGCGGTCGCGATCCGCCCGAAGCTGGGACAATCGCGGTATGGACCGTCTGGACAGGGAAATCCTCGGAGTCCTCCAGGAGGACGCGCGGATCTCGTACCGCGATCTGGGCGCACGGGTCGGGCTCAGCGCCAACGCGGCGGCCGACCGGGTGCGCCGGCTGCGCCGGGACGGCGTCATCCGGGGCTTCACCGTGATCATCGACCCCGCCGCCGACACCAGGACCGGACTCGTCGTCTTCATCGACGTGACCCTGCGGACGGACACCACCAACGAGGTGTTCGAGCGCGCGGTGCTGACCCTGCCGGGCATCACCGAGGTGGTGCATGTGACGGGCCCGCACGACTACCTGGTACGGGCCACGGCCGCCGACACCGCGGCCCTGGACGGACTGCTGCGCAGACTCAAGCACGAGGCCGGAGTCGCCCACTCCAGCACCAGGATCGCCCTCAGAGCGGCGCCTGCCAGATGACGGTCGGCGCCCGCGAACCGTCGGGTTCGCGCCCGTCGTCGGCGACCGCGAGGCGGACCGCGGACCGGCCGTCGGGCAGCGCGGCGGTCGCGTCCACCTCCACCTCGATCGCCGAGACGCCGGGCCTGCGGTGTGCGGCGGCCAGCGCACCGCGCAGCGCGGCCAGCAGCTGACCGTCGACCGGTTCCCGCACGAGCGTGTCGACGGCGCCGGTGAAGTGCACCGATGGCTGGAACCCGAGCACCGCGGCGGCGCCGCTGGTCTCCTTCAGTACCCGGCCGCGGAAGGTGGTGGGGGCCTCGGCGGGCGGTTGCTGAAGGGCGAAGATGGTCGTCCGCACCTCCTGGATCGTGGAGTCCAGCTCGTCGACGGCCCGGCCGAGCAGTCCGTCCGTGTCCTCGGCGCCGGCCCGTCGGCGGGTCGATTCCAGCATCATCTCGGTGGCGAAGAGCCGCTGGACGACGAGATCGTGCAGATCGCGGGCGATCCGGTCCCGGTCCTCGTACACCGCGAGCTGCTCGCGGTCGTGCTGGGAGTCCGCCAGGACCAGGGCCAGCGCGGCCTGCGAGGCGAACTGGGCGGCCAGCAGCCGGTCCATGTCGGTGTACGGACGGGCGCCGCGCCGCCGGGGCAGCGCGAGGGTGCCGATGAGCCGCCCGCCGCTCTGCAGCGGCAGCATCATGCTGGGGCCGAAACGGGACCGTACCGGAGTGGTCATCCGGGGATCGGTCGCCGAGTCGTCGACGAAGACCGCCTCGCCGCCCAGCAGCTGGACCAGGACGGGGGAGCCGGGGGCGATCGCCGTGCCCACGAGTCCGGCCGGGTCCTCCAGGGTGGACGCGACGACGATCTCCATGCCGCCGTCCCCGTCGGGCTGGAGGATCACCCCGGCCGACGCGTCGCTGAGGATCCTGGCCCGTTCGGCCACGGTCATCAGGGCGTCGGAGGCGTTCTCGCCGTTCAGCAGCGTGTTGGTGACGGCGGCCGCGCCCTCGATCCAGCGCTCCCGCTGCCGGGCGCTCTCGTACAGCCGGGCGTTGCCGATCGCGATGCCGGCCTGTGCGGCGAGGACCCGGAGCAGCGTCATGTCGGTGTCGTCGAAGCGGCCGGTGTGCTTCTCGGCGAGGTAGATGTTCCCGAACACCCTGTGGTGGACGCGGATCGGGGAGCCGAGGAACGAATGCATCACGGGGTGGCCGGGCGGCACACCACCGGCGCGCGGATCGGTGGTCAGGTCGTCGGAGCGCAGCGGCCGCGCGTCTTCGACGAGGTCCCCGAGCAGGCCCGTGTGCCCGTCGGGGAGGCCGCCGACGGCCGCCCGTTCGCTCTCGCTCATGCCGGTCACGAACAGTTCGCTGATCTTTCCGCTCCCGGGGTCCAGGACCCCGAGCGCGCCGTAGCGGGCTCCGGTGAGCGCGGTGGCGGTGTCGATGATCTGCTGAAGGGTGGCCCGCAGTTCGAGGGCGGTGCCGACGCGCAGCACCGCCTCCAGCAGCGCCGGCAGCCGTGGTGACCGGGGGACACCCCGGCCGGGTGTCTCCTTGTGCGGTTCGTCGGTCATCCGCCGGGCCCGGGGCTCAGCCGGCGAGCGGATCGAGGACCATGGGGCTGATCCTGCCCTCCATCATGTCCCCGAGCCCCAGGACCGTGCAGACGTCGGGCCGTTCGGCGATGTGCACCGGCACCCCTGTCGCGTCGCGCAGCATCTGGTCCAGGCCCGGCAGCAGCGCGCTCCCGCCGACCATCATGATCCCGCAGTCGGCGAGGTCGGCCACCAGATCGGGCGGGCAGTCCCGCAGGACCTTGCCCAGACCGTCGAGGACCGCGGTCAGCGGGCGGTGGATCGCCTGCCGCACCGCCGCGGTGTCGACCTGCACGGACCGGGCCAGGCCCGTCGCCACGTCCCGGCCGTGGATCTCGGTCACGGAGGGGCCGTTGGGGGTCAGTCCGTTGCCGCTGAGCGCCAGCTGGAGGGGGCGTACGGACTGGCTGGGGAGCATCAGCTCGTGGTACTGGCGCAGGTGCTGGATCACCGCGTGGTCGATCGCGTCGCCGCCGATGGGGATGCGTACCGCCGTCACGATCGAGCCGAGCGAGAGCACCGCGATCTGGGTGGTCGCTGCTCCGCACACCATGATCATGGTGGCGGTCGGCTGCTCGACCGGCAGTCCGCAGCCGACGGCCGCCGCGATCAGGGTGTCGACGAGCTCGACCCGGCGGGCCCCGAGACCGACCAGGGTCTCGACGGCGGCGCGCTGGGCGAGCGGGTCGCTCTCGTGCGGGATGCAGGCGGCCGCGCGCAGCCGGGGCTTGCGGCGCAGCTGGCGGCGGAGCTTCTCGCCGAGCAGATGGCGCAGCATGCGCTGGGCCATCTCGATGTCGACGACGGTTCCGCCGGAGACCGGGCGGGCCACCCGGATGTAGTGGGGGGTGCGGCCCGTCATCTGTTCGGCGAGCGCGCCGACGGCGATGAGCGAGCCCGTACGGGTGTTGACGGCGGCGACGCTCGGCTCGTCGACGACGAGCCCGAGCCCTTTCACGTACACCCGGGTGCGGGCGGCCCCGAGGTCGACGGCGACATGGCAGCGGCGCAATTGCTCAAGGCTGACGGTCACGGCAGGTTCTCCCGAGAGCGCTGATGGGGGGACCGACGGGCAGCCGGTTCTCTTCGCATCGTGCGCCGTTCGGGGGCATCGTGCGCGTTGGGATACGCCGGAGGAGGTACGGAGCTGACGGGGCGTCGGCCGGTGGCTCAGATGGCGGGCGGGCCGGGGAGCAGCCGCTGGAACAGCCCCCAGGTGAACTCGGCGACGTACGGGGTGCCGGTGGCCGGGTCGGTGATCGCGAGGGCCCAGCGGGTCGGCGCGCTGCCCTCCATGGGGCGGGCCGGTGCGAAGGCGCGGGCCACCTCGTTCACGGTGCACGACCAGGGGCGCAGCTCCGCCGCCGGGCCGAGCGCGGGGGCCTCCGCGCCCGGGACCCTGACCAGCCATTCGTTCCACACCGCACCGCCCGGTGCCACCATCACCTCGAACCGCAGGTCCGGCCAGAGCGGCACCGGCCAGAACAGCGCGTCGCACTCCAGGTCGCCGACGGTGCGCCGCAGGGACGCCTCGGGCTCGCCGAGCACCGAACGGTAGCGGCTCAGCGCCCCCCGCCCCCGGGGTGCCCGCGTCATGGCCTGCCAGCGGCGGTTGGCCTCACGCATCTCGGCGAGGGTGGCGCTCAGCTCGTGCCGGGCGTCCTCGACGAGGCCGGGCTGGTGGTCGGCCATCCGGCGCAGCAGGACGAGCTGGAACTCGCGGGGGCCGAAGGGGGCGGCAGCGTTCATGGGCCAACGGTTTCACACCGGATCCGCCGCCGGGCGGCGGCGGTCGTGGGGCCCTACGGTTCCACGCCCAGCATCCGGCGCAGCAGGTCCCGCAGCACCGCGCGGTCCGTGTCGGAGAGGCCGGCCAGGGGCTCGCGGGCGAAGCCGAGGGAGGCGCGCAGCTCCTGGGCCGTGCGGACACCCTTCTCCGTGGGGGCGGCCAGTTTCACCCGCCGGTCGGCCGGGTCGGGCCGCCGCTCCACCAGGCCGCGGGCCTCCAGCCGGTCGACTATGCCGGTCACGTTCGACGGTTCGCACTTCAGCTTCTGAGCGATCCGGCGCATCGGCAGCGGATCCCTGGCGAGCAGCCCGAGGACCCGGGCCTGGGCGCCGGTGAGGCTGTGAGCTGCCGCGGCCTGCTCGTACTCCTCGTAGTAGCGCGCCACGACCGCGCCGATCAGCTCGACGACTTCGAGGGTCAGTGGGTCCGTTCGGGGGGTGGCCATGACGCCCAGGATAGCGGGTTACTTGACAAGGTGAAATATCCAAGCGCATGGTTGTTTCACGTCATGAAGCTTTTCTGCTCCGGCCGACCGCTTCCCGCCCCTTGGAATTCGAGGAGACCCCGAGCCCATGTCTGCAGCCCTTCCCACGTCCAGCCGTGAATGGCACCTCGTCGCCCGTCCGCACGGCTGGCCGAAGGCCGAGGACTTCGCACTGCGTGAGGCGCCGGTCACCGCTCCCGCGGAGGGCCGGGTCCTCGTCCGCAATCTGCACTTCTCGGTCGACCCGTACATGCGCGGCAGGATGAACGACGTGAAGTCGTACACCCCGCCCTTCAAGCTGGACCACCCCATGGAGGGCGGCGCGGTCGGCGAGGTCGTCGCGTCCAATGCCGAAGGCTTCGCGGTCGGCGACCACGTCCTGCACGGTCTCGGCTGGCGTGAGTACGCGGACGTGCCCGCCAAGCACGCGGTGAAGGTCGACGCCTCCCTCGCCCCGCTCTCCGCCTACCTCGGCGTGCTCGGCATGACCGGGCTCACCGCCTACGCCGGCCTGTTCGACGTGGCCTCCTTCAAGGAGGGTGACGCGGTCTTCGTGTCCGGCGCCGCCGGTGCGGTCGGCAGCCAGGTCGGCCAGATGGCGAAGCTCAAGGGCGCCTCGCGCGTCATCGGCTCGGCCGGCTCCGACGAGAAGGTCAAGCTGCTCGTCGAGGAGTACGGCTTCGACGCCGCCTTCAACTACAAGAACGGCCCCGTGGCGGATCAGCTGCGCGAGGCGGCCCCGGACGGCATCGACGTCTACTTCGACAACGTCGGCGGCGAGCACCTCGAAGCCGCGATCTCCTCGTTCAACGTGCACGGCCGCGCGACGATCTGCGGAATGATCGCCCAGTACAACGCCACCGAGCCGAGCCCCGGTCCGCGCAACCTCGCCCTCGTCATCGGCAAGCGGCTGCGCCTCCAGGGCATGCTCGTCGGCGATCACGCCGATCTCCAGGGGCAGTTCGTCCAGGAAGTGGCCGGCTGGCTGGCCTCCGGAGAGCTGAAGTACAACGAGACGGTCGTCGAGGGCATCGAGAACGGCTTCGAGGCGTTCCTCGGCCTGCTCCGCGGTGAGAACACCGGCAAGATGGTCGTCTCCCTGGGCTGAACCGCCCGTCAGGGATCGCCGCGGGCGCACCCGACCGACACGAAGGCCGAGGGCCGACCCCCGAAAAGGGGGCGGCACTCGGCCTTTCGCGTCCCCTGCCTTCGATGGCTGTTCGGTATCCCGGACATTGTTCGGAATTCTTGCGCGACCCATTGACGCGCAAGCGCTTCGATTTTACGGTCCGTTCGAAGTTACGGGCAGCATTCGATATTTCGAATAGTGAGGGCGGGCATGGGACGACCTGGCCTGAATCGCAGGCAACTGATCACGGGGCTGGGCGGCGCCGCCGTCGCCGGCAGCTTCGGCTTCGCGGCGCTGGGAAGCGGTGCGGACGCCCTCGCGTCGAGTGCCGCCACCCGGGTCCGCTACTGGAACCTCTTCAGCGGCGGCGACGGCTACAACATGATCGCGATGCTGGACGCCTTCCGTGAGGAGCACCCCGGCATCGATGTGAAGGACTCGACCCTCCAGTGGGGCAGCCCCTTCTACACCAAGCTGGCCATGGCGGCGGCGGGCAACCGCGCACCGGACCTCGGCGTGATGCACCTGGGCCGCGTCACCGGGTTCTCGCCGGGCCGCCTCCTGGACCCGTGGGACGTCGGCCTGCTCGCCAAGTACGGCGTGAAGGAGGCTGACTTCAACCCCGCGTTGTGGAAGCGCGCGGTCATCGACGGCAAGCTCTACGCCCTCCCGCTCGACAGCCACGTCCAGCTCTGCTTCTACCGCAAGGACGTACTGGGGAAGGCCGGCCTGCTCGGCGACGACGGGCGGATCGTGCCCGTCACCACCACAGACGAGTGGTTCGACGTGCTCAAGAAGGCGAAGAAGGCCACCGGCAAAGGCCTCCAGACCATCGGGATGTGGGCCAGCGACCAGAACTTCCAGTGGTGGTTCTTCGTCGCCTTCTACACCCAGCTCGGCGGCACCTGGTTCGACGCCGCCGACACCGATGTCACCTTCGACACCGAAAAGGCCACCCAGGTACTGGAGTTCATGCGCCGGCACATCACCGACGGGTACTCCGACCCGGGCTTCGCGGGCGGCGCCGGTGCCGAACAGTTCATCAACGGCTCCCCGTTCTGCTGGGAGGGCAACTGGTCGGTGCCGGTGTTCTCCGGGGCGAAGGTCGAGTACGGCGCGACCCCACTGCCGCCCGTCTTCGGCAAGCCGGCCACGCACGCCGAGTCGCATGCCTTCGTGCTGCCCCACCAGGCCGGCCGGGGCGGCGACACCAACGACGGCGCCCACCGGCTCGCCGCCTACGTCGTCCGGCACGCGCGGCAGTGGGCCGTCGGCGGGCACATCCCCGCGTACACGCCGACGCTGTCCACGGCCGCGTACAAGCAGCTCAGCCCGCAGAACGAGTACGTCTCCGCGATGGACCACCAGGCGACCGAGCCGAAGGTGTGGTTCGCGGGTTCCACCGGCATCCTCGCCCAGCGTGTCGGCCCGATCGTCGTGTCGTCGACGCTGGGCTCGGCCGGGCCGGAGACCGCCGCCCGCCGCATGAAGGGCATGCTCACCGAACTGCTCGCCTCGAAGAACCCCATGGACGGCAGGACCGCGGCACAGGGAGGTGCGGCCGCATGACGACGACCAGCCCGCAGACCGTCCTCACGCCCGCCCGCGCGCGGGCCACCGCCGACAGCGTCCCGGTCCGCCGCAAGCAGGGCCTCCAGCACGGGGGCTGGTTCGTCGCCCCGTTCCTCGTGCTCTTCGTGCTCTTCGTCATCTGGCCGCTGCTGCGCGGCCTCTACCTCAGCTTCACCGATGCCAACATCTCCGGCGACGGTGAGGGCTTCATCGGCCTCGACAACTACCGTGAGGCACTGCACGACCAGCTGATGTGGGACGCGCTCGGCCACAGCGCCTACTTCACGCTGCTCGTCGTGCCGTGCATCACGGTGCTCTCCTTCCTCCTGGCGATGCTCGCCCACCACATCGAGCGCGCCCAGTGGCTGTGGCGGCTGTGCTTCTTCGTACCGTTCCTGCTGCCGTCGACCGTCGCGGGCAACCTGTGGCAGTGGCTGTTCAACCCCGGTACGGGCATGGTCAATCACGTCTTCGGCCTCGACACACCCTGGCTGACCGACAAGTCGTACGCGATGCTCGCCGTCGTCATCACCACCCTGTGGTGGACGGTCGGCTTCAGCTTCCTGCTCTACCTCGCCGCGCTCCAGGGCATCCCCGAACACCTCTACGAGGCCGCCGAACTGGACGGTGCGAACGCCTGGCACCGCATGGTCCACATCACCCTGCCCATGCTGCGCAACATCACGGGTCTGGTGATCGCGCTCCAGATCCTCGCCTCGCTCCAGGTCTTCGACCAGGCCGTCGTGATGCAGGACTTCGGCCCCGGACCGGAGGGGTCGACCCGCACCTTCGTGCAGTACACGCTCGAAGAGGGCTTCACCAGCTACCGCGTGGGCTACGCCTCCGCCATCTCCATCATCTTCTTCGTGATCATCGCGGCCGTCGCTCTCGCGCGGATGTGGCTGCTGCGCAACCGTGAGGAGGGCGGCCGATGACCACCGGCGCCGCACACATACGTCTCAAGTCCCGCCCCCGCAGGCCCTGGACGCCGAGCCAGATCGTGCTCACCCTCATCGGCGCCGTGGTCTCCGCCGTCTTCCTGGCACCGCTGGCCTGGGCCCTGTTCACCTCCCTCAAGTCGGAGACCGAGGCCGTCGAGGTGCCGACGCACTGGCTGCCGGACGACTGGACCGGCCAGGCGTGGAAGGCCCTCTTCGAGACCGGCAACATCACCAACTGGTTCGTGAACTCGCTCGTCGTCTCGGTGTGTGTGACCTCGGTGGTGCTGCTCGTGAGCGCGCTCGCCGGATACGGCTTCGCCCGCACCGAGTTCAAGGGCAGGGCGGCCCTGATGGGTGTGGTGATGGCCGGTCTGATGGTCTCGCCCGCCGTACTCGGCGTCCCCCTGTTCACCACCGTCCAGCAGATGGGCATGGTCGACACCTACTGGGGCATGATCCTGCCCCAGTGTGCTCCGGCGGCGATGGTCTACATCCTCTACAAGTTCTTCCAGAGCATCCCGAAGGAACTGGAGGAGGCCGCGTACATCGACGGCGCGGGCCGCTGGCGGGTGTTCTTCACCATCATCGTGCCGCTGGCCCGGCCCTCCCTCTCCGCGGTCGGCATCTTCACCTTCATCGCGTCCTGGAACAACTTCCTGTGGCCGTACATGGTGACCAACAACCCCGACCTGATGACCATGCCGAACGGCATCGCGACCGTCATGAACTCCTACGGCATCCAGTGGGCCCAGCTCATGGCCGGCGGACTCATGGCGGGACTGCCGCTGATCATCGTCTTCGTCTTCTTCCAGCGCCAGATCGTCAGCGGCGTCGCCCACACCGGCCTCGCGGGCCAGTGACCCGCACCGAGCCCCCTACCCACACCCCGAAGGAAGTCATGACCCGCACCGCCCGCTTCACCCTCGACCCCGCGTTCACCGTCGGCGATGTCGACCCCCGTCTCTTCGGCTCGTTCGTGGAACACCTCGGCCGCTGCGTCTACGACGGCATCTACGAGCCCGGCCACCCCTCCGCCGACGAAGCCGGCCTGCGCACCGACGTCCTGGAGCTGGTCCGCGAACTCGGCGTCACCGCCATCCGCTACCCCGGCGGCAACTTCGTCTCCGGCTACCGCTGGGAGGACAGCGTCGGCCCCGCCGACCAGCGGCCGCGCCGCCTCGACCTCGCCTGGCGCTCGACCGAGACGAACCGCTTCGGGCTCTCCGAGTTCATCGCCTTCTGCCGGAAGGTCGGCCCGCAGGCCGAGCCCATGATGGCCGTGAACCTCGGCACCCGGGGCGTCCAGGAGGCCATCGAACTCCAGGAGTACGCCAACCACCCGGCCGACACCGAACTCTCCGAGCGCCGCATCGCGCACGGCGACAAGGACCCGTTCGGCATCAGGCTGTGGTGCCTGGGCAACGAGATGGACGGCCCCTGGCAGACCGGCCACAAGACCGCCGAGGAGTACGGCCGGATCGCCGCCGAGACGGCCCGCGCGATGCGGCAGATCGACCCGTCCGTCGAACTCGTCGCCTGCGGCTCGTCCGGCCGCTCCATGCCCACGTTCGCCGCCTGGGAGGCGACGGTCCTCGCCGAGACCTACGACCTCGTCGACTACGTGTCCCTGCACGCCTACTACGAGGAAGTCGGCGGCGACCGGGACTCGTTCCTGGCATCCGCCGTCGACATGGAGTCCTTCATCGAGGACGTCGTCGCCACCTGCGACCACGTCGGGGCGCGGCTGAAGTCCACGAAGAAGATCAACCTCTCGTTCGACGAGTGGAACGTCTGGTACATGGCCCGCAGCCAGCAGGAGGCGGAGGCCAACCCCCTCGACTGGCCCGAGGCCCCCCGCCTGCTGGAGGACAACTACTCCGTCACCGACGCCGTCGTCTTCGGCACCCTGCTCATCGCCCTGCTGCGCCACGCCGACCGGGTCACCGTGGCCTGCCTGGCCCAGCTGGTCAACGTGATCGCCCCGATCATGACCGAGCCCGGCGGCCCGGCCTGGCGGCAGACCACCTTCTTCCCGTTCGCCCAGGCGGCCCGGTACGGCAGGGGCCAGGTCCTGGACGTCCGGGTGGACTCGCCCACGTACGGGACGGCCAAGTACGGCGAGACGGACCTGCTGCACGCCACCGCCGTCCGCGACCCGGAGAGCGGCGCGGTCACCGTCTTCGCCGTCAACCGGGGCCAGGACGCGGCCCTCCCGCTCGAAGTCGCCCTGCACGGCCTCGACCTGACGGAGCTCGCCGAGCACCAGGTCCTCGCCGACGCGGACCCGGACGCCCGCAACACCCTTGATGAGCCCGGACGCGTCGCCCCGCACCCGGCGAAGGGCACGGTGCTCGACGGGGGAGTGCTTCGGGCCACCCTGGAGCCGATGTCCTGGAATGTGATCCGCCTCGTCTGACCGCGGCACCCCTCCCGCGAAGAGGCCCGCCCCGATCCCGTTAAGGTGACGCCATGCGTGATCTCGGGGCGGGCCTCGGCCATTTGATCAAGGGGCAGCGCTGGGTCGCCCAGCACGGCAAGTGGTTCGGCATCGGGCTGCTGCCCGGCCTGATCACCCTCGTCCTGTACGCGGGTGCCCTCGTCGGCCTCGGCTACGGGGCAGACGACCTGGCGCAGTGGGCGACACCCTTCGCCGACGACTGGTCCTCGCCCTGGCTCGGGCTGCTCCGGAACACCCTGACCGTGCTGGTCTTCGCCTTCGGCCTCTTCCTGGCCGTCATCACGTTCACCGCCGTGACCCTCCTCGTCGGACAGCCCTTCTACGAGTCGCTGTCCGAGGAGGTGGACCGTGCCGAGGGCGGCGAGGTCCCCGAGTCCGGGCTGCCGCTCTGGCGGGAACTGTGGATCTCCGCCCGCGACAGCGTGCGCATCCTGGTGCGTGTCGCGTTCTACACGGTCCTGCTCTTCGCCCTCGGATTCATCCCGGTCGCCGGCCAGACCGTCGTCCCGTTCCTCGGGTTCTGCGTCACCGGGTACTTCCTCGCCGAGGAACTCACCGCCGTCGCCCTCCAGCGCCGGGGCATGGTGCTGAAGGACCGGCTCGTCCTGCTGCGCGGCCGCCGTCTGCTGATCCTCGGCTTCGGTGTGCCGCTGGGGCTGGTCTTCCTGGTCCCGTTCGTCGCCGTCCTCCTCATGCCGGGGGCCGTCGCGGGGGCGACCCTGCTGGCGCGCGAACTGGTGGGCGACGACGATACGGACGACGACTCCGGCGACCCCGACGACTCCGACGACGGAGACGAGGAGGAGGGCGGGGGAACGGTGCCCTCCTCCTCGCCGGCCGGCCTCGACGGCTGAGCCCTCCGCGGGAGGGTCAGCTCGTGTGGACCTCCAGCGCCGCACGGACCGCCGACTCCAGAGCCCCCTCGATCCAGGCGGGCTTGACGGACGTGTGGCAGCCCGCGAAGTGCAACGGCCCCTCGACCGAGCGCACATCGGCGAGCAGTTCGGTGTGCTGGCCGGGCAGCAGTACGGACGCCTCGCCGTACGCGTACGGGTCGCGCATCCACGACTGGGTGGCACCGGCGCCCGTGTAGAAGACCTCGACGCGCTGCCCGTACACGTCCTGGACCCCGCCCAGGGCGTGCGGGTAGCGCTCGTCGTCGTCCAGGGAGTCCCACTTCAGGGCGTCGTCGGCCCAGCTGTACGAGGCGAGGAGCACCCCGCCCCGGCTTCCCTCGACCGGGTGGGAGGGCTGGTACATGAAGCGGTTGGCGTTGTCGGTGACCGATCCGCCGCCGATGACATGGGCCGCTTCGGGCTGGTTGCGGGCGGTGGCGCGGTACGCCGCGTAGTGCACGCGCTGGTTGGGCGGGATGTGGCCGGACGGTACGGAGGGGTGCGCGCCCAGCAGTGAGCCGTCGGCCGGTGCCTTGCCGAGCCGGTACTCGTCGTACAGACCGGGCCGGACCCTGTCCAGCTCCCTCTTCCAGTCCTTCTCCTCGAACTCCCACCAGCGACGGCTGAATTCGAGCAGCACCTTGGTGGCCGTGTCGTAGTGCACCTCGGTGATCGCCCGCCGCTTGCCGTACGAGAGCGGCGGCGTGACCGGGACGTGCCGGAGACCGGAGAACGGCACGGTGACGATCGCCCGGTCCCCGGTGAAGGTCTCCCGTACGACCTTGCCGTCACGGCCCTCCGAGACCGTCTCGACCCGGACGCCGTCCTTCCCGTGGCTGATCCTGGCGGCCCGGCGGTCCAGCCGTACGAGGTCCTTGACCTGTGCGTACATCGCGTCGGCCAGTGTCGCCGTGCCGTCGGGCAGCTCGTAGAACGCGGTGTCCGGGCTGATCAGGGAGGCCCCGATGAAGCTGTGCACAAAGGCGAGCGGCAGCCGCGAGGTGAGGTTCTCGACGGTGCCGATGAGGTCGATGGTGCGCTCGTCGAGCCCGGCCGCCTCGGTCAGGAAGCGGAACATCGACCAGTGGCCGTACTTCTGGATGACCCGGGCCCAGCCCTGGACGAGCTCCGAGCCCTCCTTGCCCTCGAACTCCTCGCGTACGGGGGCGAAGGCCTCCCGCACGATGGACGCCGCGGTCTTGTCCTCGTACTCCGCGGGAACGCCGAAGGAACGGTTGACCGCCTGCGGCCGGCGGGCGTAGTCCGCCTTGCGGACCCGGATGCCGTTGACGTGGATCCAGGTGTGGTTGACGGGCTTGCCCTCGGCGTCGACGTCGACGAGGTGGAAGCGGCGGCGCTTCAGCTCGAAGCTGTCCATCAGCCCGGTGACCAGCGGGTGGCTGTCCGGGATGCGCATCGCCCCGGCCTCGGCGTACTGCTTCGGGTCGGTGAAGGGAGACTTCGCCTTCTCGTGGCCGCCCGTGCGGAAGGTCTTGATCCGGCCGCCGACCCGGTTGCCGTTGGCCTCGATCACGGTGACCGTGTGCCCGGCCTCGCGGAGCAGACGGGCGGCGGTGAGCCCGGCCGGCCCCGCGCCGATGACCAGGACCTTCTTCGGGTCCCTGCGGCTGCGCGGCAGGCCCTTGGTGAGCAGGATGTCGCGGTAGAGCGGCACCAGCGACTCGTCCTGCTCGTCGCGTACGAGGACGGCGCGGGCGACGGTCAGGCAGGCCTCCCAGTCGGAGCCGGGGGCCGCGGCGGAGGCGGCGACGGGCGCCGCGAGGGTGCCGGGGGCCGCCGCGTGCGCCGCGCTCGTGGTGGTCGCCGCGAGGGCGGCGGCACCCGCGGCGGCGCCCGCGATCATGGTGCGCCTGGAGGGCAGACCGGCGGCGGGCGCACCGGGGATGGACGGGGCGTGGGAGGACATGCCGGACGTCGGTTCGGCGGGCTTGGAAGTCATGCGGCAACCCTGGGGGGCGCGTAAAGGGGCGCATTGCGCGAACGCGCGTAGAACGCCCGGAATCACTCCCAGGTGCCACTTAGCGATCTTGTGCGATCGGCGTTCCAACACGCCAGGTCAGACCGGGTCAGACCAGGTCAGGCCGGAGCGGACGTGGCCGGACCGGACCGGGGCGGATCGCCCACCTCCGGCCCGTCCGGGGATGCCGGGGCCGGCCACGCCGGCTCAGCGCGCCGAGAATCCGTACACCGTCGTCGACACGTACTCCTCGCCGGGCCGCAGCACCGTGCTCGGGAACTCCGGCCGGTTCGGCGAGTCCGGGAAGTGCTGGGTCTCCAGCGCGATCCCGGCACACGGGCCGAACGGCCGCCCGTCGAAGTGGTCCGCGGTGTACAGCTGCATGCCCGGCTCCGTCGTCGTGACGGTCAGGACGCGCCCCGACACCTCGTCGTACAGCTCGGCGACCGGTCCCGTCACGCCCTCGTCCAGCACGAAGTTGTGGTCGTACTCCTTGGAGACCGGCCGGGGCTCCCGGAAGTCGAACCGGGTCCCGTCCACCGGCAGGAACTCACCCGTCGGCAGCGACTCCGCGTCGGCCGGGGTGATCCGCCCGGCCGCGATCCGCAGCCGCTGGCCGAGCGCGCTGCCGGAGCCGGCGCCCGCCAGGTTCCAGTACGTGTGGTTCGTCAGGTTCAGCACGGTCGGTGCGTCCGTCGTCGCCCGGTACGCGATCCGCAGCGCCCCGTCCTCGTCCAGCGTGTAGGCCACCGAGAGCTCCAGCCGCCCCGGGAAACCCTCCTCGCCGTCCGCCGCGACCAGGGTCAGCTCCACCCCGCCGGTGATCTCGCGGGCGTCCCACACCCGCTTGTCGAAGCCGACGGTCCCGCCGTGCACATGGTTGCGGCCCTCGTTGCGCGTGAGGTGATGGGTCGTCCCGTCGAGGACGAACGCCGCCCCGCCGATCCGGTTCGCGTACCGCCCGACCAGCGCGCCGAAATACGGCCCGGTGTACCGGACGTACGAGGCGAGATCGGACAGCCCGAGGGCCACCCCGTCCTGCGCGCCGTCCCGGTCCGGCACCTCGACCGACTGCACGGTGGCGCCGTACGTCAGCACACGCACGCGCGTGCTGCCGCGTTCCAGCGTCCAGCGGTCCACGGCGGTGCCGTCCCCGAGGGTGCCGAAGTGTTCCGTGCGTATCACCGTGTTCGAACCCGTCTCCATGATCGCGAACTTTACGCGGGAGGCCGGGCCGCCGTGACATTGCGGTAGGCGATCTCGGCCAGCCGTGCCTGCCCGTCGCGCCCCGGGTGGAACCAGTCCCACTGGCTGAGCTGCTTGCCGGTGAACCGGTAGTCGAACACCGCCCCGCCGTCGTAGCGGCAGCGCGCGTCCTTCGCGCACACCTCGCGCAGCACCTCGTTGTACGCGATCACGCGGTCCTGAACGGCCGCCCGCCGGGCCACCGCCGATGCGCCCAGATTGTCGGCGTCGGCCAGCATCGACTTGCAGATGCCCAGCTTCCAGATCTGCTTGCCCAGCTGACTGCCCCGACCGGTCGACCAGAGCCGCTTGAGGTCCGGCACGCTCGACACGTACACCTGGGCCTTCGGTGCCGTGCTGCGCAGCCGGCGCATCGACACCTCGAACGAGGCACGGAAATCAGCCACCGGCGTCATGGACCGCACCGAGTCCCGGCAGGCGTCATTGGCGCCGATCATCACCGTCACCAGAGCGGGGTCCTCCTTCGCGGCCAGCGCCATCTGTTCGGGCAGCTGTGCGATCCGGGCGCCCGTCTCGGCGTGGTTCCAGCTGTGGTCCGCCACGCCCGAGGCGCCGAGGAGCCGCACCGCCAGGCTGCGCACCCCGGTGTCGGTGCCGGTCGACCAGGAGGCCTCGGGGCAGTCGGCCAGTACGGAACAGGCGTCGAAGCCGCGGGTGATGGAGTCCCCGACCGCGGCGACCGACTTCGGACTGCGGTCCCAGAGCGGTGCGGCCGCCGGCTGTCTGCCCGCGTCGGCCGTGGCGCCCTTCGTCGTCCGGTCGGACCCGGAGTCACAGGCCGTCAGGACGGCCGTGCCGAGGCACGACACGGCGGCCAGTGCGGCCAGCGCGGTGCGCGAACGGTGCCTTACGGAGCGATCCGGCATTGCTCTCGTCCCCTCCAGTTCCTGTCCCATGCCTCCGGCACACCCGTGCGGCACCGGCCGGCGGGGCCGCGTGCCCCGCAGGACGAATGCGGAGCGAATCGTGGGCCCGGGACCGACGGTACGTCACACCTCGGGCGCCGCCGCACGGTAGCTTTTCCACGTCGAACCAGTGGCTTTTGGCCACCCGGCTCCACTCGGGTGGCCCACGAACATCACATCACGTCACATACCCTCCCTCATCCGGACATTAACTCCCGATACTGTTAACTGATGACAGCCTCGGGAACCGGCCGGCAAGAGGCGGTACGGCGCGAGGCCGCTGGGGAAGGCGAACCTCGTCCGACACTGGAGGTCCCCGTGACGACACGTGGAGTCCTGTACGTCCACTCAGTCCCGCGCGCGCTCTGCCCACACGTCGAATGGGCGGTGGGGGGCGTACTCGGCGTGCGGGTCCAGCTCGACTGGATCAGACAGCCGGCCGCGCCCGGCACCTGGCGTTCCGAGTTCTCCTGGCAGGCCGGACCGGCCACGGCGTCAGAGCTCGCCTCCGCGCTGCGCGGCTGGGATCTGCTGCGCTTCGAGGTGACGGCGGAACCGTCGCCGACCGCGGAGGGCGAGCGCTACAGCTCCACCCCCGAGCTCGGCATCTTCCACGCGGTCACCGGCATGCACGGCGACATCCTGGTCCCCGAGGACCGGCTGCGGGCCGCGCTGGCGCGGTCGCGGAGCGGGGAGAGCGACCTGGAGGCCGAGATCGCCAGACTCCTGGGCAAGCCCTGGGACGACGAGCTGGAGTCCTTCCGGTACGCCGGTGAGGGCGCGCCGGTCCGGTGGCTCCACCAGGTGGTGTGAACCCGGCCGGGGCACCGACCCGCCCCCGGAAGGGCCCGCGACACGCGTGAAGCCCGCCTCCACGGGGGAGACGGGCTTCACGCTGAGCGGAAAAGATCACACGCTGCGGAACGCCAGCACCACGTTGTGCCCACCGAATCCGAACGAGTTGTTGATCGCCGCGATCGGTCCTTCGGGCAGCGCCCGGGGGGCGTCCCGCACGATGTCCGCCTCGACCGCGTCGTCGAGCTTCTCGACGTTGATGGTCGGCGGGGCCATCCGGTGGTGCAGGGCCAGGACCGTGGCGACGGTCTCGATACCGCCCGCGCCACCGAGCAGGTGACCCGTCATCGACTTCGTCGCGGAGATCGCTACATGGTCCAGGTCGTCGCCCAGGATCTGGCGCAGTGCCTTCAGCTCCGCGACGTCGCCCTGCGGCGTGGACGTCGCGTGCGCGTTGAGGTGCACGACCTCGGACGGCTTGAGGTCCGTCTGGTCCAGCAGGTTCTGCATCGCGGCGGCGATGCCGCGCCCGGTCGGCTCGGGCTGGGCGATGTGGTGGGCGTCGGCGGACAGCCCCTGGCCCAGCACCTCGCAGTAGATCCGGGCGCCGCGCGCGGCGGCGTGCTCCGCGGACTCCAGGACGACGACGCCGGCGCCCTCGCCGAGGACGAAACCGTCCCGGCCGGTGTCGTACGGACGCGAGGCCTTCTCGGGCTCGTCGTTGTTCTTGGACATCGCCATCATGTTGGCGAACGCGGCGATCGGCAGCGGGTGGATCGCCGCCTCGGTGCCACCGGCGAGGACCACGTCGGCACGGCCGGTGCGGATCATCTCGACGGCGTACCCGATCGCCTCGGCACCCGACGCGCAGGCGGAGACCGGGGTGTGAACGCCCGCGCGGGCGTTCACCTCGATACCCACGTTGGCGGCCGGGCCGTTGGGCATGAGCATGGGCACGGTGTGCGGGGAGACGCGGCGTACGCCCTTCTCCTTCAGCACGTCGTACTGGTCGAGCAGGGTGATCACGCCGCCGATGCCGGAGGCGATGACCGAACCCAGCCGCTCGGGCTGGATCTTCTCGTCCTCACCGGCAGGACCGGTGAAGCCCGCGTCCGCCCACGCCTCACGGGCCGCGATCAGCGCGAACTGCGCCGAGCGGTCCAGCTTGCGGGCGAGCGGGCGGGGCAGGACGTCGCCCGGGTCGACGGCCGCGAGGGCCGCGATCCGGACGGGCAGTTCGGCGAAACGTTCGCCCTCAAGGGGCTTGACGCCGGAACGGCCGGCCATCAGACCTTCCCAGGTCGATGCGGAATCGCCACCCAGCGGAGTGGTTGCGCCGATACCGGTGACGACCACGGTGCGATTGGTCGAGTTCACTGGAAAATCTTCTCCACGTGTAGAGGGTCGTGAATCAGCGGCGCCACCGCCGGGTGGCGACACACGAGCCGGCTGGATCAGGCCTGGTGCTTGAGGATGTACTCGGCGGCGTCGCCGACCGTCTTGAGGTTCTTGACGTCCTCGTCGGGGATCTTGACGTCGAAGCGCTCCTCGGCGGCGACAACGACCTCGACCATGGACAGCGAGTCGACGTCCAGGTCGTCCGTGAAGGACTTGTCCAGCTCGACGTCCTCGGCCGGGATTCCGGCGATCTCGTTGACGATCTCGGCGAGACCGTCGACGATCTCCTTCTGCGTGGCGGCCATGTTGGCGCTCCTTCGGTGTGTATCTGCTGGGTTCGGACGTCCGGGCGAAAAGACCCGGTGTGCCTAGGGGAGGGTAACGACCGTCGCGGCGTAGACGAGACCCGCCCCGAAGCCGATGACGAGCGCGGTGTCGCCGCTCTTCGCCTGACCGGTCGCCAGGAGCCGCTCCATTGCGAGCGGAATCGAGGCGGCGGAAGTGTTGCCGGTGGTCTCGATGTCACGGGCGACCGTGACGTGCTCCGGCAGTTTCAGGGTCTTCACCATCGAGTCGATGATCCGCATGTTGGCCTGGTGCGGGATGAAGACATCCAGGTCTTCCGGGGCGATTCCGGCCGCGTCCAGCGCCTGCTGGGCGACCTTCGCCATCTCGAAGACGGCCCAGCGGAAGACCGCCTGGCCCTCCTGGGTGATGGCGGGGAACTTGATCTCGCCGCGGTCGTTGAGAGGCAGCTTCGAGACGTCGCCGACGTGCAGCTCGTCCCACGCCACCGTCTGCTTGATCGTGTCGGACTTGTCGCCCTCGGAGCCCCAGACCGTCGGGCCGATGGCCGGCTCCTTGGACGGGCCGACGACCACGGCACCGGCTCCGTCGCCGAACAGGAACGCCGTCGCGCGGTCGCTCAGGTCGGTGAGGTCGCTCAGCCGCTCCACGCCGATCACCAGTACGTACTGGGCCGAGCCCTCGACGATCATGCCCTTGGCGAGCGTGAGGCCGTAGCCGAAGCCCGCGCAGCCGGCCGAGATGTCGAAGGCGGCGGGCTTGCCCGCGCCGACCTTGTGGGCGATCTCGGTCGCGATGGCCGGGGTCTGCTTGAAGTGCGAGACGGTGGAGACGATGACCGCGCCGATCTGCTCCGGCGTGATCCCGGCGTCGGCGATGGCCTTGCCGGATGCCTCGACGGACATCGCGGACACGGTCTCCTGCTCGGAGGCCCAGTGGCGGCTGGCGATGCCGGACCGGGAGCGGATCCACTCGTCGGACGAGTCGATCGTTTCGAGGATGACCTCGTTGGGCACGACGCGGGTCGGGCGGTAGCCGCCGACACCCATGATCCGTGCGTACGGGGCGCCCTGGCTGGGCTTGATCTTCGACATGCTCTCGGGCTCCTTAGGCACCCGCGTGCTCAGCGATGAGCGCGCGGGCCGCGTCGAGGTCGTCGGGGGTCTTGAGGGCCAGGGTCTGCACTCCGGGCAGCGCGCGCTTGGCCAGACCGGTCAGCGTGCCGCCGGGGCAGGCCTCGATGAGCGCGGTGACGCCCAGCGCCTTGAACGTCTCCATGCACAGGTCCCAGCGGACCGGGTTGGCGACCTGGCCGACCAGCCGGGAGATGACCTCCGTGCCGGTGGCGACGGTCTGCCCGTCGGCGTTCGAGACATATGTCACGGCCGGGTCGGATACCTTCAGCGCCGTGGCGGCCTCACGCAGACGCTCGACGGCGGGAGCCATGTGGTGCGTGTGGAACGCGCCGGCGACCTTGAGCGGGACCACCCGGCGCACGCCCTCGGGCTTGTCCTCGGTGAGCGCGGCGATCTGCTCGGCGGTGCCGGCGGCGACGATCTGACCGGCCCCGTTGACGTTCGCCGGTGTCAGACCGAGCTTCTCCAGGTGCGGGACGGTGACCTCCGGGTCGCCGCCGAGCAGCGCGGCCATGCCGGTCTCGGTGGCCGAGGCGGCCTCGGCCATACCGAGTCCCCGGGTGCGTACGAAACGCAGCGCCGCCTCGTCGCCGATGACCCCGGCGAGAGCGGCTGCGGTGATTTCACCCACGCTGTGACCTGCGACGACACCCGGCGACGCGTTGAGCGCGGCGGCTGAGAGCAGACCGGCGGCGACCAGCAGCGGCTGAGCCACCGCGGTGTCACGGATCTCCTCCGCGTCGGCCTTGGTGCCGAAGTGGGCAAGGTCGAGCTCGATGGCGTCGGACCAGGCCGCGATGCGGTCGGAGGCACCGGGGAGGTCGAGCCAGGGAGTCAGGAAGCCGGGCGTCTGAGCGCCTTGGCCGGGAGCGACGAGTACGAGCACCCTCACACTCTCTCTTGTGAACGGTCCGGAACGCCCGTGGGGACAGGGACGAAGAACCGTGGGGGGAATTGTTGATGTCCGACAAAAGTCTAGGACTGGAGATCTCTGTCGGCCAGGCGCCCCAGGATCAGGGCGATCCGCAGGGTGAACGCGGAGCGGACGTCGGAGGGCGACCAGCCGGTGACGTCTGTCACACGTCGAAGCCGGTAGCGCACGGTGTTGGGGTGGACGAACAGCATTCTGGCCGCGCCTTCGAGGCTGCTCGCCTGTTCCAGATACACACTCAGCGTCTCCAGGAGGGCAGAACCTGCTTCTTCGAGCGGTCTGTAGATCTCCTCCACCAACTGATCCCGCGCGGCCGGGTCTCCCGCCATCGCGCGCTCCGGCAGCAGATCGTCCGCGAGCACGGGCCGAGGAGCGTCCTGCCAGGCACCGCACGCCTTGAGGCCGGCCGCCGCCGCCTGCGCGGACCGGGTGGCCGCCAGCAGGTCCGGCACCACGGGACCGGCGACGACCGGACCTGCCGCGTACGGGCCGATCAGTGCCTTCGCGACCTGGAGCGGGTTGTCGCTGCCGCCCGCGATGACGACCAGGCGGTTGCCCAGCACCCCGGTCAGGACCTGGAGCTTGGCGTGCCGGGCGGCCCGGCGGATCGCCTCCACGGTCAGTTCGCTGTCGCCGTCCGGAGCCGTACCGAGCAGTACGCACACGTGTTCGGGGGAGTTCCAGCCGAGTGCGGCGGCCCGGGACACGGCGCCCTCGTCGGCCTCCCCGGACAGCACCGCGTTGACCACGAGCGATTCGAGGCGGGCGTCCCAGGCGCCCCGGGCCTCTGCGGCCTGCGCGTACACCTGGGCGGTCGCGAAGGCGATCTCCCGCGCGTAGACGAGCAGCGCCTCACGCAGGACCGACTCGTCTCCGGGTGCGGCGACTTCGTCGATCGCGGCTTCCATGACCTCGATGGTCGTCCGCACCATCTCGACGGTCTGCCGCAGTGTGATCGCCCGGGTCAGCTCGCGCGGAGCCGTACCGAACACATCGGTCGAGATGGCCTGCGGGGTCTCCGGATGCCGGAACCACTCGGTGAACGCGGCGATACCGGCCTGGGCCACCAGGCCGATCCAGGACCGGTTCTCCGGGGGCATCGCCCGGTACCAGGGCAGCGACTCGTCCATGCGGGCGATCGCGTTCGCGGCCAGGCGGCCGGAGGACTGCTCCAGTCGTTTCAGGGTCGCGGCATGGAGATGGGCGGCGTTCGCATCGGGCTGATCAGGATCGGGTCGGGGCACGGTGACAAGACTGCCCTATCCGGACGGGTGCCCGAAGGGGCGGGGCGGGTGGCGGGCCGAACCGCCGGGTGGCCCGCCCCGGGTTCCGGGGTTCCCGGGTGGCCGGTCCCCGGGTGCCCGGGGCGGGCTACCGTGAACGGGTGATTTCCGTACGTCGCTCCGGCGACCGATTCAGGGGCGGGGACGGCGCGGCCGGCATCGAGTCCCGGCACTCGTTCTCCTTCGGCACCTTCTACGACCCCGACAACCTCCGCTTCGGGCCGGTCCTGGCCTGCAACGAGGAGCGCCTCGCCCCCGGCGCCGGTTTCGAGGAGCACCCGCACAGCCATACCGAGATCGTCACCTGGGTCGTGGAGGGCGAGCTGACCCACCGGGACTCGGCCGGTCACGCCACGGTCGTACGGCCCGGGGACGTCCAGCACCTCAGCGCCGCCTCCGGTGTCCGGCACGTCGAACGCAACGACGGGGAAGGCCCGCTGACGTTCCTTCAGATGTGGCTCGCGCCCCTGGAGCCGGGCGGCGAACCCTCGTACACGGCCGTCCCCGGCATCGCCGACTCCACCCCGTACGCCCTGCCGGAAGCCGGCGCGATGCTCCATGTGCGGCGGCTGGCCGAGGGGGAGCGCACGGCGTTGCCGGACTCGCCGAAGGTGTACGTCCACGTGGTGGCCGGGACCGTCGGGATCGGTGACGAGGAGCTGGCGGCGGGCGACGCGGCGCGGATCGCCGGGGAGCACGGCCTGGAGCTGGTCGCGGGCGGGGCGGCCGAGGTGCTGGTCTGGGAGCTCCCGGGCTGAGGCGTCGCCGCCGGGCGCGCCCTGCGGCAGGCGAGGAACGGTGTCAGGCCCCGCCGCCCGGCCGGTGATGGGCGGCGCCGGGTCTGCCACCGTTCACCACTCGAACCTCTCCATGTCCTCCTCGGTCGCCCTGCGGAAGCCGGTGATCATGTCACCGTCGAACTGCACGATGCAGAAGCCGTTGTCGTCCTGCCCGCACTCCTTGCACCATTCCGGGTAGCCGGGTATCTCGAAGCGGCCGGTCCGAGGGGATCCCTTGGCCGTGGGCGACCAGGCGATCGAGTCCCCGATCCGGTACTTGTTCAGGTACACGTCGCCGAAGTGGAACTGGATCACCATGTCCTCCCGCGAACCGCACTGCGGGCAGGGGGACGGCGCGGGAACGAACAGCCGGTCGTACACACCCATATCGGGGCACCTCTCGCTGGCCACCTTGTCCCTGGACCTGGTTGAGGCCCGGAACGACCCGGTCAGCATGGGCGGGAGGCGGCCTGCCGCGCAAAGGCCTTTCTCAGCGTTCGGTCTCCCGGCGCCACATCGCCCACATCGGCGGCCCGGAGCGGAACGCCATCTCCTCGTGCACGGTGAACCCGTGCCGCTCGTAGAACGTCAGATTGCGCCGGTTGCTGGACTCCAGGAAGACCGGCCGCCCGTCCGCGTCGGCCCGCTCCAGCAGCCCGCCCAGCACCGCCGACCCGCGCCCCGTGCCGCGCGCGTCGGCGTGGGTGCCGATGTACTCGACGTACCAGTGTGCGGGGGCGGCCGGATGGCGGTGCTCCAGGGCGAGCAACCGCATTCCGGTCCTGGGGAGTTGGGCCCGAGCGGCGCGCAGCAGTGTGCCCGCGTTGCGCAGCAGGTAGGTCGCCGGGAGCTTCCACTGTCCGGGCTCCGCCCACACCGCGGCCACCGTCCGGTCCTGGTCGGTCCACACCCGGCCGGCCGGCACCTGCTGGGCCAGGTGCGCGGTGAACAGGAGCCGCAGCCTGCGGTCCCGGTCGTGGGGCATCAGCCAGGACCACACGGGGTCCTCGGCGTAGGCGCTGGCGAGGACGGCGGCGAGTACCGGGACGTCGGATGCGGTGGCGCGGACTATGTCGGTCATGGCCGGGGACGGTAGCGGTTCACCGTGATCTCCGGACAGAGCGATGACAACACCGGCGACCTCCGGACAGGGCGTTGACGAGACCCGTGATCTCCGGACAGGGCGATGACAAGACCGGCCGACCGGCCAACCGGGCGCGAGTTTCGGCTATCACCGCGCCGCGTCTCGACTCGGCGTCGAGCCCCATGGAAATCTTCCGGTGCCTCAGGAATACGCCCTTGGTTCGCCCGCCGTTCGCCCTGGCCGCCTAGTTTTCGCAGGCAAGCGGCGACGTTTGCTCCCTGAATCACTCTCCCCCAGAGGTCCCCCTGATGACTGTCAGCATCACCGAAACCGCATGTCCCGACATCGACAGCCCCGTGAACCTCGTGAACCCCGTGAACCCCGCGAGCTCCACGCACCCCATGAGCCCCGCCGGCGAATTCCGCATCAGCCGGCGCCGGATGCTCCAGACCGCCGCCGTCGGACTCGGCGCGATCGCCGCCGGCCCGGTCGCCGAAGCGGTCGGCGGGGCGCAGGCCGGTGCGGCCGAATACCACTTGCCCAAGGGCTTCAACGGAGACATCTCCGATCTGAAGCACGTGGTGATCCTCATGCAGGAGAACCGGTCCTTCGACCACTATCTCGGCCAGCTGCCCGGAGTGCGCGGGCACCACGACAAGCAGGCCCTCAGATTCCAGGACGGCACCGGCGTCTTCCAGCAGCGCGACGCCTCCGGCACCATCGTGGAGCCCGCCGTGTCCACCGCCACCTGGAGCGACAACCACAACTTCTACGGTGCCAACGACGGGCGTTGGAACACCTGGGTGAAGGACAAGGGCGACCACTGCATGTGGTACTACACGCCCGACTACATGCCGTGGATGTACTCGCTCGCCTCCCAGTACACCGTCTGCGACATGAACTTCTGCTCGCTGCACGGGCCGACCATCCCCAACCGCTACTACCTGATGACCGGTTCGGCGGGCGGCGAGGTCACCAACGCCCGGCAGAACGACTACAGCCGAAGCTGGACCACCGTCCCCGAGCAGCTCCAGCAGGCCGGTATCGACTGGCGGGTCTACTCCGACAACAGCGGCAACGGTGTCCGGGGCAGCCTCCAGGGCGGCTACATCGGCGAGTACGGCTGCAACGTCACCAACAGCTTCTCCTCCTTCGACCCCCGCACGGCGGACGAGGCCGACCTCGCACCGGGCACCGGCAAGATATGGAAGGCCAACTCCTTCGTCTACGAGGGTGCCACCACGCCCGACGACGACTCCGAGGCGAACCTCGACGCGGTGCTCCGCGACCTCATCGCGGCCTGCGAGCCCGGCGCGGAGCACCCGCTCCCCGAGGTCTCCTGGGTGGTCATGCCCGCCGCGTGGAGCGAGCACCCGGGCTTCGACACGGTGCACGGCGAGCGGTACATGAACAAGGTCCTCAAGACGCTCCAGAGCAACGAGGACATCTGGAACCACACCCTCGTGATCATCACGTACGACGAGAACGACGGAAAGTTCGACCACGTCCTGCCCCCGCGCCCGGAGGCGGGAACTCCCGGCGAGTTCTCAGGCACCACTCCGTACGGCTTCGGCCCCCGGGTGCCGATGCTGCTGGTCTCGCCGTGGACCCGGGGCGGACATGTCGCGTCGGAGGTGTTCGACCACACCTCGACGGTGAAGTTCCTGGAGACCTGGGCCGCCCATCTGGGCAAGCCGTTCACCTGCCCCAACATCACCGAATGGCGCCGCTCCATCGCCGGTGACCTGACCAGCGCGATCGACTTCGCGCACCCCCGGCCGGGTCCGGTCGTCATCGCCGACCCCGTCACCGGGACCCCGCCGAAGCTGCCCGAGGACAGGATGAAGCCGCGCGGCCTCTCCTTCCACCCGCACACCACGTTCACCGAGGACCGCTCCACCGGCACGGTGACCGCGTACATGACGCTGGCCGGAGGCCCGGAGGGCAAGGCGGTGAGCCTCCAGGTCTTCCCCGACCAGTACCTCGCCTTCGACAACACGCCGTACACGGTGAGCGCGGCGGCCCCGCGCTCGTACACCTGGGACACGAACGAGACCGGCGGCAGGTACGCGTTCTCCGTCTACGGTCCCGACGGCTTCCTGCGCTCGTTCGCCGGAAAGGTGGTCCCCGAAGGCGAGAGCCGGAAGCACATCGGTATTCCGCGCGTCGGGGCGGAGCTGGTCCGGGGCCGTCGCGCCGAGGTCCGGCTGCGGCTGCACAACGACGGCAGGCACCCCGTCCGTTACACCCTGAAGGCCAACGACTACCTCGGCGGCACCCGGAAGTTCGTCGTCCCCGGCGGCTCCTCCACCCTCGTGCACTGGCCCACCGAGCACGGCTACTACGACGTGGTGCTCACCGCCAACACCGGCACCGGCTGGACCCAGCGGTACGCGGGACGTGTGGCGACGGTCTGACGACGGCGGTGACGGAGCGCTGAACGACCGCTGAACGACCGCTGACCGAGGGGAGGGATCCCGGCCCGCCGCAGGGCCGGGATCCCTCCCCTCGCCGCCGCCCGGGGCGAGTTCGTGACGGCCCCGGCCCCGGGCTCGCTGCTAGCCGGCGAACTGCGGGTCCTTCGCCTGGTTGTAGATCTCCTTGCCGGACGCGTCGAAGGCATGGACGTAGGGGTTCGGGCCCGCCGCGTCCCGCGGGTCGAGGTCGGACGAGTCGGTGGAGAGAGCCGCCGCGTAGGCGAACGCGCCGCCTGCCATGACCGCCGGGTACTGCTTCGGGTCGTCGCCGTAGCTGATGGTGATCCTGGCGACGCCGGACGTGTAGTGCCCGGCGCCCACCATGACGAGCTTCTTCTTGCCGACGAACGCGCCGATGGAGTCGAAGTACGAGATCGTACGACCGGTGCCCCACAGGCGGTTGTTGATGAACGTGGGCGGGGAGTCGGGGCTGTTGCCCTTGTCGCCCTTCGACTCGCACTGCACGTACTGGCCGGCGGAGTCGACGGCGACGACCACGCCGTCCCAGTCCTTCGAGGCGAGGGGGGTACGGACCCCGATCACCGCGTGGTAGCGCGATGCGTCCGCACCCAGGCAGGAGGACAGGATCCTGCTGACGGTTCCCGCGTCGATCGGGGTGGTCTTCCCGCTGGTGACGGTGAAGCCGTCCCGTGCGGAAGACGCCTGACCCGACGACGGAGCCTCGCCGGTTCCGCCCGACGTGGAGCCGGGCGTGGCGCCCGCGCTCGGTGACGCGGCGGCGGGCGTCGGGTTTCCGGCGGGCGAGGCGAGAGCCGGCTGGGCTTCCCCTGCCCCGCCGAGGAAGGTCACGGCCCCGACGCTCAGTGCCGCGACGCCGGCGGCGACCCCCAGCGGCACTCCCCATCTGCTGCGCACCGAGGCCTGGTTGCCCTCTGAGTCGATCTTCATCAGTAGCTCCTCTCGGGTCCGCCGATGATTCGGCAGATCACGATCGGAAGGAGCCGCAGGAATGCCCTGCCTGTCATTCATCGTGCGACCTCTTCCGCGTTGACGGGATTCCTGGAACTGAACGACGCCTCGGCCATGGCTCCTTCGATGAGATCGGCCCCCAGTCTCCGCCGGGCCCGGTGCAGTCGGGACTTCACCGTTCCGACGGCCACCCGCAGCGTTGCCGCGGCTGCCTGCTGGTCCAGGCCCGACCACACGCAGAGCTCGATGACCTCGCGTTCGTGGCGCGGCAGCCGGGCCAGCGCCCGGTGGATCTCCGACATACGACGCTCGTCGTCGACCCGGACAGCGACGCGTTCCGCGTGGTCGCCCACCGGCTCGTCGTGCGAGATGAGCCGGTGCAGCAACGCCTCGGCCCGCCTCAGCCGCCGTCTGGTGTTCGACACCAGGCGGTCGGCGATGCCGAGCAGCCACGGCAGGGCCGAGTCGCGGTCGAGTACGGTCTCCGACCGTCGGCGCCAGGCGTGCAGGAACACGGTCGACGTGAGGTCTTCGGCTTCGGACCAGTCGGCCGTCCGCCGGAACAGATAGTTGTAGACGGTCTTCCCGTGCCGGTCGAAGATCCGGCCGAACGCCTCCCGGTCCCCTTCGACGGCCCTCGCCCACAGGGCCCGGTCGGATATCGCTCCGACCGGGCCTGCGGGATCAGCGTCGTTCAGTTCCATGCCCTGTACGTGTCCGGCACCGGGCCGAAGGTTCCCGCCGGGCCTGATCTCCGTGCCGTCGGACGGATCCGGCCCTGCCGCGAAGGAAATCCTCCGGTCGATGTGTCATGGCTTGATCCTCTTTCGGTACGGGCCCCACCCCTGCGGAAGCGCTGCTTCTTCACGCGGGAACGTACCGGGCCGCCGATGACGGGTCCCCTGCCGGGGAGGGGTGCCCGGCACATACGCGTGTGGCCCGCCCGGAGCTCCGGGCGGGCCACACGCGTATGCGCGATGTGCGAGGAGAAGGGGGGCTCACATGGGCGTCGGCTTGATCATCGCGAACGCGCCGCCCTGCGGATCGGTGACCACGGTCATCCGGCCGGCCATCATGTCGAACGGCGGTGTGAGGACGCTGCCGCCCTGCCGGACCAGCGCGTCCACGCAGGAGTCCACGTCGTCGACCGCGAAGTAGGTCAGCCAGTGCGCCGGGGTGCCGGGCGGGTCGTCGGCCAGCAGGGTGGCACCGCCGACCGCGCGGTTGCCGACCCGGACCTCCCAGTAGGAGTCCGCCCCGCTCAGCGGCCGGAACTCGATGCCGAACACCTCGCCGTAGAAGGCGGTGGCGGCGAGCGCATCGCTGGTGTGGAGCTCGTTCCAGACAAGCGCACCGGCCTCGTTGACCACCTGGGCACCGGAGAAGGTGCCGGGCTGCCACACTCCGAACACCGCGCCCTGCGGGTCGGCGGCGATCAGCATCCGCCCCATGTCACCGATGTCGGTCACCGGGGCCAGCAGGGTGCCCCCGGCGGCGACGATGGCGTCCTGGGTGGCCTGGGCATCGGTGGAGGCCAGGTAGCTGGTCCACACGGTCGGCGGTTCCGGCGTCCCTTCGGGAACCGCCGTCCTGCCGATGCCGGCCACCGCCTTGCCGTTCAGCTCGCACACCGCGTACCCGCCGAACTCGGCCGGGCTGGGCTGCCCCTGCCAGCCGAGCAGGTCGCGGTAGAAGTCCAGAGTGGCCTGCTGGTCCTTCACCATCAGATCGACCCAGCACGGTGTGCCGGTCGCGTACGGGGTGGTGACTTCGGGCATCTCTCGCCCCTTCTCGTGAGGTCTCCCGCCACCCTCGGGGCGTGCCGGGAACGCCCGCCTCACGACACGCCGGAACCGTCACCGCAGGTGAGCAGGTTGCTCCATGTCGCCCACCGCGCCGACGGCTTCCCGGGCGAGCTCACTTCGCGCAGAGGCTGTCCACGAAGCCGCGCCAGGCCGCTGCCCCGACGACGATGACGGGCCCGTCGTGGACCTTGCTGTCGCGGACGGGCACGGAACCACAGGAGACGCCCGCGGCGACCTCGACGCACTCGCCGCCGGTGTTGCCGCTGTACGAGGATGTGCGCCAGGTGGCGCCGCCGGTCACGGTGCACTCGACGCATTCACCGCCAGAGCTTCCGCTGTAGCTGGATTTACGCCACTGCGCGCTCTTCAGGTCGGGGCCGGTCTCCATAACGCTCCTCCATCACACGGGCGATCAGAGCTGCCGAATCCTCTACAGATAGGGCGGCAGCCTGCAAGTGAGCGTATCGGAGCGAGCCCTCCCGGACCATGTCAGGGCTGGCGGTCATATGGCCGGAGATGATGTCCTCGGTGTAGATGATGTCCGGATCGTCGTCGAAGCGCATGATGGTGAACGAGCCTTCGAGGCTTGCGTGTTCGCCTGCCACGAAGGGCAGCACCTGGATGCGCATCCACCGGTTGGTGGTGAAGTCCAACAGCCGCGACAGTTGGGCCCGCATGACCTCCCGGCCGCCGATCACCCGATACAGCACCGCCTCGTCCAGTACGGCCCAGGTCAGCGGTGGCCGTTCGCGCTCCAGGATGCGCTGACGCTCCATCCGGGCGGCGAGCAGGCCCTCCAGATCGTCGGGCATACCGGTGGCCAGGACAGCTCGCGCGTAGTCCTCCGTCTGCAACAGCCCGTAGACCAACTGCGCCTGGTACGTGGAGATGTAGGTGGCGCGGGCCTCCATGTCCGCGTACGGCTGGAACCATGTCGGCAGCTGGCTGCGCAGGACCAGGCCCATCAGCCGGGAGAACGTCCCGCCCGTGCCCAGCGCGGCGTCGACCCGTTCGGAGAAGTCGCGGGTGGGCAGCTTCTTCGTCGTCTCGATCTGGCCGATCAGCGAGCCCGTGCAGAAGATGATGTCGCCCAACTGGGCCTGGTTCAGGCCGGCGGCCTCGCGCAGACGGCGTAATTCCCAGCCGTAGTAGTCCAGTGGGGAGGCGCTGGGGTCGAGCGTCTGGATGTTGGCCACGGCAGGGACCTCCGATGTGCAACGCCTCGCGGCGTTCGGTTCCGTACGTAGCCGAGCGTAGTCATGCGCTCGCATCATGGTGACATGAATCACGTAATTGCTCCCCGGGCCGAGTCCGAAGAGCCCGTCTACCGCACCGACTTCGCCATGGGGGAGCACTCCGCCCGGCATCTGAGGCGCATTCTGGGCCTCTACCTCAAGGGGTGGGGCATGCCGGAGGTCGCCGAAGCGGCGGAACTCGCGCTGACCGAGCTGATCGCCAACGTCGTCCGGCATGTGCCGGGACGCCGCTGCCAGACGTTCGTCTTCCGGCTCCCGGAGGGCGCGGGCGTACGCGTCGAAGTGGCGGACGCCTGCCCGGCGCTGCCCGTCGTGACCGAGGGTGATGTGCTCGACGAGGGCGGGCGGGGGCTGGTGCTGGTGGCTGCCGTCACCGACAAGTGGGGTGTGGAGGTGCGCCGCGACGGCGGCGGCAAGGCGGTGTGGTTCGAGTGCCTGGCCGCCGCCCCGGTCACGGCCTCAGCTCCGCCAGCACCGCGTCCGTGAACGGCGGCCACACCTCGGCGGCCCAGGGGCCGAAGGCCCGGTCTGTGAGGGTCACGCAGGCCGCTCCCGCCACCGGGTCGACCCACAGGAACGTGCCCGACTGCCCGAAGTGCCCGAACGTCCCGGGGGAGGAGGAAGAGCCGGTCCAGTGCGGCGACTTGTGGTCCCGGATCTCGAAGCCGAGACCCCAGTCGTTGGGGTTCTGGTGGCCGTAGCCCGGCAGGACGCCCTTCAGCCCGGGGTGGACGACGGTCTGCGCCTCCAGCACCGTGCGCGGGTCCAGGAGCCGGGGCGCCTGGAGCTCCGCCGCGAACCGCGCCAGGTCGTCGACGGTCGAGACGCCGTCGCGGGCGGGCGAGCCGTCCAGTGAGGTCGCCGTCATCCCCAGGGGTTCCAGCACCGCCTGGCGCAGGTACTCCGGGAACGGGATGTCCGTCGCCTTCGCGATGTGGTCGCCCAGCACCTCGAAGCCCGCGTTCGAGTAGAGCCGCCGATTGCCGGGCGGGGCCGTGACCCGGTGCTCGTCGAACGCGAGGCCGCTGGTGTGGGCCAGCAGGTGCCGGACCGTGGAGCCCTCGGGCCCGGCCGGTTCGTCGAGTTCGACCGCGCCCTCCTCGTACGCCACCAGCGCCGCGTAGGCCGTGAGCGGCTTGGTGACGGAGGCGAGCGGGAAGCGGTGCGCGGTCGGGCCGCGGGTGCCGACGACGGTCCCGTCCGCTCGTACGACGGCCGTCGCCGCGGTGGGGACGGGCCAGTTGTCGATCATCGCCAGGCTCTGCATACGTACGAGAGTAAATGGTCGGCCCGGGACGGCCTTCGGAGGTCGACTCCGGAGGTCGATTCCGGGGGCGACTCCGGAGGTGGGGGCATGAGGTGGGGGCATGGGTGCCGGTCCCCGGGGCCTACGTAGGTGTCGGATTCCTGCCGGAAGGCGGGCGGCAGCCGATGTTTGATGGCGGCATGACCACCGCACAGCAGGACAATGCGCGCGTTTTCCGCTCGCTCCACACCGCGTCCGCGCCCCTGGCTCTCGCCAACGCCTGGGATGTCGCGAGCGCTCGCGTCATCGAGGCCGAGGGCGCCCCGGCGATAGCCACGACCAGCGCCGGAGCCGCCTGGTCGCTGGGTTCCCCGGACGGCGGCTTCCTCACCCGTGACCGGGCGCTGGAACTGATCGGCCGCATCGTCTCCGCCGTCGGCGTTCCGGTCACCGCGGACATCGAGGGCGGCTACGGGACGGACGCCGCCGGGGTCGGCGAGACCGTGGCCCGGGTGCTCGCTGCCGGTGCCGCGGGCGTCAACATCGAGGACGGAACCCGGCCGCCGGCGGAACTCGCGGCGCGGCTGGCCTCGGCCCGGCGGAGCGCCGACCGGGCGGGTGCGGACCTGTTCCTCAACGCCCGTGTCGACACCTTCCTGCTCGGGCTCGGCGACCCGGAGACCCGGCTGAAGGAGACCCTGGCCCGCGCGCACAGGTACGTCGAGGCGGGCGCGGACGGCATCTTCGTTCCCGGTGTCACCGACTCCGCCACCATCGCGGCGCTGGCCGGGGGCATCTCCGTACCGCTGAACGTCATGGCCGGTCCCGGCGCCCCGGCCGTCTCCGAGCTGGGCGCCCTCGGAGTGGCCCGCGTCAGTCTCGGCTCCGGCGTCGCACAGGCCGCCTACGCCGCCGCCCGCCGCACCGCTCGGGAACTCCTCGGCACCGGGAGCTACGACTCCCTCACCGAGAGCATCGCCTTCCCGGAACTCGACGCACTGTTCGCCCGGTCCCACTGACCCCGGCCGCCCCCTGAACGGGGCGGTGTACGGGCGTGGCCGAAACTCGCATCCGATTGCGCTTGCTTAGAGTGCGCTCCAAGGTTCTAGCGTGGAGGGCATGACGGTGACGGAGACGGGGACGCAGGCGCAGACGCAGACGGAGATCACTTCGGCAGGGGCGGACGCCTGTACGACGGAGGCTCCCCGGTCCCATCCGCGTCCCGAGGGCCAGGACCGCTACACCATCAGTGAGGTGGCCGCCTTCACCGGACTGAGCGCCCACACACTGCGCTGGTACGAGCGGATCGGGCTGATGTCGCACGTCGACCGGTCGCACACGGGGCAGCGCCGCTTCACCAACGCGGACCTGGACTGGCTCGCCTTCGTCGGCAAGCTGCGGCTGACCGGGATGCCGGTCGCCGACATGGTCCGGTACGCGGAACTGCTGCGCGAGGGCGACCACACCTTCGAGGAACGCCAGGAGCTGCTGGAGGCGACCCGCCGCGACGTGAGGACGCGGATCGCGGAGCTCCACGACACCCTCGCCGTCCTCGACCACAAGATCGAGTTCTATGCGGGCGCCCGCCGGGCGCCGGAAAGGCCCAGTGTCTGATGACTGACAACAAGATCGCCACCACGGAGCTCGGCAGGGGCGGCCCGCAGGTCGGTGTCCAGGGGCTCGGCTGCATGGGCATGAGCGAGTTCTACGGAGACACCGACGAGGCCGCGGCCCGCGAGACCCTGGAGACGGCCCTCGCCGCCGGTGTCACGCTCTTCGACACCGCCGACATCTACGGCAGCGGCGCCAACGAGACGTTCATCGCGCCCTTCGTCGGCGCGCACCGGGACGAGATCACCCTCGCCACGAAGTTCGCCATCGAGCGGCGCGAGGACGACCCGCACTACCGGGGCGTGCGCAACGACCCGGCGTACATCCGCAAGGCGGTCGAGGACAGCCTGCGCCGGCTGGACACCGACGTGATCGACCTCTACTACATGCACCGCCGCGACCCGGCCGTGCCGCTCGCCGAGTCCGTCGGCGCGATGGCCGAGCTGGTGGCGCAGGGCAAGGTCAAGCAGCTCGGGCTGAGCGAGGTGACCGGGGCGGAACTGCGTGAGGCGCACGCCGTGCACCCGATCGCCGCCCTCCAGTCCGAGTGGTCGCTCTTCAGCCGGGACGTCGAGCGCAGCGCCGTGCCCGCCGCCGTGGAGCTGGGGGTGACGTTCGTGCCGTACTCGCCGCTCGGCCGGGGCTTTTTGACCGGGGCGTTCGCGGACGCGGGCAAGGAGCTGGCGAAGAACGACTTCCGGCAGTTCCAGCCGCGCTTCACCGGCGACAACGCGAAGACGAACGCCGCGCTCCTCGAACCCGTCCACAAGATCGCCGCCGCGCACGGGGCGACCGCGGCCCAGGTGGCGCTGGCCTGGGTCCAGCAGCGGGCCCAGGTGCACGGGCTGGCCGTGGTGCCGATCCCCGGCACCCGTAGGAGCAGCCGGCTGCTGGAGAACACCGGTGCCACCCGGCTCACGCTGTCGGCCGAGGAACTGGCACTGCTGGAGCCCATCGCGGGCCAGGTGGCGGGGGACCGCTACCCGGACATGAGCTCGACGTCGGCGGCCCGTGAGTAGGGGACCGGCACTCCCCTTCCCGTCGGTCCGGGGGCGGGGACCGTTCAGGCCGGGGCCTGGGGCACCGAGGACCGCTCACGTCGCCCCCGGGGCGGCGAGGGCCGTTCACGCCAGCCCCAGGGCGAAGACCGCGAAGCCCGCCGCGAGCACCCCCGCCATCGCGCGGCGGGCGTTCGCGGCGCGCGTTCCCGCCTTCCACGGTGCCTCGAACCGCCGGGCGTACCGCGCGATCAGCACCAGCAGCCCCGCGAACACCGGCATCCAGGCCAGCCGCGCCACCACCCAGCCGAGCGTGTCCGGACCCGTCGTCAGTCCGGGCACCTCGCCCGCGAAGGAGGCCGGGACCGCCGCCGCGAGCATCGCCGTCTGGTGCCAGCACAGGATCGTCATCGCCGACAGGTTGATCACCACGACCGGCGCCCACACCAGCGGCCTGCGCAGCAGCCCGGCGATCCGGCCGCGCAGCAGGATCGCCGCGCCGCTCTGCGCGGCGGCCAGCGCGAGGACCAGCAGCGACGGCGGATGCGAGTTGGTACGGGCCTCACCCGGCACCCCGACCATCGACGCCGGGTAGTGGAAGAGCAGCAGCAGGGCGGCGAACAGCACCCCACCGCCGACGAGCAGCAGCCGGGCGCCCCGCCTCCCGATCCGGCCCTCGGCCCAGGAGACGCCGAGCTGGTACGCGAACAGCCAGCCGGGAACGATGTTCAGCATGCTCAGCCAGGAGGGCATGGCATCGGCGAGCGGTCCGTAGCGCAGCAGGTCGACGACGGCGACCGCGCCGAGCAGCGGGGCCGCGGCCCAGCCGCCGAGCCGCTTCGCCATCCGGACGCAGTACGGCGTCAGCGCGGTGACCACCGCGTACACGCCGACGAACCAGAGCGGCTGGATCACCAGCTTCGACCCGGTCCGCAGCGTGTCACCCAACACACCCAGCAGGTGCAGTACCGGGATCATCACCGCCCAGAGGGCCGTCACCCCGAGCACCGGCCTGCCCAGGCGGGCCATTCTGCCCCGCAGCCAGGCCCCCGTCGTGGACTTCCTCCGACGGTAGGAGAGCACCGAGGCGTAGCCGCCGACGAGGAAGAAGACGCCCAGCATCTGGAGCACCCAGCTGAACGGGGCGAGCGCGCCGAAGGACGACAGCGGACTGGCGTTGTGCAGGGCCCCGTCGCCGTCGAGCGTGAATCCGCCGAGCAGCCAGTGCCCGGTGGGCACGGCGAGCAGGGCCAGGGCACGCAGCCCGTCGAGGGCGCGGTCGCGGTGGGCGGGGGTACGGGATTCGATACGGGAGGCGAGGGCGCGCAGGCTCATCGGGCATCCCCTTCCGGGTACGTGCCGTTCGCGATGGCGGCGAAGGCGTGCAGGGATTCGGTGCCGGGGGCGAAGTAGCCGGTGTGGCCGTGGGCGTCGGCGGCCGGCACCCGGCGGGCGCCGAACTCGGGGGAGGCCGGGTCGGCGCCGTGGCCGAGCCCCGCGAACTCGACGTTCGGTACGTTGTCGATCCAGTCGTCCGGGTCCTTGGCGGCCCACACCCGGGCCTCGGTGCGCAGGTCCTCGACAGTGTCGGCGCGCATCCCGGGCGACCCGAGGACGACCAGGTCGCCGGCGCGCAGCCGGGATGCGGCGAGACCGCAGACGACGGAGCCGTAGCTGTGGCAGAACACCGTCGGCTCGGGCACACCGGTGGCCGTGAGCCCGTCCGTGAACCGGGTCAGCCGGTCCGCACCCGCCTCGGCGAGCGAACCGGTGGCGGCGTCCAGGCCGATGCCGACGGGGGTGGTGTACCCGGCCCAGGCGATCACCGCACTGCCCGGACCGGTCTCCGTGTACAGCGACTTGGCCATGCCGGCCGGTGTCCCGTACACATCGTTCGTACGGTCGAAGGTCCCGGCGTCGATGTCCGAACCCGGCACCACGACGGACACCCGGTCGGCGGTGGTCAAGTCACCGAACACCTCGGCCACTTGGCCACGGCCGCGCGGGTCGAAGGCGAGGATGCGGCGGTGCGGGTCCGAGGCGAGGCCCGCGTACCGGGGGTCGTGAACGGCCTTCAGGGAAAGGGCGTTGGCCCGGTAGCGCAGTTCGACGGGTACGCCGTCGAGGTTCCCGACGACCAGCGGATGCCGGACGGCCAGGCTCTGCCGGTCCTGCTCGCTCAACCCCGCGAAGAACCGGGCCACTTCGGCGGGCGCGGTCCGCTCCGGATCGGGCAGCTCCCGGCCCAGCACGTGGTCCGACCGCCAGGCGGCGGTGCCGGGCGGCGGCCCCGTCAGCGCGTGCTGGGCGTTCCCCGACACCCAGCCGGCGGTCCCCGTCACCATGGTGGTCGCCAGGGCGACCGCGACCAAGGTCCTCGCATAGCGGCGCATCCGACCCTCCCTCTCCGGCTGAACCGGCTCCCGTACGCCGATCGGCGCGACGGGGAGGAAGGTAGGAAGAGGGTGGGTGCGCAGGCGTCACACCGGGGGGCCAAGTGCGGAGTGATACCGGGGTAGGGGGTGTACGGGGCGGTGCCGGGGGCGTCCGGCGGACGCCTGTGACCTCGCATCGCCGGACGGGCGTGGGGACGTCCTCAATCGCCGGACGGGCCGGGGGAGGTCATCAATGGCCGGGCGGGCCGGTCCTCAACCGCGGGGCGGACCGAAAGGCGTTCTCCCTCGCCGGACGACGACCCGGCGCCTACCCCTCGCCCGGCACCACCAGCCCCGCCTCGTACGCGAAGATCACCGCCTGGGCGCGGTCGCGCAGGTCCAGCTTGGCCAGCACCCGCCCGATATGGGTCTTCACGGTCTGCTCGGCCAGCACCAGATGCCCCGCGATCTCCTGGTTCGACAGCCCTCGCGCGATCAGCTCCAGCACCTCCGTCTCGCGCGGGGTCAGCCCGTTCAGCCGCAGCGCCGGTCCACCGCGTCCGGCCGAGGACGGCCGCTGCCGGGCGAAGTCCGCGATCAGCCGTCGCGTCACGGAGGGCGCCAGCAGCGCGTCGCCGGCCGCCACCACCCGGACCGCCGAGATCAGGTCGGCCGGCGGGGCGTCCTTCAGCAGGAACCCGGACGCGCCGGCGCGCAGCGCCTCGTACACGTAGTCGTCCACGTCGAACGTCGTGAGCATCAGCACCTTGGGCACGTGCACCACGCCCACCGGCGGGTTCAGGAGCTCGCGGGCCGCCGCCAGGCCGTCCGTCCCGGGCATCCGCACATCCATCAGGACCACGTCCGGATGAGTGCGGCGGCTCACGTCGACGCCCTGGCGGCCGTCCGGTGCCTCACCGACCACGTCGATGTCGGCCTGCGCCGCCAGCAGTGCCGCGAACCCCGCCCGCACCATGGCCTGGTCGTCGACGATGATCACACGGATGGTCAAGAGTCCTCCGGTCGCGGGGGCGGGGCGGAATCGGGCGCGGCGGCCGGGGGCAGTGGGAGCCGCGCGGCGACCCGGAATCCGCCTTCGGGCAACGGCCCGGTGTCGAGCGTGCCGCCGGTCAACCGTACGCGTTCGCGCATGCCGACCAGCCCGTGGCCCGTCCCCGTCGTCTCCACGGGGGTGCGCGGGGCGAGCGACGAACCCGTGTGTTCCGGCGGGTCGTTGACGACCAGCACCGTCAGATGCGCGCCGTCGGAACCGACCGACACCCGGGTCCTGGCCCCCGGCGCGTGCCGGACCACATTGGCCAGGGCCTCCTGCACGATCCGGTACGCGGACAGGTCCACCGCCTGCGGGACACCCGTCAGCCCGGCGGGCATCGACAGCTCGGCCGGCAGCCCGGCCCGTACCGTCGCCTCCACCAGCTGCTGCAACCGGTCGAGCCCCGGCTGAGGCGCCCGCTCACCCTCCGTACCCTCGCTGCGCAACACCGTCAGCAGGCGCCGCATCTCGGTGAGGGACTCCCGCGCACTCGCGGCGATCGAACCGAACTCCTCGCACGCCTCGTCCGACAGCCCCTGGATCCGGTACGGGGCCGAGTCGGCCTGGACCGTGATCACCGACATGTGGTGCGCGACCACGTCGTGGAGCTCGCGGGCGATCCTGGTCCGCTCCTCCAGCAGCGTCCGCTGCGCCCGCTCGGCCTCGCTGATGGTCTCCTGCTCCCGGAGGCGGTGCTGGGCGACGCCGCGTTCGCGGATCGCGGCGCCGATCACCAGCACCACGGCACCGAGGACGACGAGCAGAACCGAGTCGTCGCTGCCGTGACGGGGGGAGACCAGATAGAGGATGATCCCCGCCGCCGCCGTCGACAGCCAGACGGCGACGAGGGTCCGCCGCTGCTCGCGCAGGCCCAGCGCCAGGAGCAGGCAGAGGTAGCTGACAAGGCCGGGTGGTGTCCACGGCCAGGCCGAGTCCTGCCCGCCGTCCTGGCCGAGCAGCACGATCGCGCCCACGATCTGGGCCGGGAAGATGATCCACCAGGCTTGCAGCGGCCGGTGCGCCAGCATGAGCAACGGCGCGGCCTGCGCGATGGCGAGCGCGGCCACGAGACCGCCGTTCAGACCGTACTGGTTCGCGAGGACGACGCTGGTGACCGGGATGAAGACGGCGCCGAGCGCCACCACGACGACGTACGGCAGCAGGCGCTGCCACCGTCGCGGCGCAGTGGCCAGCAGCGGCGTGGGGGGATGGGACGGGTGGGCCAGCGCCCGGCCGAGCTCGCGCAGATTGCGTCGGGCGGCGCTCAGCGGGCCGTCCACCGGCGGGTGCTCGGGCGTCGGCGGTGAGGGCGGGGGCGGGGGAGAGGAAGAGGTCGGCATGGCGTGATCAGCGTAGGCAGCGAAGCCGTGCCACGGCGTCATACCAGGGTTGCGGTCCGCCGCCGCCTCTGTCGTACGGGGGTACTACCCGGGTCGCACGCAAGCCGAGGCGAGACACGCTCCCGGTGCGGTCGGTGCGGTCGGTGCGGTCGGTGCGGTCGGTGCGGTCGGTGCGGTCGGCACGGGAGGAGCCGGGGCCGCGCCGCCGTCGTACGGAGACACGCGCCCCCGCTCCCCGCGGCTCCCTACAGCTCCGCGAGCAGCTGTGCCTTCTTCGCGCGGAACTCGTCGTCCGTCACCAGACCCGCCTGGTGCAGCTCCCCGAGGTGGCGGATCCGCTCCGCGATGTCGGCCGGGTCCCGCCGTACGGCGTTCACCAGGGCGGCAGCCGCCGCCACGGGGGCGGACTGCCTCCTGCGCACGGATTCCAGCACGGCCGCGGCGAACGGCAGCGACTCGTGCACCGGGCCGTAGCCGAGGCCGAAGATCACCGCGGCCGGGTCCTGGTCCACGCGGGGCAGCGCCGCCGCCATCGGCTGCGCGCTCGGCGCGGCGCTCGTCAGCAGGCCCGCGCCGGGGCCGGTGGCCGACGGTCCGCCGCCCGTACCGGCTGCCGGTCCCACGGGAGCGGGCCCGCGCGGCAGCAGCCGCAGATAGCCCTCGAAGCCGTCCGGCGAACGCCACTCGACCCCGCTCAGCTCGGTGACCGGAAACGTCTGGTCGCCCGCCTTCCACTTCTCGGAGGAGGCACCCGTCCAGAACCAGCGGAAGGAGATCCGGTCCCCGTCGAAGCTCGCCCGGCCGTCGTACGCCTTGAAACGCATCGGCGCCTCGGGGGCCGCGACCAGGAAGCGGTCGGCGGGCTCGCCCGCATCGGGACCCAGCTGGGCGCGCAGCTCGTCCGCGTAGTACTCGGCGAGCGTCTCGCGCTCGGCGGGGAGCACCAGACGGTACGGATCCCAGCCATCCTTCAGCTGACCCGCCGCCGCCTCCAGCAGTGGGTCCGCGCCGGGTCTCGGGACCGCGCGCAGCACCACCGTGCCCCGCTTGCCCGGAGTCAGCGTCACCGACGACAGCGCAGCGTGCGGCACGCGGCGCTCACGGAGGCTCTGGAGGAGTCTCGGCGTACGGATACCCCGTTCGAAGCGGATGAGCAGGGAGTCGGTGTCGAACTCCCAGGTGGCATGAATTCCGGCCAGCACATCACCCATGTGCCTCATCGTATGCGGCACTTGCCCGCTCGTCCCCCCTCGGAGGCCCTCGCATTGCGTGGCCGGTCGCCGTTCTCTACGCGCGTCAGTTCGGTTCGTGCGGTGGTTGCGCCCGTCAGACCGTCGCGTGGCCGGAAATCTGTTCGTGGCAGCCTTGGCCGGACTCGGCGCAGATGACGGAGGAGTAGGCGCCGGCACCGATCGCGGCGAAGTTGTCCAGGCTCTCGGTACCCGGCTCGAAATAACCGCTGTGGCCGACCGCGTCGCCCGCCGACGCGATCCGCGCACCGAAGCCCGGATCCACCGGGTCGGCACCGTGGCCGAGGCCCCCGACCTCCAGGTTCGGCACGTCCTCGATCCAGTCGTCGCGGTCCCGCATCGCCCACACGTTGGCCCGGGTGTGCAGCTGGCCGGCGTTGTCGGCCCGCATGCCGGGGCTGCCCGCGACCGCGATGTCCGTCACCCGGGCGGGCAGTTCGTCCGCCGCGACGCCGCACAGGACGGAGCCGTAGCTGTGGCAGAACAGCGAGACGGGAGCGGTCCCCGGGAGCGCCCCGACGAGTGCGTCGAGCCTGACCGCCCCGCGTTCGGCGAGGTTGCCCAGGGCCGCGTCCATGCCGATGCCGGCCGGTGCGGTGTAGTCGGCCCAGGCGATCACCGCGGTCCGCACACCGGGATGTGCGGAGTGCTCGGCCGCGTACAGGGACTTGGCCATGCCGACCGGCGCGGCGTTGGTCTTGCTTCCCGTGCGCTCCAGCGTCAGGAGGTTCGTGTCGACGCCCGGGACGATCACCGAGACCCGCTCGGCCCGGTCCAGGTCGCCGAACACCTCGGCGGCGTGGCCGCGGCCCGTCGGGTCGAAGGCGAGGAAGTGCCGGCCGGCCGCGAGCATCGAGCGGAAGCGGTCCGCCCGGCGCTGCGCCTCGGCGCGGCCGTCGGGCGAGAGGCGCTGGTCGTGCGCCCGCTTCCGCTCGGTCGTCCGCGCCTGTTCCAGCGCCAGCCGGTTGGCCCGGTAGCGCAGGGTGACCGGGGCGCCGTTCAGATTCCCCACCACGAGCGGGTACTTGCGGGCGAGACCGGCGCTCTGCTCGTCCGTGAGGGCGGCGAAGAAGTGCGCCAGCTTGTAGGCCGGAGCATCTGCCGAGGGCAGCGGCTGTCCCGCTATTGATCCCTTGGCCCAGGAGGCGAGTGCGAGGGTGCGTGGCGCGTCGGATCGCTGGTGACGCACGGCGGTCCAGCCGGTGGTCGCCAGCATCACGAACACGACCGCGACGGCGAGCAGGGCGCGCCAGGCGGTGAGCGTGGGGGAGGAGTCGAAGGAAGTCACTCCGGCCCACATTAGGAGACGCGCGCGGGCCGACGTCGAGCGGGTGAGGCACATCACTCGACTGTGGGGAGGAGAACGCCGTTTCGCTCACGCTGTGTTCGGCCACTCGGCACGCTCCGACGCGCCCGGCTTCCCCGGGGTGCCGCATCGGGGCGTCGTGGCCCGCCTGTTGTGAGGACGGTCATGTGCCGTGGCCGAGGCGTACGGCACACCGCCTCAGTTGAGGTGCGCCTTGTCGGCGGGGTGCGCGCGCCAGTCCCCGGCGAGTGCCGGGCCGAGCTGGTCCAGATACGTCTCGGTCAGCGACCGCAGCGAGTCCATGGTGCCGTCGTGGCCCCGCCCCCAGAGCTGCCCGGTCACCCGCATCACCCCGCAGAACGCGGCGACGGCGACACGCGGCCGGGGGTCCCGTGCCATGTCCAGGCCCTCGCGCTCGGCGATGAGCCCGGCGATCTGATCCTCCACGGCGACGCCGCGCCGCATATGGACGGCGAGCAGGGAGGGCGTGGACTCGATCATCCGGTACGTCCGCATATGGAGGTCGACCGGGACGATGGCCTCGATGGCGTCGCCGATACTGTTCCAGGCGCAGATGACCGCGCGGCGCATTGCCTCGAAAGGGGGTTCGCCGGTGGGACGTTGACGCAGTTCGAGGATGAAGCGCGACTCCACCATGTCCTGGACGGCGAAGACGGCCGACTCCTTGCCCGCGAAGTAGCGGAAGAAGGTGCGCTGGGAGACCTCGACGGCATCGACGATCTCGTCGACGGTGGTCTCGTCGTACCCCTGGGTGGTGAACAGGTCGAGGGCGGCGCGGATCAGAGCGTCCCGGGTGCGGCGCTTCTTGCGTTCGCGCAGCCCGGTCGGAAGGCTCGCGGCTCGCTGCCCTTCGGTCACTGAACTGGCCCTCTTTTCCCTGCTTTGTCCAGGCTTTGTCCAGCTCAGCCTACCTGTGAGCTACGAGACAGTTACCGACTCGTCATTTGGTTTGTCAACTGTCAGTGACTGACACTAATCTCCCGCGTATGACTAGTCAGCCCACCCTTGAGAAGGCGTCGCAGGGGCCCCAGGGCCCTGCCGGCTCCGCACCTGTCAAAGGACTGCGTGGCCACCCCTGGCTGACGCTCTTCTCCGTGGCCATCGGCGTGATGATGGTCGCGCTCGACGGCACGATCGTCGCGATCGCCAACCCCGCGATCCAGCAGGACCTCGGTGCCTCGCTCGCCGATGTCCAGTGGATCACCAATGGCTACATGCTCGCCCTCGCGGTCTCCCTGATCACCGCGGGCAAGCTGGGTGACCGGTTCGGCCACCGCCAGACCTTCCTCATAGGCGTCGTCGGCTTCGCCGCGGCGTCGGGCGCCATCGGCTTCTCCAGCAGCGTGGTCCTGGTGATCACGTTCCGGGTGCTCCAGGGCCTCTTCGGCGCCCTTCTGATGCCGGCCGCGCTCGGCCTGCTGCGCGCCACCTTCCCGGCCGAGAAGCTGAACATGGCGATCGGCATCTGGGGCATGGTGATCGGCGCCTCGACCGCGGGTGGCCCGATCCTCGGTGGTGTGCTCGTCGAGCACGTCAGCTGGCAGTCCGTCTTCTTCATCAACGTGCCGGTCGGCGTGATCGCCCTCGTCATGGGCGTGATGATCCTCAAGGACCACCGCGCCGAGAACGCCCCGCGCTCCTTCGACATCGGCGGCATCGTGCTGCTGTCCGGGGCGATGTTCTGCCTGATCTGGGCGCTCATCAAGGGTGCCGAATGGGGCTGGGGCGACGCCAGGACGGTCGGCTTCCTGGTGGGCGCCGTCGTCCTGTTCGCCGCGTTCGCCCTCGTTCAGCAGCGCGTCAGGGAGCCGCTGATCCCGCTCGCGATGTTCCGCTCCGTACCGCTCTCCGCGGGCACGGTCCTGATGGTGCTGATGGCCTTCGGCTTCATGGGCGGCCTGTTCTTCGTCACCTTCTACCTCCAGAACGTGCACGGGCTGAGCCCCGTCGACAGCGGTCTGCACCTGCTGCCGCTGACCGCGATGATGATCGTCGCCTCGCCGGTCGCGGGCGCCATGATCACCAAGTTCGGCCCGAGGGTTCCGCTCGTCGGAGGCATGGTGTGCACCGCCGTCGCGATGTTCGGCATGTCCCAGCTGACCGTCGGCACCGGCACCGTCACCATGTCGGTCTGGTTCGCCCTGCTCGGCCTCGGCCTCGCGCCGGTCATGGTCGGCGCCACCGAGGTCATCGTGGGCAACGCCCCGATGGAGCTCTCCGGTGTCGCCGGTGGTCTTCAGCAGGCCGCCATGCAGGTCGGCGGCAGCCTCGGTACGGCGGTCCTGGGCGCGATCATGGCCGCCCGGGTCGACTCCGAGCTCCCCGGCAACTGGACGGAGGCGAAGCTTCCGCCGCTGACGCCCGAACAGCTCGACCAGGCGTCCTCCGCCATCAAGGTCGGCATGCCGCCGGTCGCCGAGGGGACCCCGCCGGATGTCGCGGGCAAGATCGTGGGCGTCGCTCACGACACCTTCGTCTCGGGCATGAGCACGGCGTTCATCGTCGCCGGCATCGTCTCCGTGATCGCCGCGCTGGTCGCCATGCTGACCAAGCGTGGGGAGAACGCCGAGGCGGGCGCGGGCGTCGGTCACATCTGACCGGTCCGCCGGGCCTCCGGCCGTGTCCCGCCCGTCCTCCGGGCCGACGGCCGTATCCACCCCGGCCTCCCGGGCGCCTCGCGGTGTCAACACAGTGCGTACAACAGCCCCGCCGGAACGTTCCGGCGGGGCTGTCGCCTATCAGGGTGGTCCCGCCCCCTGGCCCCTTCCCCCGCCAATGCCGCGCAGCCGAGGGTGGGCGAGGAAGATCCACATCAACACGGGGGTTGATTTCTGTGCGTACGACCGTTGTCGCGGCCGCCCTGGCCGCCACCGCGCTCCTCCCACTGGCTCCGGCCCAAGCCGCCACCGGCCGGCTCGGGGACTGCGGGAGCGGCCAGCTCTGTCTCTGGGCGAAACCCGAATTCACCGGCGCCCGGCAGGTCCACGAACTCTCCACCATCGACATCGAGAGCTGTGTACCGCTGAAGCCGGGCGCCACCGCCCAGGCGCTGGCCAACCGCACGGGCCGGCCCGTCACCGCCTACCAGTCGGCGGAGTGCGACGAGACGGGCGAGTTCGACACCTACCCGGGAGACGGCACCTGGCTCCCGCACGCCCCGTACCAGGTACGGGCCTTCAAGATCTGGGAGAACTGACCGCGACCGACCGCGTCCGGGGAATCGCCCGGGGGCGACGGACAACGCATCGGGGGGTGACGGAAAACGCCGCGGGGGGGGGGGGGGGGGGGGGGGGCCCCCCCCCCCCCGGCGGGGGGGGGGGGGGGGGCGCGGGGTGGGGGGGGGGGGGGGGCGCCGCACCACGCCCCGGGCGCCCGCGCGCGCCGGGGCAAGCCCCCGGGGGCGCCGCCAACCCAACGGGGGGGTCCCGCAAACCCCCGGGGGGGGGCGGCCGCGGCCCCGCCCCCGCCGCCCCGCGGCAGTTCGTCGGTCCGTCCCGGACGTTCCGTCCGTGGCTACGCGTCGCCGCCCGCGGCGCCCGGGTCCGCCGAGGCCACGTCCAGCAGCTCGTAACGGTCGACCGCGGTCTTCAGGGCCGACCGGTCGATCTTGCCCTCCTTCGCGAGCTCGGTGAGCACCGCGAGGACGATCGACTGCGCGTCGATGTGGAAGAACCGCCGGGCAGCCCCGCGCGTGTCCGCGAAACCGAACCCGTCCGCGCCCAGCGACTGGTACGCGCCGGGCACCCAGCGCGCGATCTGGTCGGGCACGGACCGCATCCAGTCGGACACCGCCACGAACGGCCCCTGCGCCCCGGACAGCTTGCGCGTCACATACGGCACGCGCTGCTCCTCCTCCGGATGCAGCAGATTGTGCCGCTCGACGTCCACGGCCTCGCGCCGCAGCTCGTTCCAGGAGGTCGCCGACCAGACGTCCGCCTTCACGTTCCACTCGTCGGCGAGGATCCGCTGCGCCTCGACGGCCCAGGGGACCGCCACGCCGGACGCCATGATCTGGGCGGGGATCTCGCCCCGCTCACCGGCGCTGTAGCGGTGGATGCCCGCCAGGATGCCCTCGACGTCCACGTCGGCGGGCTCGGCCGGGTGCTGGATCGGCTCGTTGTAGACGGTGAGGTAGTAGAAGACGTCCTCGTTCTCGTCGGGGGTCCCGCCGTACATCCTGCGCAGACCGTCCTTGACGATGTGCGCGATCTCGTACCCGAACGCCGGGTCGTACGCCACACAGGCCGGGTTGGTCGAGGCGAGCAGCTGCGAGTGCCCGTCCGCGTGCTGGAGGCCCTCACCGGTCAGCGTCGTACGGCCGGCGGTCGCGCCCAGCACGAAGCCGCGCGCGAGCTGGTCGGCCATCTGCCAGAACTGGTCACCCGTGCGCTGGAAACCGAACATCGAGTAGAAGACGTACACCGGGATCAGCGGCTCGCCGTGCGTGGCGTACGCCGAACCCGCGGCGATCAGCGAGGCCGTGCACCCCGCCTCGGAGATGCCGTCGTGCAGCATCTGCCCGGTCGGCGACTCCTTGTACGCGAGCAGCAGATCGCGGTCCACCGACTCGTACTGCTGACCCAGCGGGTTGTAGATCTTCGCACTCGGGAAGAACGCGTCCATGCCGAAGGTGCGGTACTCGTCGGGCGCGATCAGCACGAAACGCTTGCCGATCTCCTTGTCCCGCATGAGGTCCTTCAGGATGCGGACGAACGCCATGGTGGTGGCGATCGACTGCTGTCCCGAACCCTTCTTCGCGGTCGCGTACGTCTTGTCCTCGGGCAGCGGCAGCGGCTTCGCCCGCACCACACGGGTCGGGACATAACCGCCCAAACCCTTGCGGCGGTCGTGCATGTACTGGATCTCCTCCGAGTCGCGGCCCGGGTGGTAGTACGGCGGGTTGCCGTCCTCCAGCCGGGAGTCCGGAATCGGGATGTGCAGCCGGTCGCGGAAGCGCTTGAGGTCCTCGGCCGTGAGCTTCTTCATCTGGTGGGTCGCGTTGCGGCCCTCGAAGTTCGGCCCCAGCGTCCAGCCCTTGACCGTCTGCGCCAGGATCACCGTCGGCTGGCCCTTGTGGGCCTTGGCCGCCGCGTACGCCGCGTAGACCTTCCTGTGGTCGTGACCGCCGCGCCCGAGGTGCAGGATCTGCTGGTCGGTCATGTCCTTGACCATGTCGCGCAGCCGGGGGTCGTCACCGAAGAAGTGGTCCCGGATGTACGCACCCGTCTCGGTGGCGTACGTCTGGAACTGGCCGTCCGGCGTCGTGTTCAGCTTGTTGACCAGGATGCCCGTGCGGTCCTGCGCCAGCAGCGGGTCCCAGGAGCGGTCCCAGACCAGCTTGATGACGTTCCATCCGGCACCCCGGAACTGCGACTCCAGCTCCTGGATGACCTTGCCGTTGCCGCGCACCGGTCCGTCGAGGCGCTGGAGGTTGCAGTTGACGACGAAGGTCAGGTTGTCCAGGCCCTCACGGGCGGCGATGGAGAGCTGCCCGAGCGACTCCGGCTCGTCCATCTCGCCGTCGCCGAGATACGCCCAGACGTGCGAATCGGAGGTGTCGGCGATGTCCCGCGCCTCCATGTAGCGGTTCATCCGCGCCTGGTAGATCGCGCCGAGCGGGCCGAGGCCCATCGACACGGTCGGGAACTCCCAGAAGTCCGGCATCAGCCGCGGGTGCGGGTAGCTGGACAGTCCGTTGGGCGCCTTCGACTTCTCCTGGCGGAAGGCGTCGAGCTGCGCCTCGCTCAGCCGGTCCAGCAGGAAGGCGCGGGCGTAGATCCCGGGGGAGGCGTGCCCCTGGAAGAAGATCTGGTCGCCGCCCCGGCCGTCGTCCTTGCCGCGGAAGAAGTGGTTGAAGCCCACGTCGTACAGCGAGGCGGAGGAGGCGAACGTGGCGATGTGACCACCCACGCCGATCCCCGGACGCTGGGCGCGCGACACCATCACGGCCGCGTTCCAGCGGGTCGCGTTGAGGACCTTGCGCTCGATCTCCTCGTCGCCGGGGAAGAACGGCTCGTCCTTCGTGGCGATCGTGTTCACGTAGTCCGTGCTGCGCATCTCCGGCACGGCGACACGCTTCTCGCGCGCGCGCTCGATGAGCCGGAGCATGAGGTAGCGGGCCCGCTCACGGCCTCGCTCGTCGACGGCGGCGTCGAGGGAGTCGAGCCATTCCTGGGTCTCTTCGGGATCGAAATCCGGGACCTGACTCGGAAGGCCGCCAATGATGATCGGGTTGCGATCGGATCCGGAAGCCACGCTGTTCCTTCGCTGTTCGGTGGTGCTCTACGGGGCCTGGGCACGGGGAGTGGTCCCCCCGGTGTGTCGCGCGTACGCCAACCCATCGTGTACCGCGAGGGCGCAAACGTCATCTCTACCCAGAGGTAACCGGCGACTTTCGCGACTCCTTGTCCCGGACGGGCGTACGGACCCCGCCGCGGTGGGTATCGAACCGGGTGTCCGGCGCGGCAGGAGCCGCCGGGCCGAGTGCCGGGCACAGCGCGGCATCGGGCGGGAGGCATCAAGCGGGAGGCACCGGGCAGGAGGCATCAGGCAGGATGAGTCGGGCAGGATGGGTCATGCCAAACCGTAACCATACGCCCAAGGCTTCCAAGCATCCCCAAATGCTGTTCGACTCCGAATGCCGGACCGAAACCGCATAAGCTGTGCAAGGACGTAAAGGGTGTGGACGGCAGCGCCGGCTCCCGCGGAGGGATCCGCCGACAGTGCGGTGACGTGGCAGGGAACGTCACCGTTTAGGCGGTCTCGTGCGCTGGGTACTTGCGCGATCCGCCGCTCCCGTGTGGACTACGGCCAACGCCCCGCGCACGCGCGTGGCTGAAGCATTTTCCGAAACATGATCAGGAGGCAACCCGTGAGCGCGACCGCGGACCACGCGGAGGAGCGGACCAACCCGGCAGCACGCCTGGGGTTCGAGCCCGGACAGGTGGTCCAGGAGATCGGCTACGACGACGACGTCGAGCTGGAGCTCCGTGAGGGCATTGAGGCCACTACCGGCCAGGATCTCGTCGATGAGGAGTACGACGACGTCGCAGACGTCGTCCTGCTCTGGTTCCGCGACGAGGACGGCGACCTTACGGACGCGCTGGTGGATGCCATTGGTCTGCTCGAGGACGGCGGTACGGTCTGGCTGATGACGCCGAAGACCGGCCGTGACGGATACGTCGAGCCGAGCGATATCAACGAGGCTGCCCAGACAGCCGGTCTCGCCCAGACCAAGAGCATCAATGCGGGCAAGGACTGGACGGGCAGCCGTCTGGTCACGCCGAAGGCGGCCAAGGCCAAGCGCTGAACCGCACTCGCCCCTGAAGGCCCCCGACGGCATCACGCCGTCCGGGGCCTTCGTACATTCCCCCCCCGCGCCCGAGCACCGGGGCCCCGCGCGGTCCCGCCGCACGTCCGTTTCCCCGTCCGCCTTCCCCGCCCGTTCTCCGTCCGTCCGCGGGAACCTTCCACGGGTGCCGCACGGCCGCCCCGCGCCTCTGCGTAGGGTGGGCGTCACCCGGACAGCCCAGCCCGGCGACGTAGCGAAGGGACGCGTTTCATGGCGATCGAGGTCGGCACCAAGGCCCCGGATTTCGAGCTGAAGGACAACCACGGCCGGACCGTGAAGCTCTCCGACTTCCGCGGCGAGAAGAACGTGGTGCTGCTGTTCTACCCGTTCGCCTTCACCGGCGTCTGCACGGGCGAGCTCTGCGCGCTGCGCGACGAGCTGCCCCGCTTCGAGAACGACGACACACAGCTGATCGCCGTCTCCAACGACTCCATCCACACCCTGCGCGTCTTCGCCGAGCAGGAGGGTCTGGAGTACCCGCTGGTCTCGGACTTCTGGCCGCACGGCGAGACCTCGCGCGCCTACGGCGTGTTCGACGAGGACAAGGGCTGTGCGGTGCGCGGGACCTTCATCATCGACAAGGAGGGCGTGGTGCGCTGGACGGTCGTCAACGGCCTGCCGGACGCGCGCGACCTGAACGAGTACATCAAGGCGCTCGGCGCTCTCTGATCCGTGATGCGGTGGATCCGGCGGCGGCCCGGGCCAAAAGCCTGTTTTGGCCGGGAACCGGTCACTAGGATCCATTCGTTGATCGGATGCCAACACGACGTGGAGGCGCCGGCACCGGCCGGCCCCCAAAGAAACCAATGGGAGGACTCGTGGGAGTCAGCCTCAGCAAGGGCGGCAACGTCTCGCTGACCAAGGCCGCGCCCAACCTGACCGCGGTCATCGTGGGTCTGGGCTGGGACGCTCGTACCACCACCGGCGGCGACTTCGACCTCGACGCCAGCGCCCTGCTGACGAACGCCGAGGGCAAGGTCGGCAACGACGGCAACTTCGTCTTCTTCAACAACCTCAAGAGCCCCGACGGTTCCGTCGAGCACACCGGTGACAACCTCACCGGTGAGGGCGAGGGCGACGACGAGGTCATCAACGTGAACCTGGCCGGTGTCCCGGCCGACGTCGACAAGATCGTCTTCCCGGTCTCGATCTACGAGGCCGAGTCCCGCCAGCAGAGCTTCGGCCAGGTGCGCAACGCGTACATCCGCGTGGTCAACCAGGCCGACAACACCGAGCTCGCGCGTTACGACCTCAGCGAGGACGCCTCGACGGAGACCGCCATGGTCTTCGGCGAGCTGTACCGCAACGGTGCGGAGTGGAAGTTCCGCGCCATCGGTCAGGGCTACGCCTCGGGTCTGCGCGGGATCGCGCAGGACTTCGGCGTCAACGTCTAGACAGCGGTCCGGGGTGGGGGGCCCCCCGGGGGCGGCCCCCCCTGTTGAACCACAATTACCCGCCCGCGGCCCCCCCCCTGGGGGGGCCCCCCCCCGCCTCGGCGGGTTCAGCGGGCTCAGACGGCCGAGCCGGCCTTCCACGCCGTCCAGTTCAGGTTCCAGCCGTTGAGGCCGTTGTCCGGGGCGATGGTCTTGTCGCCCGTGTTCTTCACGACGACGACGTCACCGATGAGCGAGTTGTCGTAGAACCACGCGGCAGGGGTGTTCTTGTCGCCGGCGCCCTTGGTGTCGGACAGGCCGACACAGCCGTGGCTGGTGTTCACCGCGCCGAAGATGGACTTGGCACCCCAGTAGTTGCCGTGGATGAACGTGCCGGAGTTCGACAGACGCATGGCGTGCGGCACGTCCTTGATGTCGTACTCGCCCTTGCCGTCGTCGTTCGTGAAGCCGACGGTCGAGCCGTCCATCCGGGTCTCCTTGAACTTCTCGGAGATCACCATCTGGCCCTGGTACGTCTTGTTCTCGGGGGAGCCCGCCGAGATCGGGATGGTCCTGATGGTCTTGCCGTCCTGGGTGACCTTCATGGTCTTGGTCTTGGCGTCGACGATCGAGACCTGGTTGCGGCCGATCTTGAAGGTGACCGTCTTCTGCTGCACGCCGTAGACGCCGCTCGCGCCCTCGACGCCGTCGAGGGCGAGCTTCAGGGTCACGGTGGAGCCGCCGGTCCAGTAGCTCTCGGGCCGGAAGTCCAGACGGTTGGCGTTGAACCAGTGTCCGACGACCTCCTGGCCGCTGCTGGAGGAGACGGTGATCCCCTTCTGCACGGCGGCCTTGTTGGTGATCGCCTTGTTGAAGTTGATCGAGACCGGCATGCCGACGCCGACGGTGGAGCCGTCCTCCGGCGTGAAGTTACCTATGAAGCTGTTCGCCGGGGAGACCGTCGTGAACGAGGTGTTCTCGTGGGCGGTGCGGCCCTCGGAGTCGGCGGCCTCGGCGGCGATCTTGTAGGTGGTGGCCCGCTGGAGCTGCCCGGTGGGCTTCCAGCTCTTCTTGTCGGCGGATATCTGGCCCGCGACCGCGGTGCCCTCCGCGGTCTGCATGGTGACGGACGTGAGCGTTCCCTTGCTCACCGTGACCGCGGTGCCGTTGTTGATGGAGGCGTTGTCGGAGCCGTCCTTGGGTGTGATCTTGATCTGGGCCTCTGAGGTCTTCTTGGCTGCCGCCTCGTCGACCTTGGCCTGCGACGAGCTGTCGCTGCCGCCGTCGCCGTCGGCCTTGGCGTCGCCGTCACTGCAGCCAGAGAGCACCAGAACACCGCCGAGCAGTGCGGACGCGGCCATCAGGCCCCTGCGCCGCTTACTGTCCGTCATCACACGCTTCTCCATCGTCGCCGAATAACCAAATGTCTCGAATGGCCCCGTAGGAACCATCAACGCTACGACCGGTTCGTCCCGTTCCACACTCCTCGGAAGTGTGGGGCACACCACGTTCGGACATGCGCCGCGTGGTGCCGATGTGGTCAGTGCGTCTGTTGAGACGAAGAAACCCCGGACGGCGGTTGCCGCCCGGGGTCACGTTTCCCCAAGCCGCGTCAGCCGAGCGTGTCTTCCTCGTCGTCCTCGTCAGCATCATCCTCGTCGAGGTCCCAGTCGGGCGAATCGGGGTCGTACTCGATGGGCTCGCTGCTCCACGACGCCTGCGCGAGCTCGATCCCGGGCACCTCGCTGACCAGGTCGAACGGGTCCACCAGATAGGCGAGGGCCTCGGCCGTGTCTTCCGTCACTGCGTTCTCGGCGTGCGCGCGCTCGTCCGCGGGCATGTCGGTGTCCCCGGCGATACGCCGCAGCGCGGCCTTGGTGACGGCGTCGGCGTCGTCGATCTCCAGCACGAGTTCGACACGAAGCCGTACAAACTGTGATGTCTCAGGAGTACTCATGGGACGGAGCGTAAGGCCCAGGGGTTGCGCGACTTTCCCACGACCCGCGCCTTTCATTAGCATCGCCCCACACGGCCAATTCGCCCGCGCCACAAGGGGATCGATATTTCGTGTCCGCCGCACGTCGATCGTTGCTGACCGCCACCGCAGCCGGGACCCTCCTGGGTGCCCTGTGGTTCGTCCCGTCCGCCAACGCGACCCAGGACCAACCCAGTCCGGGCGTCTCGGCGTCGGCCACCGCGACGACGACCCCCGAGGCGCGCACCGCGACGGACTCGGACACGCAGTCCGACGGGGCCCACACCCAACTCGCCGACACCGGAAGCGTCGACACGACGCCGTACGTCGTCGGCGGCACCCTCTTCCTCGCCCTGGGCGCCGGATTCGTGACGTACTCGGTGCGCCGCGAGCGCACGATGGCCTGCTGAGCGCAGTACTCCGGTCCGGACCGACCCACGGGGAATCCATGCGAGACCTGACCGAGCTGACCGACGTCGAGGAGCCCTCCTGGCCGCTCCTGTCCGAGGCACTCGCCGCGAGCGGGGTGTCCATGGACGTCCTGCCCGCGGACCCGGCACTGGGGCGCGCCACCCTGCTCCAGCTCCAGGTCACCGCGCGTTCCTGGCTGGGCGGTCTGGTGCTCAACTGCGGCGGCCTGGTGCTGGACAGCGGCTGGCTGCGCATCTACGGCAGCCCGGCCGCCGACACCTCCACGGGACTGCCCGGCGCGTCGGCGGACCTGCCGAGCCTCGCCGAGGTCAACGAGTTCCCCGAGCGGTTCGACCCGTCCTGGCGCCCCGCGAACGGACTCGTCGTCGGCCATGACGTGCTGGGCGGGGTCTTCCTCGTCAACGGCGCCGACCCGGCAGCGGCGGGCCGCCCCGGACGCCCCGGCGAGATCGTCTACTTCGCGCCGGACTCGCTGCGCTGGGAGGCCCTCGAAGTGGGCCACGGGGAGTGGCTCGACTGGTTCCTGCGCGAGGGCACCGACCGGTTCTACGACACTCTGCGCTGGCCGGGCTGGCGTGCCGAGTCCGGCCTCCTGGGCGGGACGCAGGGCCTCTCCGTCGTCCCGTTCCTGTGGTCGGCCGAGGCGCGCCGCGACCTGCACTCGACCAGCCGCCGCGCGGTGCCGCTGGCCGAAATCCTCCAGCTCCACCGGGACTTCGCCCTGAAGCTCGACAAGGTCGACCCCGGGTTCTTCGGCAGCCCCTGACACCGGTCCGGGCACAGGGCCCGCCGGGGTCCCCAGGTCGGTGCGGCGCCACCCGCCCGGCGCGGCGGCCCGGCCGGGCGGCTCACCGGGACGGGCCGGCGGGACGGCCCGAGAGCCGTCGCGCACCGGGCCGCCACCACGTCTCCTCGGGGCGCGGCACCGGCCGTTCTGCCCGGAGCCGCCGACGGGCTTCCGCGGGCGCGCTACGCGGCCCTGCGGCCGCCGCCGTCCCTGCCTCCGCCGTCCCTGCCGCCACGGCCGGCGCCACCGCGGTTCTGCCCGCCGCGCCCGCGACCGCCGCCGCTCTGCGCCACGGCGTCCTGGCCGCGACCCGTGCGGCGTCGCGGAGCGCGCCCGGCGCCGTCCGTGCGGGCCGAGCCCGTACCGCCCTCGGCCGGCGTACGGCGTCCGCCGCCGTCACCGGAACCGCCGCGGCGTCCCGTGCCGGGGCGGGTCCTGGCACGCGGCTTCGGCTGCTCGGCGGGCTGCGGCACCTCGATGACCACGGGCACGCCGGAGGGCTCGCGCGCTCCGGTCAGACGGGTCAGCTCCTCGTCGCCGGACCTGACACGGGCGGTGCGCGGGGTGATGCCGGCGTCGGCCATCAGCCTGGTCATCTCCCGCTTCTGCTCCGGGAGTACGAGGGTGACGACGCTGCCGGACTCGCCCGCGCGCGCGGTGCGTCCGCCGCGGTGCAGATAGTCCTTGTGATCGGTGGGCGGGTCCACGTTGACGACCAGGTCGAGGTCGTCGATGTGGATGCCGCGGGCCGCCACGTTGGTGGCGACCAGCGCGGTGACCTGGCCGTTCTTGAACTGGTCGAGGGTGCGGTTGCGCTGCGGCTGGCTGCGCCCGCCGTGCAGCGCGGACGCCCGTACGCCGTTGGCGAGCAGCCGCTTGGTGAAGCGGTCGGCGCCGCGCTTGGTGTCGACGAACAGGATCACCCGGCCGTCGCGCGCCGCGATCCGCATGGCGACGGCCTTCTTGTCGGTCTCGTCGGCCACGTGCAGCACGTGGTGCTCCATGGTGGTCACCGCGCCCGCCGACGGGTCGACGGAGTGCACCACGGGGTCGGTGAGGAACATCCGCACGAGACGGTCGATGTTCTTGTCGAGCGTCGCCGAGAACAGCAGCCGCTGACCGCCCGGCTCGACCTGCCGCAGCAGCGCCGTGACCTGCGGAAGAAAGCCCATGTCGGCCATCTGGTCGGCCTCGTCGAGCACGGTGATCGCGACCTGGTCCAGGACGCAGTCACCCCGCTCTATGAGGTCCTTGAGGCGGCCCGGAGTGGCCACCAGCACCTCGGCGCCGCGGCGCAGCGCACCGGCCTGGCGGCCGATCGACATCCCGCCGACGGCCGTGGCGACGCGCAGCTGGACGGAGGTCGCGTACGGCGTCAGCGCGTCGTCGACCTGCTGGGCCAGCTCACGGGTGGGCACCAGGACGAGGGCGAGCGGCGCCCTCGGCTCGGCACGGCGGCCCGCGGTGCGCGCCAGCAGGGCGAGCCCGAAGGCCAGCGTCTTGCCCGATCCCGTGCGGCCGCGGCCGAGGACGTCACGGCCCGCGAGGGAGTTGGGCAGGGTCGCGCCCTGGATCGGGAAGGGCTCGGTGACACCGTTCGCGGCGAGGGTCTTCGTCAGCGCGGCCGGCATGTCCAGGGCGTCGAAGGAGTCGACGGCGGGCAGTGCGGGCGTGAGGGTCTCGGGCAGGGAGAACTCCTGCGGCGGCGTGACCGGGCGGGTCGCGCCCCTGCCCGCACCACGGCCGGCGCCGCGGCCCGCGTTCCGCGCGGCACCACCCGTCCGAGCCGGACCGCCGGACCTGGCGGAACCGCCGGTCCTCGCGGAACCACCGCCGCGTGCCGGGCCGTCGGACGTCGCGCCGCTGTTCTTCACGGCGCCGCCGCTCCTCGTGGCACCGCCGTTGTGGGCGGCGCCGCCGTTCTGGACGTCGCCACGTGCGCGCGTCGGCCGCTTACGGGCGGGACGTTCGGATCGAGTCATGCTGGATCTGGTTTTCCTTCCTGGGCCCCACGGACTGCACGCACCGAGCCCGTCCGCGGACGGGCGTTCACAGCACGAGCCGGGGCCCGCACCCGAAGGTGCGGGCCCCGGCTCTGGAAAAGCGCGACCCCGGATCAGGCGGGGACGATGTTCTCCGCCTGCAGGCCCTTCTGGCCCTGCGCGACGTCGAACGAGACCTTCTGGCCCTCCAGCAGCTCACGGAAGCCGGAGCTGGCGATGTTGGAGTAGTGGGCGAAGACGTCGGGGCCGCCGCCGTCCTGCTCGATGAAGCCGAAGCCCTTTTCCGAGTTGAACCACTTCACGGTTCCTGTAGCCATGTTGTTCTCCCGAACAGGTAAGGGTCCCATCCGGAGCTGCACCGGGAAAATGCCGGAGATGCCGGTAAAACAAAACGCGCCTGCGGAAGATTCCGATCAGGCGCACAAAGTAAATGGGTACCAAAACGTATCAATGCGAGACCCTAGCACACCGGGGAGGGCGGCCCGGTGCGGAGGGGCGCCGGCGGACGGCGCCCCTCCGCGTGCCACGGGGTCCGCTACTGGAGCGGGCCGGTGACCGGCTCCACGGCCGTCAGCACCCCGCCCGCGCGCACGAACGCGTCCGCCGCCTCCAGGTCGGGGGCGAGGAAGCGGTCCGGCCCGGGGCCCTGGACGCCGGCCGCGCGGACGGCGTCGATGACCGCCTGCGTCGCGGGGGCCGGGGCCAGGCCTTCACGCAGCTCGATCGCGCGCGTGGCGGCGTACAGCTCGATGGCGACGATGCGGGTCAGGTTGCCCACGGCGGTGCGCAGCTTGCGCGCCGCGGACCAGCCCATGGAGACGTGGTCCTCCTGCATCGCCGAGGACGGGATGGAGTCCGCGGACGCCGGGACGGCGAGGCGCTTCATCTCGCTCACCAGGGCGGCCTGCGTGTACTGGGCGATCATCAGGCCCGAGTCGACACCGGCGTCGTCCGCGAGGAAGGGCGGCAGGCCGTGCGAACGGTTCTTGTCGAGGAGCCGGTCGGTGCGGCGCTCGGCGATGGAGCCGAGGTCGGCGGCGGCGATCGCGAGGAAGTCGAGCACGTAGGCGACGGGGGCGCCGTGGAAGTTGCCGTTCGACTCGACGCGGCCGTCGGGCAGTACGACCGGGTTGTCGACCGCCGAGGCCAGCTCGCGCTCGGCGACCGTGCGCGCGTGGGCGAGGGTGTCGCGGCCCGCGCCGGCGACCTGCGGCGCGCAGCGCACGGAGTAGGCGTCCTGGACGCGCGGGGCGTCGTCCTGGTGGTGCCCGGTGAGCTCCGAACCCTTCAGCACGGCCAGCATGTTGGCGGCGCTGGCGCCCTGTCCGGGGTGCGGGCGGATGGCGTGCAGTTCGGGCGCGAGGACCTTGTCGGTGCCGAGCAGCGCTTCGAGCGAGAGGGCGGCCGTGACGTCGGCCGACTTGTACAGCGCCTCCAGGTCGGCGAGGGCCATGACCAGCATGCCGAGCATGCCGTCGGTGCCGTTCAGGAGGGCGAGCCCCTCCTTCTCGCGGAGCTCCACGGGGGTGATGCCGTGTTCGGCGAGGAGTTCGCCGGCGGGGCGCACGGTGCCGTCGGGGCCCTCCGCGTCGCCCTCGCCCATCAGCGTGAGCGCGCAGTGGGACAGCGGCGCCAGGTCGCCGGAGCAGCCGAGCGAGCCGTACTCGTGGACGACCGGGGTGATGCCGGCGTTCAGGATGTCCGCCATGGTCTGCGCGACCTCGGGGCGTACGCCCGTGTGGCCGGAGCAGACGGTCTTGAGCCGCAGGAACATCAGCGCGCGGACGACCTCGCGCTCGACGCGCGGACCCATCCCGGCCGCGTGCGAGCGGACGATGTTGCGCTGCAGCTGGGCGCGCAGCTCCTGGCTGATGTGCCGGGTCGCGAGGGCGCCGAACCCGGTGGAGACGCCGTAGACGGGCTCCGGCTTGGCCGCCAGCGCGTCCACGATCTCGCGGGCCGCGGCGAGGGCCGCCACCGCCTCGCCGGAGAGCTCGATCCGGGCGTCGTCGCGCGCCACGGCAAGAACGTCGGACGCGGTCACCCCGGACGTCCCCACCACCACAGTGTGCATATCCATATTCAGGAGCGTACGCAGTGAATTCGTTGATGTCACTAGTGGGTGCCGGGTTGACCCCTTACTCCGGCGAACGTCACAGCGGACCTCCGGACGTCCGGGCCACCCGGTCCACGACGGCGGGCAGGTCAGGGGCGCAGCTGGTGGCGTCCGCGGAAGCGGCGGCGCTCCCCCTCGGTGGGCGACGGAGCGTCCGCCAGCTGTACGACCGGGTCGTCGGGGCCCTCACGCCCGGCGACGACGGGCCGTGCCGCGCGGACGGCCTTGGCCCGGTACTGGGCCGCGTCCGCGAGCCTGAACAGCCGGCGGGCGGACCGTACGGGCCCGATCGCCTCCTCGGTCGAGGCGACCCCGCACGCCACACCCTCGCCGAGCTCCAACTCGGCCGCACGGCGGCACAGTTCGTCGGCGATCCGGACCACGTCCGCCGCCGGCGGGCCCACCGCCAGCAGACAGAACTCGTCGCCGCCGAGGCGGGCGGCCAGGGTGCCCGGAAGCATGGCCCCGCACAGGGACAGCACCGACCCGAACCGTTCGAGGAGCCGGTCGCCGACCGCGTGCCCGCGGGTGTCGTTGACGCGCTTGAGCCCGTTCAGGTCGCAGACCACGAGGCTGACCACGACGCCGTCCTTCTTGTACTGCTCGACCGCTTCGTCGAGCCGCATGTCGACGGCGCGGCGGTTGGCGAGCCCGGTGAGGGAGTCCGTGAACGCCAGCCGCCGCGCCTCCTCCAGGCGTTCGGTCTGCGCTATCCCGGCGGCGACGACGGAGGCGAGCACGGTCGCGAAGTCCGCGTCGGCCCGGTCGAAGACCGGGGCACCGGCGGAGCGGGCCACGTACAGCTCGCCCCAGGCCCGGCCGTGCAGGACGATCGGCGCGACCACGCAGCAGCCGCGCCCCCGTCGGCGCAGTGCCGCGACGCGCTGGTGGCAGTACCCGGCGCCGCCGCCCGCCGGGCCGTCGGCGGTCTCCACCCAGGCGTTCGGGCCACCGCCGCCCGCCCAGCGCTCATGCAGGAACTCGGTGATCTCCGGGAACTGGTGCACCGGATAGGACTCCCCGTCCGGGAACTCGGCCTCGTCCGCCGCCCGGTCGCCCACGTTGGCGAGGACCCTCAGCCGCCCGAGCTCGCGCTCCCACACGGAGAGCGCGGCGAAGCTTCCGGTCAGCGCGTGGCACGCGCCGAGGGCCGCGGCCCGCCACGACTCGCGCGGGGTGTGTGCCGCCGCCATCCCCTGCGCCAGCTCCACCACGGCCTTCAGCCGACTGTCCTCACCCATCACCCCAGGCTAGGTAAAAACATGGCATTTAGGGACATTGATACGGCGAACAGGGGTCCGAGCGGGCGGGCACCGCCGGAAGGGACCCGAAGGGGAGCCCGGCGGGAGCCGCCCGGGGCGCCGGCCGGAACCACCGGACACGGCCCGCGCGAACCGCCCGAAAGCGCCGGAGGAAGCCACCGGAAGGGGCCCGGCGCGAACCGCCCGAAGCGTCGGAGGGAGACGCCGGAGACCAGTCGGCACGAACCGCCCGGGCGCCGGAGGGAGCCGCCTGAAGAGGCGGGCGACCCCGGCGGGAGCCCTACCGGGCGCCCCCGCCGGACAGACGCCGGCAGGCACTTCTCACTCGCCGGGCCACTGCGGGGCACGCTTCTCGTTGAACGCCGCCACACCCTCGGCCCGGTCCCCCGAGAAGGCGACCGACCGCCATGCGGAGTCCTCGACCTCCAGGCCCGCACGCAGGTCCAGGCCGTGACCGAGCCGCAGCGCCCGCTTGGCCGCGCGCAGGCCGACGGGGGAGTTCGCGGCGATGCGCGCGGCGAGCGCGAGGGCCTTTGCCGTGTCCTGCCCGGCCTCCACCAGCTCGTCCACGAGACCCAACTCCCGCGCCTCGGCCGCCTCCAGGCGCCGCGCCGAGAAGATGAGCTCGGCCGCGCGGGCCGCGCCGACCCGCCGGGGCAGCAGCTGCGTGCCGCCACCGCCGGGGATCACCCCGACGGACACCTCGGGCAGCCCGACGACCGCCGTGCGGTCGGCCACGATCAGGTCGCACGACAGCGCCAGCTCGAACCCGCCGCCCAGCGCGAAGCCGTGCACGGCCGCGATGGTCGGCATCGGCAGCTCCAGGACACCCGTGTACGCGGCCCGCGCCACCGGGCGCTGCCGCACCAGGTCGGCGTCGGTGAAGGAATTGCGCTCCTTCAGGTCGGCGCCGACGCAGAAGGCCCGCTCATGGGTGGACGCGAGCACCACCACGCGTACGTCCCGGTCGGCGGCGAGCGCGTCGCAGGCCCCGGCGATCGAGCGGGCCATCTCGGTGGACACCGCGTTCATGGCCTTGGGCCGGTCGAGGGCGAGCTCGGCGACGTGCCCGTGCCGCCGTACGGCGACGAACTCCCCGAACCGCCGCTCGTCGACCTGCTCCGTCGTCGACTCCGGCCCCTGCTCCGCCATGACGCCCTCCCGGTTAACGTGGGTTAACAACCGACGCCCCGATCATCGCAGCCGACGCCGCCCCAGGAAACCCGCTCCCCCGCCCCGTACGTCCCCGTTCGGGTGACATCCGGCCCAACTCCCGCCCATCGCGCGCGAACCGTGCATAACCTGCGCACCGCCACAGCGCTTCGGGGGGCGCGGGCACGTAGGGGAGGGACGACCATGACGAACGGCCGTACGACAGACGTCGGCAGGACCCGCCCGGAACCTCAGGCCGGCCCCACGAAGAACAGCGCGCCACGGACCGGCCCCGCGCCGGCCCGCACGACAGATCCGGCTCCTTCCGGAACGGCCCCGGCCCCCACCACCGCCGCGGCCCGACCGGACGACGTCACCCGCACACCCACGGACACGACCGGGAACGCCACCCGAGGGGCCGCCGACGGCGGTGGGTCGTCGGTGAGCGGCATGAGCGACGGCCCGTCGAGGGCCGGCACGCGCAGCGCCTCG
>NZ_JBVHOQ010000017.1:0-29888 GCF_055568375.1 Streptomyces sp. NPDC026062
GAGGACTTCACCAACGTCCCCGGACTCGGCGTCCAGGGCATCGTCGAGGGCCACGCCGTCCTCGTCGGCCGCGAACAGCTGCTGGAACAGTGGGACATCCACCTGCCCGTGGAGCTGGCCCGCCGCAAGGCGGAGGCGGAGGCCGCGGGCCGTACCGCGATCGCGGTCGCCTGGGACGGCGAGGCGCGGGCGGTCCTGGAGGTGGCCGACGCGGTCAAGGACACCAGCGCGGAAGCGATCGGCCGGCTGCGCGCACTCGGCCTGACACCCATCCTGCTGACCGGTGACAACCGGGCCGTGGCGGAGGCGGTCGCGGCCGAGGTCGGCATCGACGAGGTGTACGCCGAGGTGCTGCCCGAGGAGAAAGCACACGTCATCGAGGGGTTGCAGGCTCAGGGGCGGGCGGTCGCCATGGTCGGTGACGGGGTCAACGACGCGGCCGCGCTGGCCACCGCAGACCTCGGTCTGGCGATGGGAACCGGCACGGACGCCGCGATCGAGGCGAGCGACCTGACGCTGGTTCGTGGAGATCTCAAGGTGACCGCTGATGCCATCCGACTCTCCCGACGCACCCTGACCACCATCAGGGGCAACCTTTTCTGGGCGTTCGGTTATAACGTTGCTGCTCTACCCCTTGCGGCATTTGGCCTGCTCAACCCTATGATTGCTGGAGCGGCGATGGCCTTCTCCTCGGTCTTCGTCGTGATGAACAGCCTGCGCCTGCGGTCCTTCACGTAATTTCCACAAGGAGATTTAGATCACACCGTTTGGGGGGTAACCATTCGGTGGGCTCGTAGGTCTTAGAGTGCGATGCAGGGATGTCTTGGGGGACATCCGACGGAGGGTCTTGGGGGACGCTCCGGGCAGACGTGGGCCGGGGCACGTGCACGGGGAGCTTTGAGCGGCCCTCCCGTAGGTACGTACCCCGGCAGACCGCAGGCAGCACGCGCAGGCGGTACGCGGAAGCGCACGCCCCAGCAGGACCCGCAGGACCGCAGGACCAGTACGAATCAGCAGTACCGAGGAACCCAGGAGCTTCGGCTCCCACTGAACGCCCGGCCGGATCCCGTGGGGGGAATCCGCTCCGGGAATGGGAAGCGCCTCGTTGTCGGCCCGTGGGGGGATCGACGGCGAGGCGCTTCTCGCATAACGCGGGAGCGCTCCCACAAGCGCGGACGCGGCGCGCGGGCACACGGGCGTACACAGACACACGAGCACATCCCGCCCCGCCCCGCCCCGCCCCGGGCAAGCAAATCGCCCCGGACACCGCGCTCTGTACGAAAGCGCGGCAGTCGGGGCGAAGGCAACCGGCCCGCAGGGCCGGGGTGGTACGGGGCGGTGCGGGGGTCAGCGACCCTCGACCGGGACGAAGTCGCGCAGGACCTCGCCGGTGTAGATCTGGCGCGGGCGGCCGATGCGGGAACCCGGCTCCTTGATCATCTCGTGCCACTGGGCGATCCAGCCCGGAAGGCGGCCGAGCGCGAAGAGCACGGTGAACATCTCGCTCGGGAAGCCCATGGCCCGGTAGATCAGACCGGTGTAGAAGTCCACGTTGGGGTAGAGGTTGCGCGAGACGAAGTACTCGTCGTTGAGCGCGTGCTCCTCCAGCTTGAGCGCGATGTCGAGCAGCTCGTCGGACTTGCCGAGCGAGGACAGCACATCGTGGGCCGCGGCCTTGATGATCTTGGCGCGCGGGTCGAAGGACTTGTACACCCGGTGGCCGAAGCCCATCAGGCGGACGCCGTCCTCCTTGTTCTTCACCTTCTGGATGAAGCTGTCGACGTCGCCGCCGTTGGCCTGGATGCCTTCGAGCATCTCCAGCACCGACTGGTTGGCACCACCGTGCAGCGGGCCCCACAGCGCCGAGATGCCGGCGGAGATCGAGGCGAACATGTTCGCCTGCGAGGAGCCGACCAGACGCACGGTGGAGGTCGAACAGTTCTGCTCGTGGTCCGCGTGCAGGATGAGCAGCTTGTCGAGGGCCGAGACGACGACCGGGTCGAGCTCGTACTCCTGGGCGGGGACCGAGAAGGTCATGCGCAGGAAGTTCTCGACGTAGCCGAGGTCGTTGCGCGGGTAGACGAACGGGTGACCGATCGACTTCTTGTACGCGTACGCCGCGATGGTCGGCAGCTTGGCCAGCAGCCGGATCGTCGAGAGGTGGCGCTGCTCCTCGTCGAACGGGTTGTGGCTGTCCTGGTAGAACGTGGACAGCGCGCTGACGACCGAGGACAGCATGGCCATCGGGTGGGCGTCGCGCGGGAAGCCGTCGAAGAACCGCTTGACGTCCTCGTGCAGCAGCGTGTGCTGGGTGATCTCGTTCTTGAAGGTCGACAGCTCGTCGACCTTCGGAAGCTCACCGTTGATGAGCGTGTACGCGACCTCAAGGAACGTCGACTGCTCGGCGAGCTGCTCGATGGGGTAGCCGCGGTAGCGCAGAATGCCCTGTTCGCCATCGAGGTAGGTGATGGCCGATTTATAGGCAGCGGTGTTGCCGTATCCGCTGTCCAGCGTCACCAGACCGGTGTTCGCCCGGAGCTTCCCGATGTCGAAGCCCTTGTCGCCGACGGTGCTGTCGATCACCGGGTAGGTGTACTCGCCATCGCCGTACCGCAGTACTACAGCGTTGTTGGTGTGCTCGCTCACGTCATCCCTCACCGACGTAGTGCCTCTTCTTCGAGGTTCCCTGACTGTCTCCACCCTCCCCCATTTGGCTCAGGAGAGTGCACTCGGGGTCGTCCATTGGACCTACTCGCGGCACTGAGTGCCGCGAACTTATTCATCCTGCCCCCTTGACTGCGGTTGCGGAAGACCTCCGTGATGTTTCCCACCGATTTGATCGATCATTTTTTCCGAGGATCCTCCTTCCGCGCCTCCGCGCAGCCGGTAATCCAGCGCCGTACAGCGTCTGCCTGCGGAAACCGTCCGGACCGCCTGGCCGATCGCCTGCCGGGAGCCGACCAGCACGACGAGTTTCTTGGCCCTGGTCACAGCCGTGTACAGCAGGTTCCGCTGGAGCATCATCCAGGCGCTCTTGGTCACGGGGATGACGACGGCCGGGTACTCGCTGCCCTGGGAGCGATGGATCGTCATGGCGTACGCGTGGGACAGCTCGTCGAGCTCGTCGAAGTCGTAGGAGATCTCCTCGTCCTCGTCCGTGAGCACGCTCAGCTTCTGTTCGTCCAGGTCAAGGGCGGTGACGACGCCGACGGTCCCGTTGAAGACGCCGTTCTCCCCCTTGTCGTAGTTGTTGCGGATCTGGGTGACCTTGTCGCCGACGCGGAACACCCGCCCGCCGAACCGCTTCTCGGGCAGTCCGGGGCGGCCCGGGGTGATGGCCTGCTGGAGCAGCCCGTTGAGATGACCGGCTCCGGCGGGGCCCCGGTGCATCGGGGCGAGCACCTGCACGTCCCGGCGCGGGTTCAGCCCGAACTTGGCCGGAATACGCCGGGCCGCGACGTCCACCGCCAGCACGCCCGCGTCCTCCGTCTCGTCCGCCACGAAGAGGAAGAAGTCGCTGAGCCCCTGGGTGAGGGGCGGTGTGCCGGAGTTGATCCGGTGGGCGTTGGTGACGACGCCGGACTGCTGGGCCTGACGGAAGATGGTGGTCAGCCGGACGGCGGGGACGGGGCTGCCGCCGGCGAGCAGATCGCGCAGCACCTCCCCCGCGCCGACCGAGGGCAGCTGGTCCACATCGCCGACCAGCAGCAGATGGGCGCCGGGCGCCACGGCCTTGACCAGCTTGTTGGCGAGCAGCAGATCGAGCATGGACGCCTCGTCGACGACGACGAGATCGGCGTCCAGCGGCCGGTCCCGGTCGTACGCCGCGTCCCCGCCCGGCTTGAGCTCCAGCAGCCGGTGCACGGTGGAGGCCTCGGCGCCGGTCAGCTCGGAGAGCCGCTTCGCCGCCCGGCCGGTGGGGGCGGCCAGCACCACTTTCGCCTTCTTCGCGCGGGCCAGCTCCACGATCGACCGGACGGTGAACGACTTCCCGCAGCCGGGCCCCCCGGTCAGCACGGCCACCTTCCGGCTGAGCGCGAGCCGCACGGCGGCCTCCTGCTCGGGCGCGAGCGTCGCCCCCGTACGCCCCGCGAGCCACTTCAGCGCGGCGTCCCAGTCCACGTCGCCGAAGGCGGGCATCCGCTCCTCCGGCGTCCGCAGCAGCCGCCGCACCTGCGAGGCGAGAGAGATCTCGGCCCGGTGGAACGGCACCAGATAGACAGCCGTGATCGGCTCACCGCCCTCGGGCGACGGCACCTTCTCCCGCACGACGCCCTCCGGCTCCGCGGCGAGCTCGGCCAGGCACTCGATGACGAGCCCGGTGTCGACCTGGAGGAGCTTGACCGCGTCCGCGATCAGCCGCTCCTCGGGCAGGAAGCAGTGGCCCTGGTCGCTGGACTGCGACAGCGCGTACTGGAGCCCGGCCTTGACCCGCTCCGGGCTGTCGTGCGGAATGCCGACGGCCTGCGCGATCCGGTCGGCGGTGAGGAAGCCGATGCCCCAGACGTCCGCGGCCAGCCGGTAGGGCTGGTTCTTCACGACGGAGATCGAGGCGTCCTCGTACTTCTTGTAGATACGGACGGCGATGGAGGTCGAGACGCCGACGCTCTGGAGGAAGATCATGACCTCCTTGATCGCCTTCTGCTCCTCCCAGGCGGCGGCGATCATCTTCGTCCGCTTCGGCCCGAGCCCGGGGACCTCGACCAGACGCTTCGGCTCCTGCTCGATGATGTCGAGGGTGTCCACGCCGAAGTGGGTGGTGATCCGGTCGGCCATGACCGGGCCGATGCCCTTGATCAGCCCGGATCCGAGGTAGCGGCGGATGCCCTGGATGGTGGCGGGGAGGACCGTCGTGTAGTTCTCGACGGTGAACTGCTTGCCGTACTGGGAGTGGGAGCTCCATCTCCCCTCCATCCGCAGCGACTCACCGGGCTGCGCCCCGAGCAGCGACCCGACGACGGTGAGCAGATCGTTGCTCCCCCGCCCGGTGTCGACGCGCGCGACCGTGTAGCCGTTCTCCTCGTTGGCGTACGTGATGCGCTCAAGCACACCTTCGAGGACAGCCATGTTCGGCGTGGAGGGGGCCGTGGACGACGTGGTGGACATGGTGGTGACGGTACTGGGCGGGGCTGACAGCGGTGAGCCCCGCCGGCAACTGACGTACGCCGAACCGGAGCCACCCCGTAACACTCGGTGTTACGGTGGCGATATGGCAACCGAGCGCTTTTCGATCAGCATGTCGGCCGAGGTCCGCGACCGGATCAGAGAGCATGCGGCAGACGCCGGACTCGACGTTTCCACGTTCCTCACGATCGCCGCCCAGGCGCAGATGGACCAGCAGGACCGCGTCAGGAGGATCTTCAAGCCGTTCGAGGAAGCCCGCGCGGAGGCCGAGGAACAGGCGGGAACCGGCACGTGGGCAGGCGACGAGATCGAACTGACCAGGGAGGAACGGGCGGAGGTCGAAGCGATCATCGGCCGGCCCTCCCGCGATGAGGCCGCCGCGTGACTGTCATCGTCTACGACACCGGGATGCTGATGGCGCTGGTGAGCCAGGAACGCCGGGCGCACATCCTGCACAAAGGCTTCGTCACGGCCGGTGGACACCAGCCGATCGCTCCGGGTCCCGCCCTCTCACAGGCTTGGCGCACAAGCCCGAAGACCGCCTACGCGTGGAAGCGCCTTCTCGCCGATGTTGTCGTCCACCCCGGAGCCAGGACCCGCTTCTCCCCGGACCAGGTGCCTCGTTGCCTCCCCTGCGCGGGGGGAATGGCCATCGAGGACTGGAAGACGATCGGCGACATGATCGGCGCTGCCGCGCTGCCGCCCAAGAAGCGCCCCGACCCGGTGGACGCGCTGGCCGTCTTCATCGCTGCCGCACATGGCGGAGGCGTCGTACTGACCTCCGACGCCGACGACATCAAGGCGTACGCCGCCACGCTACCGGGGGCCGATGTGTCGGCCGTGGCCATCTGACGGATGAGTCCTCCGGTCCGTGCCGGAACCCGTGCCCCGACAGCGCGTGCCGGGGCGGGTGCGCTCAGCCGGCCACCGCCATGAGCGAGCGCCGGTGCTTCGGGGTCTCGATCTCGTCGATCAGCGCGACCGCCAGATCGGCGTAGGAGAAGGACGGGGCACCGTCGGCCATCACCTGCTCGCCGCCGGTCCGGTACCGCCCGGTGCGCTCCGCCTCGTCGTCCAGCATCACGGGCGGCGGGGCGATCACGAGCCAGTCGACGTCCGTATCGGCGGCGCGCAGCGCGTCCAGTTCTGCGGCGTGGCCGAGCGAGAATGCACGGGCCTCCGCCGGGAAGCCCGGGGCGTCGTGGACCATGACCCCCGGCGCCGTCTCCAGCGTGGAACCGATCCCGACCAGAACCAGCCTGCCCACCCCCGCGCGGTGCAGACCGTCCAGCAGCGCGTGGGCCGCGCCCACGAAGAACTCGGTCGAGGACATGTCCATCCGTCCCGCCGCGCTGATCGCCGCGTCATGGCCGTCTGCGACCGCCGCGACGCTGTCCGCGTCGGTGACATCTCCGGCGACCACATCCACCCCGCCGGCACCCCCCACAACGCCACCGGCACCGGTGCCGGCGAGGTCCGGGTACGCGGCGGGGTCCCGCACCACCGCGGTGACCTGATGCCCGCGCGCGACCGCCTCGGCGACCGCACGCCTTCCGGCACGTCCGCCCGCTCCGAACACGACGATCCTGCTGCTCATGGGGTTCCCCTCGCCGAGGCCCGCGCACCGCGGGCCGGTGCAGCGGACGCTAGACCCGCACCCCATGGTTTCCGCAACGATAGTTACGTACGCTCGATGCCGTGAGCCAACCCCTTGATCCCGAAATGTTCACCGGCTGCGACCACACCGATTCACCGTTCCGCCTCGGCGGCAAGTGGACCGCGAAGATCGTCCGGTGCCTGGAGGACGGCCCCCGGCGCTTCTCCGAACTGGGCGTCCCGCTGCGCGGCATCACACCCAAGGTGCTGACGGAGACGCTGCGTTCGATGGAGCGGGACGGCCTGATCACCCGTACGGTCGGCGACGGGACCCCGCCCCGGGTCGACTACGAACTGAGCGCGCTCGGACGTACGTTGCTCGGCCCGATGGCAGCCTGCTGCGCATGGGCGGCGACGCATCTGCCGGAGCTGACGGATGCGCGGGAGGCGTACGGGGACGATGTCGCCGCCGGGGATCCACCGCTGCCCAAGGGGGTCGTCGCGCGCTGACCGGGAGCCGTCTCCGGGTGGTGTCTCCGGGAGCCGTTTCCGGGTGGCGTCTCCGGGTGGCGGGACGGCTCGGCTCGGAGCTCGTGGGCACACGTGGAAATCACGTCCCGGCGGTGGCTGCCAGAGACACCCGCAGAGGCCTCCCGGGGGCCTGGAGCGGCCCGCGTGCCGGACGGCGGGAGGGAGGGGGCCCGCAATCCTCCCCTGGCGTTCAGTACGCCACTGAAGCATTCCGCATACACGCTCTGACCTGGCCTTATATGCTGAACCCTCCTAAACTCCCCTCATCGGAAGGGGGGTTCCGGATGGACCGGAATGTGCGCTCGGTCGAGGACGTTCTGCGGCTCATGGACGACCTGTTCGCGCCCGAGGCGGACCGGTGGACGGAGAAGGCCGGGGACTGGTGGGACGGGTTCTACGAGGACCGGTCGAAGCCGGTGCCGTTCTTCGTGGCGAAGCCCGACGAGACGCTCGTCTCGTATGTGGAACGCGGGATGGTCGCCCCCGGACGCGCGCTCGACCTGGGCTGCGGACCGGGGCGCAACGCCCTGCATCTCGCCTCGCTCGGCTTCGAGGTGGACGCGGTCGACCTGTCGCCCGGGGCCATCGCCTGGGCGGGGGAACGGGCCCGGGAGGCGGGCGCGGACATCCGGTTCCACTGCGGTGACGCCTTCGCCGAGGGCGCGCCGGAGGGACCGTACGACCTGATCCATGACTCCGGCTGCTTCCACCATCTGCCGCCGCACCGCCGCGTCACGTATCTCGCTTACGTGGAACGGGTTCTGGCCCCCGGCGGCCATCTGTCGCTCGGGGCCTTCGCCTCCGGGGGGATGGGCTCGGAGCTGTCCGATGTGGAGCTCTACCGGACAGCACGGCTCCATGGCGGTCTGGCGTACACCGCGGAATCGCTGCGCTGGATCTTCACGGCTCCGGAAGGGCTGAGGGGAGAGGTGGCGACGGGAGAGGCGATGGCTGGGCTGCCGGGAGGGCTGGAGGAGGTCGAGCTGCGCCGGATGCGGGACGAGCCGGCCGATTCGCCTCTGTTCGGGGAGGATTTCATGTGGGGGGCGCTGTTCCGGAAGCCGTCCGCCTCAGATCCGCTTGCACCAGATCGTGGTCCGAGTACGGAGTGAGATGCACCTCCTGTGCGAGCGAGTCGAAGCCGCGCAGGAAGATGTAGTCGAACTTGCTGCGCCAATCGGTGGTCGGCTTGCACATACCGATCGCCGAGGGGCCGCACCCGGGGTCCGCGTCCTTGGCCAGGCCCCACATCCCGGTGAGTTCGGCAGTGTCCGGCACCGCGTTGAAGTCGCCGAGAACGATGACGCGTTCGTGCCGGGCGACCGCCTTCGCCAGCACGCCGGTCTGCCTCGCGCGCACCGCCTCCTGACGCCGCTGGGCCAGATGCGTGGTGAAGACCCGGACGGGTTGGCCGTCCACGAGGGTGGTGACGGCCAGGTACCCGCGGTCCTCGGAACCGCCGTCCGGGTACTCCACGTTCACCCGGTCGGTCAACGGGGCGGCCGAGAGGATGGCCTGACCGAAACCGCCCGGACTCCACGGCGTTCCCCCGCAACGGCTCCAGCGCTGAAGCACCGACCCGTACGCGACGTGGTAGACCAGCCCGTACATGTAGCGCAGATGGTCCCGGATCCTCTCGACATCACCCACGCACGCCTCTTGCAGGCCGATGACCTGGGGCGCGTACGTGGCGATCTCGGCCGCCCTGCCAAGGTTCTGGTCGCCCCCCTTGCAGGGGTTGCAGATGTTCCACGTCATGACGCGGTTCGGCACGACTTCCTCGGGGGCGCCCGCCGGCAGCGGCTTGGCGAGGGAGACACTGTTCGGCGCGCTGGGGCCGACAAGCAGCACGCAGGCCAGCGTCAGCGCGCCCGCGAGCCAACGCGCGCCGGTTCCGGTCACCTTCGCCTCCTCGGAGCAGGGACGACACGCCCTCGTGCGAGGCCGCCCCGCACGAGGTTATGTGACGGGTGGTAAGCGGCACATGAGGTGTCCGGGTCCCGTCCGTCCCGTGGATGGCGGCTCGACGCTCGGAACTCGACACTCGGGGCTCGTAACTCGACGCTCGGATCTCGGATCTCGGATCTCGCCTACTTCGAACGCGATGCGGACCGCTCACTCTTCCGTGGGTACGGGAACGAGCGCGGGCCCGACGCTTGAGCTCCGAGATTCGAGGGTCGAGACGCAAGATCCGAGATTCGAGCGGTGCAGTTATCCGGAGGGAAAAGAAGGGGTTTGGGTACACCCTCCCCACCTCCCGGACCCGTAACGGTCAGCAAGTGTGACTATTCGTGACCGGGTTGCGGCGCGCTGTCACGGCTGCATACGTTGCCCTCAACAAATCGACCCCGACACGGTGTAGTTGCACCGGCCGGGGTCTGACCCCAAGATCGATCGGATTCGACCTCGTGGCTACCAAGAACCTTAGTCCTGCCCCGCCCTCGCTCGCGGCTTCGCGCCCGTACGCCAAAGCCAACCGCAGCTACGGCAAGCGCACCGCACCCGAGCAAAGCCCTTCCAGTGCAGCCGACTTCGCGCTGTTGCCGGAGCGGGAGCGGTTCGTCGCCGGATATGTCGACCGGCTTCCCGACGGAAGCGCCATGGACGTCAAGTCGCTGGCCAAGGCGCTCCCCCTGTACGGGCAGATGGCGGTCGGCAGCGCACTGCGGGCCCTGAGCGCGGCAGGTCATCTGCGGCGTGTGCGATGCCAGGTCGTCGACGCGGACAGCCAGAGCCGCTGGGTCACCCGAACCTTCTGGTCCCGTACCGCACGCGACAGCGAGTGGTGGAACACCTTCGCCCAGGCCGGGGACCAACGGACCATTCCGCTGCGGACCGTTCCGCTGCCCGAGACGGAACCCGCCGCGCTGCCAGCGGGGCCCGTGGCCGAAGCGGCCCGGACGACTCAACCCGAGCCCGTGCAGCCGTCCGAACCCCCACAGCCCGCCCCCGCTCCCGTCCCCGTCCCCGCACCCACGCCCTTCGTGCCGCTCGTACCCCAGCAGCGGTCCTCCGCCGAAGCCGGCCCGGCCGTTCCCTCGCCCGCGTACCTCGCCTTGGCCCAACTCGGCCGCAGCGAGCCCCGCCTGACCCTCTCCGCCGCCGACTGCGCGGCGCTCGAAGAGCTGGCTTCCGCCTGGCTGAGCCGGGGCGTGAACGCGGACTACCTCACCCGGGCGCTCACCGCCGGACTTCCCGCACAGGTCGACTCCCCCGTCGGCTTCGTACGCAGTCGGCTCATCGCCAAGGTCCCGCCCGAGCTGCCCGTCACGGCACCGCGTCCCGCCCCGGGCGGCCCCGTTCGCCGCCTCATGATGGAGTGCACCGAATGCGGCGTGCCCGGCCGGCCCGAGGCGCTTGCCGACGGCCTCTGCCGCGCCTGCCGTGCGCCTTCCCAGATCACCGGCGACGCCCCGGACGCCGCCACCGCGAAGCCGGGGGAACGCGACATCACCGCGCTGGTCGGCAACCTCCGCAACCTGATGCGCACGCCCTGACTCGTCCGCGCGGACCCGTTCGGGGCCTACTCGTCGCGTACGTGCGCGGCCGGCTCAGCGGTCACCGGTGTGTCACCGGCGCACGGTTCCTGGCGCTGCGGTCGGTCTCCGTCCGGGCCGGTCCCCGGCGCACACAGCCGCGCGCCACGGCTCTCCGCGACCCGCTTGACGTCCCGCAACGACTCGGTCAACCGGTTGGCGAGGAAATGGATCTCCGCCCCGGTGACCTTGCGGTCCGCCAGGAGACCCGCTGCGTGGCCGAGCAGGTCGCCCGCCATGCCGAGCTGGATGCTCTCGATGTCGTCCGCCATGCGTGACACATAGCCATTGCCGTCCCCGACGACGTAACAGGGCTTGCCCTCCGATCCGGTCCACGGCAGCAACCGGATCACGTCGGGCAGATATGCGTCTCGCTCCTTGCCGTTCACGCGGCGACCTCGACGCCGTGGGTGCGGCGGGACCGCTCCTGTCGATGTCGCTTCATGGAACCGGTGATCAGGAACCGCGTCAGCGGCTCACAGAGTCGGGCGACAGCGTGCTTCACGTGAGCCTGCTTTCTGGGGGGGGGTGCCACACCCCCGGGCCGTCTACAGCGTTCGCGGGGGTCACCGCGGCGCATATCCGCTGCTATCTGTAGCGAACTCATCACAGGGTGGGGTCGCGGATCGCTACGCTGCCAGGGGGTTGGGGATGACAGCGCGTCCGTCAAGACCGGGAGTTGCACCACATGGGGACGAAGCGAAGGCCACGTACGCCTCGGGAGAAGTACGGCGAGGAACTGCGGTTACGACGCATCGCGGCGGGGCTGACCCAGGAGGCCTTGGGCGAGGTGGTGGTCTGTTCCCCCACGCTCATCAGTCATTGGGAGGCGGGGCGGCGGCTGCCGAAGCCGGATGACGCGCAGCGGATCGACCGTGCGTTGGGGACTGACGGCTTCTTTGTCAGGTGGCTGGAGGACCTGGAGTCGAAGTACGCCGACTACTTCAGGGCCGTTGCAGATCTGGAGCGAGAGGCATCGGAGCTCAGGCAGTACGGATCCCAGCTCGTCCCTGGTTTGCTCCAGACCCCGTCCTACGCCCGCGCCGTGTTCCAGGCGGCCCGGACCAACTTCACTCAGGACGAGCTGGACCGGGCGGTGGCCAATCGTGTGGACCGGGGAAAGCTACTCCAAGCACCTGACGGCCCGGTGGCGTGGACGCTGCTCGACGAAGCCGTGCTCCGGCGACCGATCGGCGGGCCACAGGTGATGGCGGAACAGCTTCGCAAGATCGCCGACATGGCCGAGAGTGGGCGCCTGCGCCTCCATGTTCTCCCGTTCGCCGCCGGTGCGCACGCCCTGCTGGAAGGCATGCTCTACCTGCTCGACTTCCGCGACGCTGCACCGGTCGCCTACGCCGAGGGCCTCTACACCGGCAACCTGCTCGATGATCCAGCGCTGGTTGCAGCCTGTAGCACGGACTACGCTCTCGCTCTGGGCGACGCCCTCCCACATCTGGATTCAGTGGCTCTGGTCCGAGCCATTTCGGAGGAATACGAGCATGCACAACGCTGAGCACAGCTTCACCGGCTGGTTCAAGTCCAGCTACAGCGGCGCCAATCAGGGCGAATGCCTGGAGGTCGCCGCAGGCCACCCCGTCATCCCCGTCCGCGACAGCAAGGCACCCGCCAACCCCGCCGTCGTCTTCTCCCCCGCCGGCTGGACGTCGTTCGTCAAGGCGGTCAAAGACGGCCGGATCAGCGTCTGACCCACACCACACCCCGGCGAACTCGACCTCACCACAGCCAGGTTCGCCGGGGTCCTGTCACGCGCACGCCAGGAACGCATCCCGCAATTCCTGGTCCCGAAGCAGCCCGAGGGTCTCCTCCTCGCCGCTGAACAGCAGCTCCGCAGCCGCGTGGCCGGACTGGTGGAACATCCCGGCCAGGACGTCCGCGAGCGGGCGGTCCCAGGCCACCCGGACGATCTCCGCAGCCTTGTCGTGCTGCCCCCGGTCCGTGGCGATGCGCCACAGCTCGATCGACTGCTTGGCGGTCCCGTAGGCCGTCCTGCGACCGTTGACGAGAACACCGCGTGCGTTGAGTCCGAACACGTCTATGCACGCCTCGCCTTGGGGTGTCAGCCCTTTGTACGTGCACAGCGGCAGCACCAGCCGCAGGTGATCCAGTGGATCTTCGAGCGTGGGGTCGACGAGGAGCGCGCTGCCGTCTCCCTTGGACCGGGGAAAGGCGTTCCGCTTCTGGTTGCTGTTGCAGTACGCACAGGCCAGCAAGTGGTTGAGCCACTCGAAGGTACGCACCGGAGCCAGACTCTTCGGCTCGAAGTGGTCGATGTCCGTGCCCTGGCTGTCGCCGCAGTACATGCAGCGCTGATGGCCGGGGGCCATGTCCGCGAGGGCGGCCAGGAGGCCGTCGCGTACATGTCGGCGGACGGTGGTGTGCGCCCACAGCTCGGCCGCCTTGGCCTTGCGGCCGCTCTCAGCGGTCTTCTCGATCTGCCGGGTGTACGTCTTGAGGTTTGCCGCCGTGTCCGTTGGCAGATCGGCGCGTTCCAGCCGGATCACTCCGTCTCGCCGTCCTCTCCGTCCCCGATCTCTCCGGCGATGCGGTGCAGTTGCGCGGACATCTCCTGAACCCGCGCCGCCGGGGAGCTGCTGAGCAGGTGCTTGAGCGCCTGGAACCGCTCGACGGTGACCGGTGAGGTGTCCCCCTCGTACACCTTGGACTCCAACGCCACGAATTCGGCGCGGGCCTGCTCGGCCCGCTCGGAGTACGGGGTGTCGAGGCCGAAGAGGTCGGAGAGTACCGCGTCGTCACCGCTGCCGTAGACGACTCTCTCGTACAGGTCCTCCGACACCACCTCCGGCGCGGCATCGTCATTGACCCCCGGCAACCGAATCAGACCGCCGGGGTCGGCGGCCTGACAGATGTAGGGGCTGTGCGTGGTGACGATGAACTGAATGTTCGGAAAGTGCGAGGTGAGCCAGGGGCCGATGCGGCGCTGCCAGGAAACGTGGAGGTGCGCGTCGATCTCGTCAATGATGACGATGCCCGGAGCCTCGTTGAAGACTGTCTCGTCCTCGATGTCCTCCAGCGTCAGGTCACCGAAGGCGTCGTAGATCTGCTTGAGGATGTCCACGACCAAGGCGGCAACCGTTCGGAAACCATCGCTCATCTCGCGCAGCGGGAAGCGATGGCCGTCGCGTTCGACCCACAGCCCCTCGGAGTCGACATCTTGGATGCGGTACCCGTCCGGAAGCAGGCCGTCCCTCAGGATGGACAGCGCAGCGGCCTTCAGGAGCTCAGCTCCGTCGCGGCCTTCGAGCGCCCTCAGATGTTGTTCGATGAGCCACGTCACACCCTCGGCGAGTGAGGCGTCCTCATGGAAGAGGCTCGCCTGCCGGGCAACGGGTCCGGAGGCGAGCATGAGTCGCTGCACTTCTCCCGAACCGCCGGCCATGCGCCGGAACGGCCCATAGGCGGCACAGAACCAGCCGACGGGGTTGTCGGACCAAGGGCCTCTCCGAGCGGCACTGCTCTGCGCGTCCGTATAGCGGATCTCCTCCAGCGAGGGTTGGCTTCCTCTGCGATGCGCATATCGGGAGTCCGACGATCCGTCGTGCCGTGCCTTCCATTTCATCCCGGCCCAGAACGCACTGTTCGGCGGCCGGCCGTGCGTGAATCGATCGAAGTCGGCGTCCCGAGCGATCTCCACCTCGACGCTGCCCTCCGACGCGCCTCGCGTGACCCAATTGTCGAAGTCGGGCACAAGACTGCGGGCGACCCCCGGCCCGCTCAGGGCCAATGCCAACGCGCGGAGGAGCGTGGTCTTCCCCGCCCCGTTACGACCGGCGAGGACGGTCCAGCCGGCGTGCGTTCCATCAGGTCGAGTCAGATTGAGGTCGACCATTCTCGAACGTGGAAACGCCTTGATGTCCGCAACGTAAAGGTGGCTGACGTACATAGGTAAGGGAATCCGTTCAGTCGAAACCAGAAGCGGCAGGCTATTCCGGCTCGGCGTCGGCCGGGACCTCGCCGCCCAGCGCCTCGGCGATCGCCGCGAACTCACTGAGCGCGGCCTGAAGGTCCTGGACGATCTCGGCGGCGATCACCTCGGGCGGCAGCAAGCTGTCCGCGTCCTCTAGGGCGGGGTCCTTCATCCAGGTGAGGTCGAGGTTGACCTTGTCCCGCTTGACCAGTTCGTCGTACGTGTACGCCTTGAACCGGCCTCCGTCCTCGGCGGAGGTGTCGACGCGGTCCGCCGGCTTCTCGCCGTACGCCTGGACGAACTCCTCCAGGTCCGCGCGGGTCAGCGGACGCTGCTTGAGGGTGAAGTGCTTGGCGGTGCGGAGGTCGTACACCCAGACGTCGGTGGTGTGCGGCTTGCCGTCGGCGCGGGGGGTCTTCTTGTCGAAGAAGAGGACGTTGGCCTTCACGCCGCCCGCGTAGAAGATGCCGGTGGGCAGGCGCAGGATCGTGTGCAGGTCGAACTCGTGCAGCAGGCGTCGGCGGATCTTCTCGCCCGCGCCGCCCTCGAAGAGGACGTTGTCGGGGAGGACGACGGCTGCCCGGCCATCGATGGCCGTCAACGACATGATGTGCTGAAGGAAGTTGAGCTGCTTGTTGGTGGTGGTGGCGCGGAAGTCGTTGCGGTCGTAGGAGATGTCCTCCTTCTCGGCCTTGCCTTCCGAACCGATGACGGTGATCGCCGACTTCTTGCCGAACGGCGGGTTGGCGAGCACGAGTGACGCGTGCTTGTTGCCCGGCTTGGTGGCGAGCGCGTCACCGACGTCGATCAGGCTCTTGCCCTCGCTGCTGCCGATGCCGTGGAGCAGGAGGTTCATCGCGGCGAGGCGTGCGGTGCCGGGGACGAGTTCGTTGCCCCAGATCTTGCCCTCGCCGAGCGCGAGGCGCTGTTCGCGGGTGAGGTCCCTCATGTGGTGCTTGCGGATGTAGGAATGCGCGGCGATGAGGAAGCCGCCGGTTCCGCAGGCGGGGTCGGTGATGGTGTCCTCGGGGCGGGGGCGCATCACCTCGACGATGGCGTCGATCAGCGGGCGGGGCGTGAAGTACTGGCCGGCGCCGGTCTTGGTGTCCTCGGCGCCCTTGGCGAGCAGCCCCTCGTACGCGTCGCCCTTGAGGTCCGCGTCGCCGACCGTCCAGTCCTGCTTGCCGATGAGGTCGACGACGAGCTTTTCGAGGAGAGCGGGCTCGGTGATGCGGTTCTGGGCCTTGGTGAAAATGGTGCCGAGGGTGGTGCCGGGGCGGGTGCCGAGGGCGTCGAGGATGTTGCGGTAGTGCAGTTCGAGCGCCTGGCCCTTCTTCTTGGCGAGGGACTTCCAGGCGTACTCCGTCGGCACGATCTCGGCGGCGTCGGCTTCCGAGAAGGGGTCGTCGTTGATCTCGTCGACCATCTTGAGGAAGAGGAGATACGAGAGCTGCTCGACGTACTCGATGGTGGAGAGGCCGTTGTCGCGCAGGACGTTGCAGTAGTTCCAGAGCTTGGCGACGAGGCTGTTCGTCTGGGCGGCGGCCTGCGGAGCCAGCACGATGTTGTCTTCGACGGGGGCGGGGCGGAGGCCGCTCCGGTCGGGGGTGGCGGGTGCGGACGCGGACGCGGGCGCGGTCACAGGTCGAACTCCTGCTGTACGGCGTGGGTGGGTGCGGAGGTGGGGGCCGGTGCGGGCGGCGCCGGTGTGGGCGGCGCCGGTGTGGGCGGCGCCGGTATGACGGGGGGCTTCGCCGTGCGGGGCGCGGCGGGAGCGCGGCGGGGCCGTTTCGCCTGGGGCCGGGCGGCATGGTCGGCCTGGAGACGGGCCAGGGGGACGGACGCGGGTTCTTCACCGGGATCCTGAGAAACCAGTTGCCCGTGGAATGCCCGGCGCAGAATCGAACTGTGCAGATGTTCCGCTCGCGCCTTGGCCAGTTGGGCCGAGCCGGCCAACCGCTTCGCCGCATCGGCTCTCGCGTCCACAGCCGCGAGTGTTTCACGCTGTACGTCGAGGGGCGGCAACGGAACGGGCAGACTGGCCAGCGATTCGATATTGAGGTTGTACTGACCGGCGGATGACGCGGCTCGCCGCTCGATCTCGCGTCGCCAGAGCGGGCTCTGGGTGACCAGACGGACCCAGGCAGGCTCGACCGGTCCGGGCGTCAGACGGAATCTGATCAGGTAGGAGGCAAAAGCGCAGGGGAGGTCTTCCTCCACCACACCGACACGCCCGATGAGGCTGGGGCTGCCGTTGGTGCGCACAAAAAGCAGGTCTCCCTTCGTCAGGAAATACCTGCTCAAGTCGGTGGAGTCGTCCACCGCGTTCTTCACGTCCGAAAGGTTGATGGACCCGCCCTGGACGTTCGGGATGCGGAGCACGGGAGATCCCGGGGCCTCATGAGCGCACTTGGTCGAGGTGCCGTATCCCGATTCACGGCACAGTGAGCCGAGGGAGACGACGGGCCAGTTCTCGGGTGGGGTGAAACCGGGAACCACCGTGGGCGCCGCGTCCGCTCCGCGGCGACGGGTGGGCCTCGTCCTGGCTTCCTGGACTTCTGGAAACCGCGTCACCTCGTCCGCCCGCACGCTCCTGGCGTAGCTTCCGGCCAGGGCCCGTCCGTGCACGGAGGCAACCAGACGGTCCGACTTGACCCGCGCCAGCTCCACGTCCCTCGAAGCGGCATCGAGGCGGGAGAGGTGGCCTTCGAGGTTCTCCACGATGCGGTGCTGCTCCGCGAGGGGCGGGACAGGAACGGGCCACGCCTTGAGAACTGTCTGACTGATGTTCTGCTGGGCGCCCCCTTTGCCCGCCCGGAGCAGTTCGGCCCGCTGCGAGCGGAGGTACCAGAAGAGGAACGTGCGGTCCATCACGCGATCATCGGGAACCGCGTAGGCGATCGCCTGATTCGTGGTGACACGACGCTCCGCGATTCCGAGCTTCCCGATCGAACCGTACATAGCGATCAGGACCGCACCGGCCGGAACCCACTTGGCGGAACTGTTGGCGAGTCCGGATTCCGTGAGCGTCGAAGCCGTCTCGCTCAACGGGCCGTCCGAAAGGTCACCGATGACGGCCCAGGGAATGCCTCCACCGTAATAGGCCGACATCCCGGCTTTCGGTGTCCCCCCGCTTCCCCAGGCGGCAACCTGGCCGAGTGTGGCGATCGCCCACCCCGCCGGAAGTTCCATCTCGCTCAAGCCAGTTCCCGATTCAGCTCAGTCAGCAGATCCAGCGCCGGCTCTTTCCCACCGAACGCCATCATGAAGCCGCGCCCCTTGCCGCGCTCCGTGAACGGCTCGTGGGCAAGCTCCGCCGGCTCTATGCCCACGTCGCTGGCGACGACGTCGCGGATCTTCTCCAGCCACCACAGCTGCTCGTCCGTGAATGCGACGCCCGCCTGTCGCTGCCGCAGCAGCCAGCCCTCGAAGCGCTCCTCGACCACCGTACGGTACGGACGGAGCTCGCTGTCCGCGCCCAGCTCGTAACGGATCAGGCTGATCAGGTCCGGGGTGCCGGCGGCACGCCCGGGGTGGGCCACGGCCCGGTTCAGGTCCTCGTAGAAGCCCCAGAGGACCTCGGCCGTCCAGGACCACCTGGAGGCCCGGATCGTCGCGGCCAGTTCCTGGAGCGCGGCACGCGCCTCCGTCGGCGAGACCGGGTTTCCGCTTCCCAGGGCCAGCTGGACCGCCGCGTCGCGGTCGCGCTGCCGCTTCTTCAGCAGGTCGCCCCACTCGTCCACGTTCTCGCGGGCCCGCTGCTCGCGCGGGACCTCCTCCAGGTCCGTCACGGTGACGGCCGTCGTCTCGTCGTACGTCAGGTCCTTGCCCCGGCGGATCTCCAGGATCTGGCGGCGCAGCTCGGGGTTGCGCGTGAGGACGGCCACCGCGTCCTCCACCAGCTTGCGGGCCGCGCCCGTACCGCCCTGCTGCCTCGCCCGGTCCTGCGCGTCGACGTCCACCGCGTCGACGATCCCGCGCGCGATCTCGGACAGTGTGACTCCGCCCGCCGTGTTCGTCAGGAGGTCGCGCTCGTCGTCCTTGAGCTGCTGGTTCAGCCGCGAGAGGCGACGCTGAAGAACCTCTGCCTCCTCCGCGCCGATCGCCTTCGTGCCGGTCCTGTCGAGCAGCTTGGCCAGCGACACCTGTTTTCCTGTCGCCGGGATCATGGGGCGCGCGTCGACCAGTGGGGAGGTCGTCACCCCCGCCGCGTCGATCAGGACGAAGCGGTCCTTGGTCACGTCGCCGTCCGCGTCGGGGGTGACCTCGCGCAGCTCTGTGGCGTCGATCGTGCGTGCTCCGCGTCCCTTCATCTGCTCGAAGAGCACCGCGCTGCGGACCGACCGAAGGAAGATCACGCACTCCAGGGCGCGGACGTCCGTACCCGTGGCGATCATGTCGACCGTGACGGCGATGCGCATCCCTGGCGAGTTGCGGAGGTCGTTGATCAGCTCGTCGGGGTTGTCGCCGTTCTGCCGGCTCTTGTACGTGATCTTCTTCGCGAAGTCGTCACCCCGGCCGAAGACCTCCTTGGCCTGCTTGAGCACGTCCTCGGCATGGTCCTCCCCCACGGCGAAGACCAAGGTCTTCGGCAGGTCCTTGCGGCCCGGGAACCAGCGCTGCCAGTTGTTCCTGTACGTCGTGAGCACCGCACGGATCTCGTCGACGGCGATCACCGACCGGCCGATCTGGCTGGTGGTGTACGTGAGGTCGTCGTCGAGTTCCACGTACCGCTGGGCCCGGGTCCTGCGGTCCTTGATCCGGACCGTCGTCCCCGCCTCGATCTTCGCGCCGCCCTGTTCACGCAGGTCGGTGTTGACGCGGACGATGTCGAAGTCGACGTTGACCCCGTCGGCGACGGCCTGCTCGTACGTGTACTCGGAGACCGTGTTCTGGTCGAAGAAGCCGCGGGTCTGCGCGGTCGGGGTGGCGGTGAGGCCCACGAGGTGGGCGTCGAAGTACTCCAGAACACCCCGCCACAGCCCGTAGATGGAACGGTGGCACTCGTCCACGACGATCAGGTCGAAGGACTCCGGGGGTACGTCCGGCCGGTACGCGACCTCGATGGGGAGACCGGTGGCGTAGTCCGTCCCGGGGTCGTCCGCCGTGCCGCCGACGGGCACGGCGGCCTGGGCCTCGGCGTCCTTCGCGTCGTCGCGGGCGTCGTCGTCCGTCAGCTGCTCGCCCTTGAGGAGGGCGTACATCTTCTGGATGGTGCAGATGACGACCGACGAGGTCTCCTGGAGACCGGCGGCGCCCAGCCGGTCGACGTTGTAGAGGTCGGCGAACTTCCGGCCGTCGTCGGGGGTCGTGTAGTTGCGGAACTCCGACAGGGCCTGGCGGCCGAGGTTGTTGCGGTCGACGAGGAAGAGGACCCGGCGGGCTCCCGTGTGCCGCAGCAGCCGGTAGGTCTCCGTGACGGCCGTGAAGGTCTTTCCCGCACCGGTCGCCATCTGGATCAGAGCGCGGGGCCTGTCCTGGGCGAGGGACTGCTCAAGGCCGCTGATCGCGTCGGCCTGCGCCGGCCGCAGACCGTACGGCTCCAGCTTCGGCATCCGCCGCAGACCGGCCCGGAAGGTCGGGGCCCGGTGGTCCTTCGCGCGCTCCGTCCAGGCGGCGACGGTCTCGGGGCGGTGGAAGGAGAACACCTCGCGGGACCGGGGGTCGGGGTCGAGACGGTTGACGAAGTAGGTCTCGGTGCCGGTCGTGGCATACCGGAAGGCGAACGGCTCGTCCTCCCGCCAGACGGCGAGGCTGTGTTCCTTCAGCACGCCCCTGGCGTAGCGCTCGTTCTGCGCGAGGGCGCTGGAGAGGTGGTCGCCCTCACGCTTGGCCTCGATGACTCCGACGATCCTGCCGTCGACGTAGAGAACGTAGTCCGCGCGGCCAGTCGCGAGAGTGAACTCCCGTACGGCGACGCCCTGTCCGGCGAGAGGGTTGAGGTCGGCGCGGTTCTGGACGAGCCAGCCGGCCTCGGCCAGCATGACGTCGATCTTCTCGCGGGCCTGGACCTCGTTGAGCGGGGCCGGGCGCTGCGCGCGATGCACGAGGGCTTCGCGTGCGGCGGCGTTCACCCGGCGGGGCTGCTTGCGGTCCGTCTCGTACTGGGCCTGCTGCTCGGACCGCAGGCCGCGGATCTCGGCTTCCATGTCCACGAGCCGGGCGGCCAGCGCCGCCTTGGCCTGCTGGGCGCTGACCATCAGCGCTTCGGCCTCGGAACGGGCCCGGCGCTCGGCCGCGAGGCGGTCGCTGGACTCGCTCAGCCTGACCCGGGACTGGGCGAGTGCGTCACGGTGTCCGACGAGCGCCCGGCGCAGCTCGGTGACCTCGGCCGGGTCCGTGAGCGCGGGCATCTCGGGCGGCACGAAGGCGGTGACCGTGCGCTTGCCGGTCAGGGCGCGGTGGTAGAAGGCCCCGAGCTCGTAGCAGAGCCTTACGGCCTCAAGGGCGCGGGTGGTGTCGAAGAGGTGGGCGTGGGCCGCCTCGTCGCGGTCGCGGCGGAGCCGGTCGAAGGCGTCGTGGACGGCCGGGGTGAGCGCGCCGATGTCGGTGAGGGCGCGGAGCCGGTCGATCTGGCGGCTACCGGCTACCCGGATGCCCGTCCGCGTGACGAGGTCCTCGGCCAGCACCTCGCCGAACTGGCCGGCCTGGACCTGGGCGGCGTTCGGATTGCTGAAGACGTTGAGTTCGGCCTGGGCGCCGTACAGGGCGAGAAGTGCCTGGTGCTGGTGGAGCACGCCGAAGTTCGGCGACGCCTTGGCCAGGTCCCGAAGTCTGTCGTCCACGCTGTTCCCACCCCGCCGGTGCACCTCGTCAAGATGACCGAGTTTACGAGGGTGTGGTGGGCCGGACCACGGCCCGGCCGTCCTGTACGGCAGGACGGGGACCCTGGTCCGTTGGTATCGGGCCGCCCGCACCCCACGTCAGCCCCGCTTGTAGTGGTAGCTCCCGGCGTCCACGTTGTACAGGATTCCGCCGCTGTAGAGCGTGAAGGTGGACGGGCTGAAGACGGCATAGCAGTAGCCGGGGTTGGGACCGTCGAGTTCGGGCTTGCTGACGTTGATGCGCTTGCCGCCGTCGGCCGTGGAGGTGACCTCGGCTATGTACGGGCAGGGGGAGGAGACGAGTCCCGTCATGCGTACGTCTCCCTTGGAGGAGATGGTGATCGTGGCGGGCTGATTCCCGTTGTAGACCTCGGCGTTCTTCCACGTGCCGACGAACGAGGACGGCACGACGCCTCCGCCGCCGGAAGAACCGCCCGAGGAGCCGCCTCCCCCGGTGCTGGAGCCTGATCCTCCGGTGCTGGTGGTTCCGCCGGTGGCGGAGGTGCCACCGGCGGTGCCGGTGGATCCGGTGGAGCCGCCGGAGGAGCCGGTCGTGCCGCCGGAGGAGCCGGTGCCGGAGGTGTTCACCGCGTCACGGCCGTCGGTGCCGTTGCGGCCGTCCGTTCCCTCGCGGCCGTCCGTGCCGCCGGCCTTGCCTTCGTCGGCCTTGGGGCTCTTGGGCGGCTTGGGCGAGGCGGCGCCGTTCGGGGACGGGGAGGCGGGCGGGGCGGCTGTCCCGGGGGTGACGACGACCGGACCCCTCTCGCTCTCCCCCTCCGTCGGGGCTTCCCATCCCCCCGGACATCCCCCGAAGCTCCCGAAGCTCCCGAAGCTCCCGACTACAGATACGACCCGGCGGAGCCCGCAAAGGTTGCACGGGCGGGGGGACTTTCACGCCCTCGCGGCCGGATTCGCGGGGAACGGCAGCTCAGTGGGTCAGCAGGCGTGCTCCGCGTACCGGGCGGCGACCTCCGCCAGGACCTCGGCGCCGTCGCGTGCCCACAGGGCCTCGTTGAAGATCTCCACCTCGATCGGGCCGTCGAAGCCGGTGGCCTCGACCGCCGTACGGAAGGCGCGGAAGTCCACGCTGCCGTCACCGAGCTGGCCCCGGCCGAGCAGGACGCCCGCCGGGAGCGGGGTGATCCAGTCGGCGAGCTGGAAGGAGTGGATCCGGCCCGCCGCGCCCGCGCGGGCGATCTGGGCGGGGGCCTGGTCGTCCCACCACAGGTGGTACGTGTCGACGACCACGCCGACCTGTTCGGCCGGGAAGCGTTCCGCGATGTCCAGGGCCTGGGACAGGGTGGAGACGACGCAGCGGTCCGAGGCGAACATCGGGTGCAGCGGTTCGATGGCCAGGCGTACGCCCCGTTCGGCCGCGTAGGGGGCCAGTTCGGCCAGGGCGTCCGCGATGCGTTCGCGGGCGCCGTACAGGTCCTTGCTGCCTTCCGGGAGGCCGCCCGAGACCAGGACCAGGGTGTCCGTGGACAGGCCCGCCGCCTCGTCGAGCGCCGCGCGGTTGTCGTCCAGGGCGCGGGCCCGACCGGCCGGGTCGAGGGCGGTGAGGAAACCGCCCCGGCAGAGGCTGGTGACGGAGAGGCCGGAGTCGGAGAGGAGACGGGCCGTCGCCTCGACGCCGTACTCCTGGACCGGGGCCCGCCACAGGCCGACCTTGTCGATGCCCGCCTTCGCGCAGCCCTCGGCCAGCTCGGGCAGGGACCACTGCTTGATGGTCTCCTGGTTGATGGAGAGACGGCCGTCGCTCATCGGGTGCCTCCGTTGACCGTGAGGAGCGCGCGCATCCGGGATTCGGCCAGCTCCGGATCGGGGAACAGGCCGAGGCGGTCCGCGAGTTCGTACGCCTTCGCCAGGTGCGGCAGCGAGCGGGCCGACTGGAGGCCGCCCACCATCGTGAAGTGGTCCTGGTGACCGGCCAGCCAGGCGAGGAACACCACGCCCGTCTTGTAGTAGCGGGTCGGCGCCTGGAAGAGATGCCGTGACAACTCGACCGTGGGGTCAAGGAGTTCGCGGAATCCCTTGGTGTCACCGGTGTCCAGCACCCGTACCGCGTGCGCGGCCAGCGGGCCGAGCGGGTCGAAGATGCCGAGCAGCGCGTGGCTGAAGCCCCGGTCGTCGCCCGCGATCAGTTCGGGGTAGTTGAAGTCGTCCCCGGTGTAGCAGCGCACCCCGCCCGGGAGGCGGCGGCGGACGTCGATCTCGCGCTCCGCGTCCAGGAGGGAGATCTTGATGCCGTCGACCTTGTCGGGGTGTTCCGCGATGACCTGGAGGAAGGTGTCGGTGGCCGCGTCCAGGTCGCTGGAGCCCCAGTAGCCCTCCAGGGCCGGGTCGAACATCGGTCCGAGCCAGTGCAGGACGACCGGTTCGGACGCCTGGCGCAGGAGATGGGCGTACGTGTCCAGGTAGTCCTGCGGGCCCTTCGCCGCGGCGGCGAGCGCCCGCGAGGCCATCAGGATCGCCTGGGCGCCGCTCTCCTCGACGAGGGCGAGCTGCTCCTCGTACGCCGAACGCACCTCGGCGAGCGTGGCCGGGCCCGCGGGGAGCTGGTCGGTGCCGACGCCGCAGGCGATGGCCCCGCCGACGGACCTGGCCTCGGCGGCCGAGCGGCGGATCAGCTCGGCGGCTCCGGCCCAGTCCAGGCCCATGCCGCGCTGCGCGGTGTCCATGGCCTCGGCGACGCCCAGGCCGTGCGACCAGAGGTGGCGGCGGAAGGCGAGGGTGGCGTCCCAGTCGACGGCGGCCGGCGAGTCGGGGCTGATGTCGGCGTACGGGTCGGCGACGACATGGGCGGCGGAGAAGACCGTACGGGAGGCCAGGGGCGCGCCGCCGGGGGCGAGGCCGAGCGGGGTGGTGCGGGGCTCGTACGGGCCCTGCGGGAGGTGGATGGTCATGGGATCAGCTCCGCTGCTTCCTGTGCGGGACGGCAGGTCACAGGGTCAGCTCCGGGACGTCGAAGCGGCGGCCCTCGGCGTGGGACTTGAGGCCGAGCTCGGCGAGCTGGACGCCCCGGGCGCCGGCCATCAGGTCCCAGGTGTAGGGCTCGTCGAGCACGATGTGGCGGAGGAACAGCTCCCACTGGGCCTTGAAGCCGTTGTCGAAGACCGCGTTGTCGGGGACTTCCTGCCACTGGTCGCGGAAGGACTCGGTGACCGGCAGGTCGGGGTTCCAGACCGGCTTGGGGGTGGCCGAGCGGTGCTGGACGCGGCAGTTGCGCAGCCCGGCGACGGCGGAGCCGTGCGTGCCGTCGACCTGGAACTCGACGAGCTCGTCGCGGTTGACGCGGACCGTCCAGGAGGAGTTGATCTGCGCGACGGCGCCGCTCTCCAGCTGGAAGATGCCGTACGCGGAGTCGTCGGCGGTGGCGGCGTACGGCTTGCCGTGCTCGTCCCAGCGCTCGGGGATGTGCGTCTGGACGTGGGCCTGGACGGTGGTGACCCGGCCGAACAGCTCGTGGAGCACATACTCCCAGTGCGGGAACATGTCGACGACGATGCCGCCGCCGTCCTCCGCGCGGTAGTTCCAGGAGGGGCGCTGAGCCTCCTGCCAGTCGCCTTCGAAGACCCAGTAGCCGAACTCACCGCGCACGGAGAGGATTTCGCCGAAGAAGCCGCCGTCGATGAGACGCTTCAGCTTCAGCAGGCCCGGGAGGAAGATCTTGTCCTGGACGACACCGTGCTTGATGCCCGCCTCGCGGGCGACGCGGGCCAGCTCCAGGGCGCCCTCGACGTCGGTGGCGGTGGGCTTCTCGGTGTAGATGTGCTTGCCGGCCGCGATGGCCTTCTTGATCGCTTCGACGCGGGCCGAGGTGACCTGGGCGTCGAAGTAGATGTCGATGGTGTCGTCGGCGAGGACCGCGTCGAGGTCGGTCGACCACTCGGTCAGACCGTGCTGCTCGGCGAGTGCCTCCAGCGCGTGGGCACGGCGGCCGACGAGGACCGGCTCGGGCCACAGCACGTCGCCGTTGCCGAGATCGAGGCCGCCCTGCTCGCGGATCGCGAGGACCGAGCGCACCAGGTGCTGCCGGTATCCCATGCGACCCGTGACGCCGTTCATGGCGATGCGCACTGTCCTGCGTGTCACGAAAGTTCCTCCATACAGCCGTAGCAAGCGCTTTCTATGCGGTATGACGCTAGCCTGCCGACAGCGGCCTGGACAAGAGGGGGCGCGCTGATTGGTTTGGTCCACTCACCGGTCCACTCCCCCTCATCACTTCTCGGAGGATGCGATGACAGTCACCCTGGCGGACGTGGCGGCTCGCGCCCGGGTGTCCCCGGCCACCGTCTCCCGTGTGCTGAACGGCAACTACCCGGTGGCGGCGTCCACCCGGGAGCGGGTCCTCCGTGCGGTGGACGACCTGGACTACGTACTCAACGGGCCCGCGAGCTCCCTCGCGGCGGCCACGTCCGATCTGATCGGGATCCTGGTCAACGACATCGCCGACCCGTTCTTCGGAATCATGGCGGGGGCGGCCCAGACGGAGATCGGCGGTCCGGGCGACGGTTCGGGCCGGGCGGGCGGCGAGAAGCTCGCGATCGTCTGCAACACCGGCGGCACCACGGAACGCGAACTCACCTATCTGACCCTGCTCCAGCGCCAGCGCGCCGCCGCGGTCGTCCTCACCGGCGGCGCGGTCGAGGACCCGGCCCACCAGGCCGCGATGTCCGCGAAGCTGGCGAAGCTCGCGGACGCGGGGACCAGGGTGGTGCTCTGCGGGCGGCCCCCGCTGCCCGACAACGCCTCGGTCGTCGCCGCGCTGGTCTTCGACAATCGGGGCGGAGGCCGGCGGCTCACCGAGCATCTGCTCTCGCTGGGCCACCGCGACATCGGCTACGTCGCGGGCCCGGCGGAACGGACCACGACCCGCCACCGGCTGGAGGGCCACCGTGACGCGATGAAGGCGGTGGGGCTCGTGGGCGACGAGGAGCGGCTCACCGTGCACGGCTCCTACGACCGGCGGTCCGGATACGACGCCACGGTCGAACTCCTGCGCCGCGAACCGGAGATCACCGCCGTCGTCGCGGCGAACGACACCGTGGCCCTGGGCGCCGCCGCGGCGATCCGCGACCGGGGGCTGCGCATTCCCGAGGACATCTCGGTGGCGGGCTTCGACGACCTGCCGTTCTCGGTGGACGCCGTCCCGGCCCTGACGACCGTACGGCTGCCGCTCGTCGAGGCGGGGGCACGGGCGGGCCGGCTGGCCACGGGCAAGGAGGCCCCGCCGCCGGGCGGCATCGCGACGATCGCCGCCGAGCTGATGGTGCGCGGCTCGACGGCCGCGCCTCGGGGATGAGCCGGGCCGGGAGATGAGCCGGGCGGCGGGGAACCTGGCCGCCGGGGCGAATCGGGCCGCGGGGAACGGGGTACGCGCGGGACGCACCGTCCGCGCGGGGAACGGGGTACGCGCCTGGCGCGCCCCGGTCCGTACCGTGCAGGAACACATACCGACGGAAGGAACACGCACGTGAAGCTCGCCTTCTCCACCCTCGGGGTTCCGGGGCTGCCGATGGCCGAGGTCGTCCGGCTTGCCGCCGAGCACGGCTATCAGGGGGTGGAGCTGCGCGCCCACCCCGAGGAGCCGGTGCACCCGGGGCTCTCGAAGTCCGAACGTGCCGCCGTGGTCGATGAGTTCAAGCGGGGCGGGGTCGAGATACTGACCGTGGCCGGTTACGTACGGGCCGCCGCCGAGGGGGACGACCAGCCGGTCCTGGACGAACTCGCCGGGCTGATCGAGCTGGCCCGGGACCTGGGCGCGGGCCATGTCCGGGTCTTCCCCGGTGGCGGCGACCAGGACCCCGCGACCGCCGACGCGACCGCCGCCCGCCGACTGGCCGCCGCCGCCCCGTACGCCTCCGGCCTCGGCGTACGCGTCCTGCTCGAAACCCACGACTCGCACCGCGCGGGGGCCGACGTGGCCCGGGTGGCCGGTGCGGTGGGGCACGGGAGCATCGGCGCGCTGTGGGACGTCATGCACACCTGGCTGGCGGGCGAGGAGCCGGTGGCGAGCCATGCGGTCCTGGCCCCGCACCTGGGATACGTACAGGTGAAGGACATCGCCTCGGCCGAGGACACCACACCGGTGGCGCTGGGCGCGGGGGTGCTGCCGCTGCGGGCGTGCCTGGACACGCTCGACGCGGACAGCTGGGTCTGCTGGGAGTACGAGAAGCGCTGGTACCCGCAGGCGGCGGAGCTGCCGGGGCTGCTGAGCGCGGGGCGCGAGCACCTGTTGCGGCTCGGGGCGCCGAAGGACCCGAACTGACGGGAGCGTGAGGAGCTAGAGAGTGACGGGGGCCCGCTCCGCGGCCGGTTCGGGGGCGGGGACGCGGGTGTGCCGCGCCCCCGCGAGCGAGGTCAAGGCCACTCCGCCGACCAGCAGCGCCGCCGCGCACCATCGCAGCGGGCTCACCGACTCGTCGAGCAGCAGCGCGGCCGATGACATGCCGAAGACCGGCACCAGCAGGGTGAACGGGGCCACCGAGGAGGCCTGGTAGCGGCTCAGCAGGAAGCCCCACGCTCCAAAGCCGAAGATCGTCACGATCCAGGCGACGTAGGCGATGATTCCCACGCCGCTCCAGTCCAGCGCGGCCAGCGCGTCCCGGTCCCGGTCCCAGCCCTCGAAGAGCAGGGAGAGCCCGAGCAGCGGCAGGACGGGCACGGTGGAGACCCACACCATGAAGTTGAGCGAGTCGGGCGGGGCGGCCCTGCGGGTCAGGACGTTCGACACACCCCAGCAGGCCGCCGCCGCGATCACCAGGACGAAGGCGAGAACGGGCCCGTCCGCCCCCTCGTCGACGGCGGCCACCCCGATCCCGGCAAGGGCCACCCCCATACCCAACACCCGTATCTTTCCCGGCCGTTCACCGAGCACCAGAGCGGCGAGGAGCGCGGTGAACACCGCCTGCACCTGAAGGATCAGGGAGGAGAGACCGGCGCCCGCCCCCCGGTCCATGCCGATGAAGAGCAGGCCGAACTTGGCCACCCCCAGGGCCAGCCCCACCCCCACGATCCACTTCCAGGCGACCTTCGGCCGGCCGACGAAGAACACCGCGGGCAGCGCCGCCACCAGGAAGCGCAGGGCGGAGAAGAGCAGCGGAGGGAAGTGCCCGAGTCCGAGCTCTATGACGACGAAATTGACACCCCAGAGGGCGGCCACCAGGACGGCCAGGGCAATGTGGAGGGGACGCATGGACCGAGGATCGCGTGTGCGGACCATGTAGCACCAGCGCGGATTTCTTCATGGTGGAATTGAGCGTTGCTAATGAATGGCTCATGAACCGACAGACAGGAACCCGGAGGCTCCGGTGCTCGATCTCGCCCGGCTGCGCGCCCTGCACGCCATCTCCGTCCACGGTTCCGTCGCGCGTGCGGCTGCCGCGCTCGGCTACACCCCGTCGGCGGTCTCGCAGCAGATCACCAAGCTGGAGCGGGAGACCCGTACGACACTGCTGGAGCGCCGGGGCCGCGGCGTGGCGCTGACCGAGGAGGCGGTCCATCTGGCCGCCACCGCGCAGGAGTTGCTGTCGATCGTGGAGCGCGCCGAGACGACACTGGAGGAACGCCGGGGGCTGCCCACGGGGCGGCTGTCGGTCGGCGCCTTCGCCTCGGCGGCACGCGGGCTGCTGCCCGGAGTGCTGGCGGAGCTGGGCCGCGAACACCCGGCGCTGGACGTGCGGCTGACCGAGGTCGACCCGCATCTCTCGGTGGACCTGGTGGCGAAGGGCGTCATAGACCTGGCCGTCGCGCACGACTGGGACATCGCCGCGCTGCCCGCCCCCGAGGGCGTGGCGCAGGCGGTGATCGGGGACGACCGGTGCGATCTGCTGGTGCCCGCGGACCACCGGCTGGCGGGCCGCCGGGACGGGGTGCGTCGCGAGGAGCTGGCGAAGGAGCGGTGGATCTGCCAGCCGCCGGGGACGGTCTGCCACGACTGGCTCGTACGGACACTGCGCGCGGCGGGGTACGAGCCCGACATCCGCCATCAGGCCGAGGAGAACCACACCCAACTCGCCCTGCTCGCGGCCGGTCTCGGGGTGGCGGTGATGCCCCGGCTGGGTCGCGGGACACTGCCGGACGGGGTGGCGGCGGTGCGGATCGAGCCCGTACCGGTGCGGCGGCTGTACGCGCTGTGGCGTACGGAGGCGGCGCGCCGCCCGGCGATCACAGCCGCCGTCTCGGCACTTCAGGCACACGGGGCGGGCGCGGGGCTGCATGAGGCACACGGCGCGGGCGCGGGGCCGCGTTAGCGCGGGGCCGCGTCAGCGCGGGGCCGCGTCAGCGCGGGGCCGCGTCAGCGCGGGGCCGCGTCAGCGCGGGGCCGCT
>NZ_JBVHOQ010000017.1:29986-167742 GCF_055568375.1 Streptomyces sp. NPDC026062
CGTCAGCGCACGGCCGCGTCAGCGCACGGCCGCGTCAGCGCACGGCCGCGTCAGCGCACGGCCGCGTCAGCGCACGGCCGCGTCAGCGCACGGCCGCGTCAGCGCACGGCCGTGGGAAGGGAATCAGGCCCGGCGCCCGGCGCGGGGCCGCACCGCAGCCGACGCGGGAAGTGGACCGGAGCCGGCGTCCGGAGTGGATCAGGGTGTGCGGAGACGCGCTCAAAACGGTCCGCACCCTTGACCGGAAGTTATTTTCTGGATATCCGTGATCCTTGGCAGTTTCTTTCACCACGGTTTCTCTCACCGCAGTTCCATTCATCACCCCCTCGTCACCGAGTACGGCCGAAGGAGCTCACGTGCACGACCGCACCTCCAGACGCACCCTCCTCACCGCCACCGCAGCCACGGCTGTCGCGGCGGCCGCGGGTATGGCTGTCGCCCCCGGCGCCGTCGCCGCCCCGAAGTCCGCAAGCAGCAGCCACACCTCCGCCGCCACCACGCGTCGGCTGAAGAGGCTCATCTCCCGGATGAGCCTGGAGGAGAAGGTCGGCCAGCTCTTCGTCATGCGGGTCTACGGGCACTCCGCGACCGAGCCCGACCAGGCGGACATCGACGCCAACCTCGCCGAGATCGGGGTGCGCACCGCCGCCGAGATGATCGCCAAGTACCACGTGGGCGGCATCATCTACTTCGCGTGGGCGCACAACACCCGTGACCCGCACCAGATCGCCGATCTCTCCAACGGCATCCAGCGGGCCGGTCTGGCGGAGCCCAACGCCGTGCCGCTCCTCATCTCCACCGACCAGGAACACGGCATCGTCTGCCGGGTCGGCGAGCCCGCCACGCTGATGCCGGGCGCGATGGCGCTGGGCGCGGGCGGTTCGCGGTCCGACGCGCGGCGGGCCGGGCAGATCGCGGGCGCCGAACTGGCGGCGATCGGGATCTGCCAGAACTACGCCCCGGACGCGGACGTCAACGTCAACCCGGCCAACCCGGTCATCGGCGTGCGCTCCTTCGGCTCCGACCCGCAGTCCGCGGCCGCGATGGTCGCCGCCCAGGTGAAGGGGTACCAGAGCGCCGGGATCGCCTCCACGGCCAAGCACTTCCCGGGTCACGGCGACACCAGCACCGACAGCCACACCGGCCTTCCGGTGATCACCCACACCCGCGAGCAGTGGGCCGAGCTGGACGAGCCGCCGTTCCGGGCGGCGATCGCGGCGGGCATCGACTCGATCATGACGGCGCACATCGTGGTTCCCGCCCTGGACCCGTCCGAGGACCCGGCGACGCTGTCCAGGCCCATCCTCACCGGCATCCTGCGCGAGGAACTCGGCTACGACGGTGTCGTGGTCACCGACTCGCTCGGCATGGAGGGCGTGCGGACGAAGTACGGCGACGAGCGGGTGCCGGTGCTGGCGGTCCAGGCCGGCGTCGACCAGCTGCTCAACCCGCCGAGCCTGGATGTGTCCTGGAACGCCCTCCTGGCGGCCGTCAGGAGCGGCGAGGTCAGTGAGGCCCGCCTCGACGAATCGATCCTGCGCATTCTGCGGCTGAAGGCGAAGCTGGGGCTGTTCGACGACCCGTTCGTCAGCCACCGGGGGGTGGACCGTACCGTCGGCACCCGCTCGCACCTCGCCGAGGCCGACCGGATCGCGGAGCACACCACCACGCTGCTGGCCAACCCCGGTGCGCTGCTGCCGATTTCGCGCCGCTCGCACAAGAACGTGCTGGTGGTGGGCGCCGACCCGGCCTCCCCCTCGGGCACGACGGGCCCGCCGACCACCACGATGGCGCAGGAGTTCAACGCGCTGGGGTACACGGCCACCGCGCTGTCCACCGGCATCACCCCGACCAAGGCGGGCATCGAGGCGGCGGTGGCCGCCGCCCAGGGCAAGGACGCGGTGGTGGTGGGGACGTACAACGTCTCGGCGGCCAGTCCGCAGCGCGCCCTGGTGACGGCGCTGGCCGCGACCGGCGTGCCGGTGATCACGGTCGCGATCCGCAATCCGTACGACATCGCCCAGCTGGCCGGGACCGGATACGCGGCGAGCCTGGCCGCGTACTCCTGGACCGACGTCGAACTGCGGGCCGCCGTACGGGTGATCGCGGGCCGGGCCGAGCCGGAGGGGAAGCTCCCGGTGCCGGTGCAGCGCGCGGACGATCCCGCGCAGGTGCTGCACCCGGTGGGTTACGGGCTGAGTTACTGAGCGTTCCCGCGCCGGCGGCCCCTCGGAGGGGCCGCCGGCGCGGGGTTCCGCTACGGGCGCCGGACGCCGAGCCGGTGCTCGGTCGTCAGGTCCTTCTTGTCGAGCCGCGCGTCGAACTTCGCGAGCGGCTTCGCCTGCGAGGGGTCCGCCTGGACGGCGGCCGGGGCGACGCCCGCCCAGCGCAGGATCGCGGCGGTGGCCGTGGCGTTCTCCGCGGGGGCCAGACCGGCGACGTTGGAGCCGTGGTTGCCGCCGGGCACCGTGAAGACGTAGCTGTCACGGGCACCCGCGCCGAGCCGGAAGCGCTCGGCGCCCCACGGGTCGTTCTCGCCGTACACGTACAGCATGTTGCTGGCGTGGTGCTTCACCCAGGTGTCGATGTCGCGCATCACCGAGGGCTGGAACTTCATCGGGATGGAGCGCGGCACGAAGGTGCGCGGCGGCTGGTAGCCGTAACGGCTGAGCCCGCCGAGCCAGGGCTGCTTGATGTCGGGCGAGCCGAGCTGGGTGCCCGCCTGGTAGTAGTACGGCGTGTAGGTGGCCAGGCCCTGGTCCGCGTAGGCGGAGAAGCCGGAGATCGAGTCGATCGAGTCCCAGATCGCCTGGTCGGTGGCGTTCGGGGCGTCGGCCGGGATGGTGTCGCAGTCGGCGAGCAGGCTGTACTGCCAGTACGCCCAGACGTAGTCCATGACGACGGCCTCGTAGGCCTTGTCGAGAGTACCGACGGTGGTGAAGGTGTAGCCGTTGTCGGCGGCGTACTGCTCGTACTTCTTCTCCAGCGGCTCCCGGCGGACCAGTGCCTCGCGCTGTACGCCCTGGAGCCTGTCGCGGCACTCCTTGGTGCCGACGTTCGCGAAGAACCGGTCGTACGCCGAGTCCTCCTTGTTGACCGCGTCGTTGGGCGCGACGTACGCGACGACGCCGTCCATGTCCTTCGGGTAGAAGCGCTCGAAGTACGTGGCGGTCATGCCGCCCTTGGAACCGCCGGTGGTCAGCCAGTTCTTGGAGTAGATCCCCTTCAGCGCGGTGAAGACCCGGTGCTGGTCACTGGCCGCCTGCCAGATGTCGAGCTTGGACCAGTCGGCGGGCGACGGGCGCGACGGGGTGAAGAACCGGTACTCCAGCGAGACCTGGTTGCCGTCGATGATCCGGGTCGGCTCCGAGCGGCTGGGGTTGGTGGAGACGTTGTAGCCGCTGGTGTAGAAGACCGTGGGGCGGGAGGTGTCCTTGTGCAGCAGGGTGACGCGCTGCTGGAAGGTGCCCTTGGACGGGTGCCGGTGGTCGACGGGCTGGGTGTAATTGAGTACGAAGTAGCGGTACCCGGCGTACGGCTTCTCCTCGATCAGGCTCATTCCCGGGATGGCCAGGATGCGGTCCTTGATGTCCGTGCTCGTACCGCTGTCGCCGGCGGCGGTACGGACCGCGGCCGGTTCCGCGGCGGTGGCCGCCCCGGCCGAGGCGCCTGTCGCACTCACCGTGCCGATGAGCACCGCAAGCGACAGAAACCCTCTGAGCGCCTTACGCATTCACCCTCCCCAAGATTCACAACAGACGTCGTGAACCTAGCCGGGCGATACCCGCACCACCAGCCCCTGCCGCCCGGTCATGCACGCGTGTCGCCGGGTCGTGCGCTCGCGTCGCCCGGTCAGCACAGGATCCAGCTCGTGGTTCCGGTCTTTCCGGCGATCGTCCCCGAGGCCCGGACGCAACGGTTCAGCGCGTGGACGGTCACCGGTCCGGCCCGCTGGGTGAAGGAGCCGCTGTCGACGACGGGCCGGCCGCCGCGGGGCTGGATCTGTACGGACATCTGGCGGCGCTTGCCGGGCTTCGCCGCGACGGCGGTGGCACAGGCGTAGTCGCGGGTGCGGTAGACGCGGAGCTCTCCCGTCGAGAACTTCACCGTCTTCGCGGGCCGTCCGGCACACACCGAGGCGGCATGGGCGGTGCTCGCCTCCACACCGCCGGCGACGAGCCCCAGGCTGGTCGTCAGCGCGAGGACGAGCAGGCGGCGCGGGCCCCCGCCTCCCGTGCGCCCGCCGTGTCTTCCGGTCCCTCTGGTCACCAGCAGCCCCCTCACCTCATCGAACGCACACGCCCCTACCCGACCCCCGTACGCGCACACATGTATCTGCCTACGACGCGGAAGGCCGTCCGGAGGTTGCGTCCGCGTTCCGCCCGCTCACACCCCCGCGGGCTCGTCCTCCCCTATGAAGGTGCGCCACAGCACGGCGTAGTGACCGTCCAGGGCGAGAAGTTCGTCATGGGTGCCGTCCTCGACGACCCGGCCGTGGTCCAGCACCACGACCCGGTCGGCGCGGGCCGCGGTGGTGAGGCGGTGGGCGACGACGAGCGTGGTGCGGCGGCCCGCGAGGCGGTCGGTCGCCTGGTTGACCAGGGCCTCGCTGGCGAGGTCCAGGGACGCGGTGGCCTCGTCGAGCAGCAGGATGTCCGGGTCGACGAGCTCGGCGCGGGCGAGCGCGATCAGCTGACGCTGGCCGGCCGAGAGGTTGCGGCCCCGTTCGGCGACCTCGTGGAGGTAGCCGCCCTCCAGGGTGGCGATCATGTCGTGCGCGCCGACCGCCCGTGCCGCCGCCTCCACCTCGGCGTCGGTGGCCTCCGGCCGCCCGTACGCGATGGCGTCCCGCACCGGGCCTGCGAAGAGGTACGCCTCCTGCGGTACGACCCCGAGCCGGTGCCGGTACGCGGTCATGTCCAGTGCACGCAGATCGGTGCCGTCCGCCGTGATCCGGCCGCCCGTCGGGTCGTAGAAGCGGGCGACGAGCTTGACCAGGGTGGACTTGCCCGCGCCGGTCTCGCCGACGAACGCGACGGTCTGCCCCGCCGGGATCCGCAGGTCGATGCCGGTGAGCGCGGCCTCCTCGCCGCCGTACGCGAAGGACACGTCCTCGAACGCGATGTCGCCGCGCAGCGACCGCACCTCCAGCGGTTCGTCCGGTCCCGCGGTGGATGTCGGTTCCTGGAGGAGTTCCTGGATGCGGCCCAGCGAGACGGTGGCCTGCTGGTAGCCGTCGAAGACCTGCGAGAGCTGCTGCACGGGAGCGAAGAACAGATCGATGTAGAGGAGGTAGGCGACCAGCGCACCCGCGGTCAGTGTGCCGTTGTCGACCCGGCCCGCACCGACGACCAGTACGGCGGCGGCGGCCACCGAGGACAGCAGCTGGACGAACGGGAAGTACACCGAGATCAGCCACTGGCCCCGGACCCGGGCCTCGCGGTAGTGGTCGCTGCGCGCGGCGAACCGGTCGGCGCCGTCCCGCTCGCGGCGGAAGGCCTGCACGATCCGCAGACCCGAGACGGACTCCTGGAGGTCGGCGTTGACGACGCCGATGCGCTCACGGGCCAGCTCGTAGGCCTTGACGCTCTTGCGGCGGAAGTAGAACGTGCCGACGACGAGCACGGGCAGCGTCGCGAAGACGACCAGGGCCAGTTCCACGTCGAGGACCAGCAGCGCGACCATGATGCCGAAGAAGGTGACGGCGGAGACGAAGGCGGTGACCAGACCGGTCTGGAGGAACGTGGACAGGGCATCCACATCGGTCGTCATCCGGGTCATGATCCGGCCGGTCAGCTCGCGCTCGTAGTAGTCCAGTCCGAGGCGCTGGAGCTGGGCGAAGATCTTCAGCCGCAACGAGTAGAGCACCCGCTCGCCGGTGCGGCCGGTCATCCGGGTCTCACCGATCTGGGCGGCCCACTGCACGAGTACGACGAGGAGGCCGAAGGCGGAGGCGGTCCAGACGGCGCCGAGCGCGAGCTGGGTCACGCCCTCGTCGATGCCGTTCCTGATCAGGACCGGCAGGAGCAGGCCGGCCCCGGCGTCCATGGCCACCAGTACCAGGCTGACGAGCAGCGGCAGCCCGAAGCCGCGCAGCAGCCGCCGGAGCCCGTAGGAGTCCTCGGCGTGCACGGCGCGGGCCTCGTCGACGTCCGGGGTGTCCGTCGCCGGGGGCAGGGCCTCGACCTGGGCGAGGAGCTCGGGGGTGGCGGGGGCGCCGGCCGTGTCGGTGCCGCGCGCCTCCTCCTTGCGGACCCACAGCTCGGGGGTGATGCCGCGCTCGGCGTCGGACTCGGCGTCGATCTCCTCCTGGAGGGTGCGGTCGTCCTCGGGGTCCGGGGCGGCGGCCCCGAGCCGGTGACCGGGTGAGGTGCCGCCCAGCTCGTCCGGGTCGGTGAGCAGGCGCCGGTAGAGGGCGGAGCGCAGCTCCAGCTCCTCGTGGGTGCCGATGTCGGCGAGCCGGCCGTTGTCCAGAACGGCGATCCGGTCGGCGAGGCCCAGGGTGGAGCGGCGGTGCGCGATCAGCAGGGTGGTGCGGCCGGCCATGACCTGGCGCAGCGCCTCGTGGATCTCGTGCTCGACGCGGGCGTCGATGGCGGAGGTGGCGTCGTCGAGGAGGAGCAGCCGGGGGTCGGTGAGGATGGCGCGGGCGAGCGCGATGCGCTGGCGCTGACCGCCGGAGAGGGTGAGCCCGTGCTCGCCGACCGTGGTGTCGTACCCGTCGGGCAGCTCGGCGATGAACCGGTCGGCCCGGGCGGAGCGGGCGGCCTCCTCGATCTGTTCGTCGGTGGCACCGGGGAGCCCGTAGGCGATGTTGGCGCGGATGGTGTCGGAGAACAGGAAGCTGTCCTCCGGTACGAGTCCGATGGCGGCCCGCAGGGAGTCGAGGGTCAGTTCCCGGACGTCGTGTCCGCCGACGAGGACGGCGCCGTGCGTCACGTCGTAGAACCGGGGCAGCAGCAGCGAGACGGTGGACTTGCCGCTGCCGGACGCGCCGACGAGGGCGACGGTCTCGCCGGGTTCGATGGTCAGCGAGAAGCCGTCGAGGACGGGGCGCGACCCGGCTCCGCCTCCGAGGTCCCCGTCACGGGCGGGGACGGAGGGCGACGGAGCGTAGCCGAACCGTACGTCCTCGAACTCGACGCCGGCCGGGGCGTCGGCGGGGAGGTCCTTGGTGCCGTCCTGGAGGGACGGCTCGGTGTCGATCAGTTCCAGTACGCGCTCCACGCCTGCGCGGGCCTGCTGGCCCACGGTGAGGACCATGGCGAGCATCCGGACCGGGCCGACGAGCTGGGCGAGATAGGTGGAGAACGCGACGAAGGTGCCGAGGGTGATCTCGCCGCGGGTGGCGAGCCAGCCGCCGAGGGCCAGCATCGCGACCTGGCCGAGGGCGGGGACCGCCTGGAGCGCGGGGGTGTAGCGGGAGTTCAGCCGGACGGTGCGCAGCCGTCCGGCGAAGAGCCGGCGCCCGACCTCGCGCAGCTTGCCGGTCTCCTGGTCCTCCTGTCCGAAGCCCTTGACGACGCGGACGCCGGAGACGGCCCCGTCGACGACTCCGGCGACGGCAGCGGCCTGCGACTGGGCGTACCAGGTGGCGGGGAAGAGGCGGGAGCGGGAGCGGCGGGCGATGAACCAGAGGGCGGGGGCGACGGCGATGGCGACGAGGGTCAGCAGCGGCGAGAGCCACGCCATGATCACCAGGGAGATGAGGAAGAGCAGAACGTTCCCGATGGTCATCGGGAGCATGAACAGCAGGCTCTGGATCAGCTGGAGGTCGCTGGTGGCACGGCCGACGACCTGGCCGGTGGAGAGCTCGTCCTGGCGCTTGCCGTCGAGGCGGGTGATCGTCCCGTACATCTCGGTCCGCAGGTCGTGCTGGACGTCGAGGGCGAGCCGGCCGCCGTAGTAGCGGCGGATGTAGGTGGAGACGTACACGAGCGCGGCCGCCACGATCAGCAGCCCGGTCCAGACGGCCAGGGAACGGGTGTGGCCGACGACCACGTCGTCGATGATCACCTTGGTGACCAGCGGGACGAGTGCCATCACCGCCATTCCGGCGAGCGACGAGCCGAGCGCCAGCAGCACGTTGCGCCGGTAGCGCCAGGCATAACCGCAGAGCCTCCGCGCCCAGCCGCGCGGCTGCCCGCCGTTTCCTTGCTCCGCTGCGTCCGACACCCGGTGCCTCCCGTTCGACCTGCTCTGCCGGAAGGCACCAACGCGGTGGGCTGCGGATTTCATCCCGCCGCAACAAATACGGGACCTTCGGCGTAGGACCTCGGACGGGGCGTTCCGCGCGGGACTGCGGACAGGGCGGCGGCCGGGGCCCGCGTCGCTGGACCGCGGACAGGGCGGCCGGGCCCTCCGCTCAGGAGGACCGCGGACAGGGCGGCCGGGCCCTCCGCTCAGGAGGACCGCGGACGCGGTGGTCGGCGGCCTCCCGGCGGGCGTGGAACGCGACGGTCCGGGCCGGGCCGGTGGAGGCCGGTTCCCGTTCGTGGTGACCGGTGATGGCGGCCTCCTCGGCAAGCCGGAAATGTCCTCGCCGCCCCGGGCGGGGACATTCCAGTCCCACCCGGAATCTTCGGGCACGGGATTGCGATATCCGGTCGTCCGGCGTTCACCTGAAGGTCCTCAATCTGTTCGCATACACCGACAGGTTGTACAGAGATACGAAGCATCCGGCTTGAAGGGGTAAATCGCCGAGGTATCAGGACAGCCCAGGTCGCAGGGGTGAGTCCAGGGGGTTCGCGGGCTGTTGGATGAAGATTTTTTTCGTACGATGTGACAGCGCGCGTCGCGGTATACACGTAGATTGCCAACATCACTACGAGATGGAAATCGACCTGCCAACTACAGTTCACCGGCTGACATTTGGTGGTCAGTCAACATGTTGAGAGTTCCTGGCGAACACCGAGTCCGAGCAGTACGTCGGTCCGCAATCGAGCCCGGCAGGGCCGACTGCGCTGGACGGTCACGGTGTTCGCTGTCGTTTCCGACCTGATCCGGCTGTCCGGGGACACCCCCCATGCGGCCGGCCGAGAGCATGAGGAACGTTCTGTGAAAGTTCGCACGAGGCTGCCCAGCACCCTGATCGCCGGGGGGCTGGCAGCAATGTTATTGACGGGTTGCAGCTCTCAGGGCTCCGACAGCCGGATGGTCGTCGGGATGTCCGACGCCATCCTCGCCACGGATCCTGCCTCGGGATACGACCCGGGGTCCTGGCTGTTGTTCAACAACGTATTCCAGTCCCTGCTGAGCTTCCCGCCCGGAGCGTCCACTCCCGTGCCGGAGGCCGCCAAGGAGTGCAAGTTCTCCGGCGGCAGCAAAACGTACACCTGCACCTTGCGTGACGGGCTGAAGTTCAGCAACGGCAACAGCCTCACCTCGGAGGACGTCAAGTACTCCTTCGACCGGACGATCAGGATCAACGACCCGGCGGGCCCCGCCCCGCTGCTCTCCACGATCTCCTCGATCAGCACCCCGGACGACGAGACCGTCGTCTTCCGCCTCAAGGTGCCCGACGCGACGTTCCCCAGCAAGATCGCCTCGGGCGGCGGTTCCATAGTGGACAGTGAGGTCTACCCCGAGGACAGCCTGCTCGAGGGCGGCAAGGCGGTCGGTTCGGGTCCCTACAAGCTGAACTCCATCGACAAGGAGAAAGCCGTCTTCTCGGTCTACCCGGACTATCACGGGACCGCCGAGGTGAAGAACTCGGGCGTGACGCTGGAGCTCTACCGGGGCAACCAGCAGGCCTTGCAGTCCGCTCTGCAGAAGGGCGACGTCGACATCGCCTATCGCGGCCTCAGCGCCAAGGCGATAGCCGCTCTGGATACCTCGTCCACCGCGGCGAAGGGTGGCATCGAGGTGGTCCAGGGCAACAGCGCCGAAGTCCAGCACATGGTCTTCAACATGGACGACCCGGTCGTCGGCAGGCTCGCCGTCCGGAAGGCCATCGCCTACCTCGTCGACCGCAACTCCCTGGTCAGCGAGGTCTACGAGTCCACGGCCGCACCGCTCTACTCGATCATCCCGGTCGGCATCACCGGCCACGGCACCTCCTTCTTCGACACCTACGGGGACAGCCCGAAACCGAAGCAGGCGAAGGCGGAGCTGCGGGGCGCCGGCATCACGGACAAGGTGAGGCTCACCCTCTGGTCCACACCGGACCGGTACGGGCCCGCCACCGACGACGAATTGCAGACCATCGCCGATCAGTTGAACCGGAGCGGGCTCTTCGACGCCAGCATGAAGTCCGTCCCCTTCGACGAGTACGAGAAAGGCATCGCCGACGGCAAATACGGCATCTACGTCAAGGGCTGGGTGCCGGACTACCCCGATCCGGACAACTTCACCCAGCCGTTCTTCGGCAAGGGCAACGTCCTGTCGAACAACTACGACAACGGCGAGATCGTCGACCGGATCATCCCGCGGACCTCGTCCATGACGGATCGCGCGAGCACGCGGCAGGAGTACACGAAACTGCAGAACATCGTGGCGCAACAACTGCCGATTCTGCCGCTCTGGCAGGGCAAGCAGTACGCGGTCGCCCATGAGAACGTCCGAGGCCTGCAGAACTGCCTGGACACCTCGACCGTCTTCCGGTTCTGGGAACTCAGCACCGCTTACTGAGACGCGCCGCACGTCGAGTGAGCCGGACCCGAGGCATCAGAACTGCCTCAGGTCCGGCCCACTCGTCAGCTGACGGCTCCGGCGCCCGGCAGCGGGCGGGGGCGCCTCGTCGCGGAAACGGCCGGGACAGCCCTCAGGCCGAAGGCCCGGCGACGCCCTCCATATGCGTCGGCTCGAACATCCGCAGCAGCGCCGGCAGCACGACGACCGAGGGGCCGGGCCGCGCGAGCGCCTCGGCCAGGTCGTCGGCGAGCGTCCCGGGGCTCGTAAGGACCCCGGGGACACCGAAGGACTCGGCGAGGGCGACGAAGTCCGGGCGGGACAGTTCCGTCGCGCTGGTCTCGCCGAACGCCTCGGTCATGTACTCGCGCAGGATGCCGTAGCCGCCGTCGTCGACGATCAGCCAGGTGACCGGGAGGCCGTACTGGCGGGCCGTGGCGAGTTCCGCGATCGAGTACATCGCGCCGCCGTCGCCGGAGACCGCGAGGACGGGCTTCGTGCGGTCGGCGACGGCCGCGCCGATGGCCGCCGGGAAGGCGTAGCCGAGGCCGCCCGAGCCCTGGGCGGAGTGCATGGTGCCGGGCCGTCGGGCGTCGAAGGCGGCCCAGGCCCAGTAGGCGAGGATCGTCATGTCCCAGAAGCTGGGGGACGCGTCGGGCAGGGCGGCCCGGATCGCGGCGAGGAGGTGCTGTTCCAGGGTGCGTTCCTGGGCGGCGATCCGGTCCCGTACCCGCCCGAGCAGGGCAGTGACGCGCTCGGCGGCGGCCGGGTCCTCGCGCGGGGTGACCGCTTCGATGAGATCGGACAGCGCGTCGCGGGCGTCGGCGTGGATGCCGAGGGCGGGGTGGTTGGACTCCAGCTTCCCGGCGTCGGCCTCGATCTGCACGACCCGCCCGCGCGGGGCGAAGGTGTGGTAGTTCGAGGACAGTTCGCCGAGGCCGGAGCCGACGACGAGCAGGACGTCGGCGTCCTCCAGGAAGTCCGTCGTGTGCCGGTCCTCGATCCAGGACTGGAGCGAGAGCGGGTGCTCCCACGGAAAGGCGCCCTTGCCGCCGTAGGTGGTGACGACGGGGGCGCCCAGCTTCTCCGCGAGGACGCGCAGCTTGCCGGAGGCGTCGGAGCGTACGACTCCGCCACCCGCGATGACCGCCGGACGCTCCGCGTTCGACAGCAGGTGGGCGGCGACGGCGATGAGCTCGGGACGGGCGTGCACCTCGCGCGGGGCGGCGTCCATCGCCGTGACGACGGGCAGGGTCGTCACGGCGGTGAGCACGTCCTGCGGGATCTCGATCCAGACCGGGCCGTGCGGGGCCGTGAGCGCGGACTCCCAGGCGGCGGCGATCGCGGACGGGATCTGCGAGGCGGTGCGGACGGTGTGGACCGACTTCACGATGTCGCGGAACGACGCCTTCTGGTCGCGCAGCTCGTGCAGATAGCCGTGGCGTCCGCCGCCCAGGCCCGCGGTCGGGATCTGGCTGGAGATCGCCAGTACGGGTGCGGAGCCGGCCGCCGCCTCCTGGAGGGCGGCGAGCGAGGTGAGCGCGCCGGGCCCGGTGGACAGCAGGAGCGGGGCGACCTCGCCGGTGACGCGCCCGTACGCGTCGGCGGCGAAGCCCGCGTTGTTCTCGACGCGCAGGCCGACATAGCCGAGGGACGAGCGGCGCAGCGCGTCGAACATGCCCAGCGCGTGCTGACCGGGCAGGCCGAAGACGGTGGTCGCGCCGAGGCCCCGGAGCGTCTCGACGACGAGGTCGCCGCCGGTGCGTCCGGGCGGGGGGTCCAGTGCGGCGGCGATCTGCGCGGGGGTGAGCTCGGGCCGCTCGTCGTGGTGGTCGTGACTCACTTCTCGCGCGCCTCCGCGATCTGCCGGGTCATGATCGTCGTCAGTTCGTACGCGGTGTGCGAGGCGGCGACGGAGGTGATCTCGGCGTGGTCGTACGCGGGGGCCACCTCGACCAGATCGGCGGAGACCAGGTTGCAGGAGGACAGCCCGCGCACGATCTCCAGCAGCTCACGGGAGGTGAGGCCGCCGGCCTCGGGGGTTCCGGTGCCGGGGGCGTGTGCCGGGTCCAGCACGTCGATGTCGATGGAGATGTAGAGCGGCCGGTCGCCGATGCGCTGCCGCAGCTGGTCGGCGACCTCGTCGACGCCGCGCCGCATCACATCGGCGGAGGTGACGATGCCGAAGCCCATCTTGGCGTCGTCGGTGAGGTCCTGCTTGCCGTACAGCGGGCCGCGGGTGCCGACGTGGGAGAGCGCGGACGTGTCGAGGATCCCTTCCTCGACGGCCCGGCGGAACGGGGTGCCGTGGGTGTACGCGGCACCGAAGTAGGTGTCCCAGGTGTCGAGGTGCGCGTCGAAGTGGAGCAGCGCGACGGGTCCGTGCTTCTTGGCGACGGAGCGCAGCAGCGGCAGCGCGATGGTGTGGTCGCCACCGAGCGTCATCAGCCGGGCACCGGTGGCGAGAAGGTCGTCGGCGGCGGCCTCGATGGTCTCGACGGCCTCGTCGATGTGGAACGGGTTGGCCGCGATGTCCCCCGCGTCCGCGACCTGGGCCAGGGCGAACGGCGAGGCGTCCTGTGCCGGGTTGTACGGGCGGAGCAGCCGCGAGGCCTCACGGATCGCGTTGCCGCCGAAGCGGGCGCCGGGCCGGTAGGAGACACCCGAGTCGAAGGGCACACCGACGACGGCGACGTCCGTCGCGCCCACCTCGTCGAGGCGGGGCAGCCGCGCGAACGTCGCGGGTCCCGCGTACCGCGGGACGCGGGACGAGTCGACGGGGCCGCGCGGCGTTTCGTTGCTGCTCATGGGCGGGTGGCCTTTCCTTCGGTTACGCGCTGCTCGGAGTGTGCCGGATCTCCCGCGACGGCACGGCGGCGCTCAACGGCACGGAGCACTCGTACGGGTCCGTCGATGGCGCCGGGGCGGCGGGGCATCCCTCTGAAGCGTACGTTTCGCCCGTTCTCACCGGAGGAGGGGGATGACCGGTGAGGAGGCGGACCGGCGGGAGGACGGCCCATGGGCGGACGGCCGGGGACGGGGCGTCCGTACCGGCTTTCGGGGACCGGCCCGAACGGCCTTCTCCCCCGCCCGGACATCAGCTCGTGGCCGGCCACTGCGACCGTGCCAGCGAGGTGAGGGTGCGCAGCGCGGCCGTGGGGCGGCGGTCCTTGTGGACGACGAGGTAGATGCCGAGGACAGGGCGGTGCGCCCACGGCAAGGGGCTGAGCTCCCCCCTGGCGATCTCGTCGGCAACGGCGACGGTCGGCAGCAGCGCCACACCCAGTCCGGCCGCGGCGCAGCGCTTGAGGGCCTCCGTGCTGACGAACTCCATGGTCGCGGGCCGGATCGCGGCTCGCCCGAGCTCGCGGTCCATCACCTCTCTCTGTGCGCATCCCTTCTCGATGAGCAGCAGGGTCTCCTCGGCCAGATCCGCTGTCCGGACGGGGCCGCCGTGTGCCAGCCGGTGCTGGGGGCGGGCGACCAGGCTCAGCTCTTCCTCCGCAAGTCTCCCGGCGGTCACGTTGGGCCCGCTGACCTCCTCCTCAAGCAGGAACCCGGCATCCAGACTGCCTTCGCTGAGCGCGTTCATCAGGGCCGTCCTGCTCGCCGCGCCGAAAGCCACCTGGAGATAGGGGAAGCGGTCCTTCAGCGCTCCCAGCACGGTGGGCAGCCGGTGTGCGCACAGGCTCTCCGGTGCGGCGATGCGCAGCGTTCCCCGTACGCGCTGCGGGTCGCTGCTCGCGCCGCGCACGGCTTCGGTCGCTCGCTCCGCGTGATTGAGGAGTGTCCGGGCGTGCCCCCGCAGCTCGCGGCCGGCGTCCGTGAGGGTGACCCGGCGGCCGAGGCGTTCGAAGAGCGGAACGCCGAGATCTGTTTCGAGCGCCTTGATGTGTGCGGTGACGCTGGACTGCACGTATCCCAATTCCTCGGCCGCCCGGGTGAAACTCAGCCGCCGGGCGACCACGACGAATGTCGCAAGATGCTTCAGCTCCACCCATCGATCGTATTCATCGATCGAAACCATTGCAATCATTCGTTGGACGCGATGGATGGGAGTCGGAAGACTTCACGCATGGCCTTCTCCGCAACAAAGCGCGGCAAGAGCTCCGGCAGGAACACCCGCACCGGCCTGGCCGGGCGCGACTTCCTTCTCCTCCTGGCCGCGACGCTCGGCACCTTCTCCAACTACGCGCCGCTGTTGTCGGTCGCACCGCTCTGGTCCGCGGAGGGCGGCTCGGGCTACACCGCCGTTGGCGCCGCGACCGGTGTGACGATGGCGACGACGGTGGGCGTGCAGCTGTGCATGTCATGGCTGCTGAAGCGGGTGAGCCTGCGCCGGATGCTGGTCATGGGATCGCTCCTCCTGGGCCTGCCCACCTTCGTCTACCCGGTCTCGGCGGCCATGGAATGGGTGCTGGCCATCTCCGCCGTGCGAGGTGTCGGCTTCGGAATGGTCGCGGTGGCCGGCAGCGCGCTCGTCGCCGAGCTGATCCCGGCGGACAGCAGGGGCAGGGCGGTGGGCTGGTACGGCGTCGCCGTCGGTCTCCCCCAGGTGGTGTGTCTTCCCCTGGGGGTGTGGGCCGCCGAACACGTCGGGTTCACCGCGGTCTTCGTCACCGCGGGCGTCCTGAGTGTGCTGGCGGCGCCCCTTGCCGCCGCGATCAAGGTGCCCCCACCCGCCGACGGCGCCCCCCGGCAGCCCCGGGCCAGGACGGGCCCGCTCCGTCTGCGTGCGGTCGGCAATCCGTTCACCGTCCTGATCACGACCGCCTGTGCGCTGGGTGCGGTCACGTCCTTCCTCCCCCTCGCCCTGGCGCAGCCGTCCGCGGCCACCCCCGCGCTGTTCCTCCTGTCGGGCGCGGTCATCGCCGGCCGCTGGGTCGCCGGCATCGTCAGCGACCGCTCGGGCGTGGGCCGTCTGATGGGGCCGAGCGTGCTGGCGTGTGCCGTGGGAATGGGCGGCTTCGGGCTTGCCGCCGCGCACCCCGACGGTGTGGCGGTGCTGTCGGCCGCGGCGGCGGTGATCTACGGCCTGGGCTTCGGCGCGCTCCAGAACGACACATTGGTGCTGATGTTCCAACGCTCCGGCCGCAACGGCCACGGCATGGCCAGCACTCTGTGGAACATGGCCTATGACGCGGGCACCGGAGCCGGAGCCGTGGCGGTCGGCCTGACCTCCCATGCCCTGGGCATCGACGGCGCCTTCGCCGCGGCCGCGACCCTGATCCTTCTCGTCGTCCCCCTCGCGTTCCGCGACGCACGCGCCGCCCGCCTCCCGGACACGGCCTCCGCGCAGAGCCCTCCGGCCGAAACTGCCGCACGCAAGCAGCAGTAGGCATATGGCCAAAACCTGAAAGGCCTTCTTGTACCGGACCGAACCCGCCGACCATCCTTGTTCGAATGCAGCAGAAAGGCAGTCCCGATGGTGAACAGCTCACCTCTGCCCCGTTCCCAGGGCAGGTTCCGCCACGGCGGACCCGGAAACATGTTCATAGATCTCAGCCATGAGATCGTGCCCGGCACGAGCGCCTACCCGGGCCTGCCGCAGCCCGTCCTGACGAGCCAGATCTCCCGCGAGCAGTCGCGCGAGACATACGCGCCGGGGACAGAGTTCCACACGGGCAAACTCTGCCTGGTGGGCCAGACGGGCACCTACCTCGACGTGCCCTTTCATCGCTACGCGGACGGGTACGACCTCACGGCTCTCGATCTCGCCCGAGTCGCCGGTGTGCCGGCCACCGTGATCGAGACGGACAAACAGGAGATCTCCCCCGAGTGCTTCTCGGGCCATACCCTGCGCGGCCGTGCCGTGCTCATCAGGACCGGATGGTCCCGATACTGGGGCACGGACAGCTACGCAAGCGGTGAGCACCCCCACCTTTCCGCCGCTTCCGCCGCACTGCTCGCCGACGCGGGACCGGCGCTCGTGGGGATCGACTCCCTCAACATCGACGGTACGCACACGCGCGAACGCCCCGCGCACACCGAGCTGCTGGGTTCGGGAATTCCCGTCGTCGAGCACCTGACGAACCTGTCTCTCATTCCAGAACAGGGCGGAAAATTCACCGCGGTTCCCATCAAGGTGGCAGGCCTCGGCACATTCCCGGTGCGCGCGTTCCTCACGTACTCCCGCTGGATGTGACGTTGCTCGGCCCCTGAAGAGAGCGGAGTAATGGCCAACCTGCAGCAGTTCCGGACGTTACACACTGTGCACTCATACGGAGGCATCCATGCCGCGGCCAAAGCGCTCCATCTGTCGCCTTCCGCGGTGTCCCAGCAGATCAAGGTGCTCGGCGCGGAGTGCGGGTTTCCCCTGGTAGAGCCCGAGGGGCGCGGTATCAGGTTCACGGACGGGGGCTCCGTGATCGCTCAGGTGGCCTCGCAGATCGCCGAACTCTGGGAAACGTCCGTCTCGCGTCACCAGGACACCGAAACGGCTCAGCCCCGTAGCAAACCGACCGTCGCCCTCGGCTCCTTCCCTTCCGCCATGGGAAGTTGCGTACTCCCGGCCCTGGGCGGCGCCGGCGATCTGCCCTTCAATCTCCAAGTGTTCGAGACCTCGCCCCATGAGGGCCGCGACCTGGTCCAGGCCGGCAGCCTGGACGCCGCGGTTTCCATACAGGAGGCCGCCGAACACGAGGACGTGCGCTTTCGGACGGTGCCGCTGCGGCACGAACCCTTCCTGCTGGTCGGCCCGCCGAGTCTGCTCTCCACGGCGGTCCGGTCCGGCGCCGAGTCGCTGTCCATGCTTCCGTGGGTTCTGCCGCGCGTCGGCTCGGACTGCGACCGTCTGGTCACCTCGCACTTCGCACGCTACGGGGTTCTCACCCGCCCGGTCGGCCGCACCGACGACTGGGCCCTGGCACAGGAGATGGCCTTCGCCCTCCAGGCGATCACCTTCGTTCCCTCGTCGGCGCTCATCCGACGCGACGGACTGACCCGCTCGATGGACATTGCCGGTATACCCGCCCCCACCCGGACGATCGTCCTGGTCACCAAGGCGTCGGAAGCGCCGTCCAGTTGGTCCGTCATCCTTCAACAGCGGCTCAAGCGCGCCTATACCCGCACCTCAGGTTTCGCCCACGGTGGCTGAGAAGTCCCTACGGGTTCCGCAGACGCACCAGGCCCTCGTACTCGGCCTTGAGCTTCCAGTCGGGATCCGGCGTGACCCGGTCCGGGCGCGGGATGTACTTCGAGTACGCGCCGTGCCGCACGTCGTGCAAGTAGCGCGGGCAGTTCTCGAAGACCTGCCTCACCTCGACCTCGACCACGGCATCGGCCTCGGGGAACGAGGCGAGGACACGGTCCTCCGTCGACACCCGTGCCGTGCCGTTCACGCGTAACTTGATCGGCTTCTCGTAGTCGATGAACAGCAGTCCCACATGCGGGTTCTCCAGTATGTTTCCCAGACTCCGGAACATGCCGTTTCCGTCATAGCTGGGAAACCGGAGCAGGCCGGGAGTCGGCGCCTGCACAAATCCCGGCAGCCCGCCCTTGTACGAGCAGTCCGGGAAGCCCTGGGAATCAGCCGTGGCGAGATAGAAGCAATCCGCCCTGCCCACCAGGGTGAGCGCGGCCTCGTCCAAGCTGTCCGTGACGTAATTGGCCGCGATGTGATCGGCCACTCGCCGTGTGCCGAGATCGGCCTGGATCCGCCTCGCCCCGCTGTTGTAAAAATTCTCATTGCTCACGATTGGGACATCCTCCCTCGGTGCGTTCCCTGGGCGCCCGCGTGCCCGCATGCGTCGCCAGAGAGAATCATGCGGCCGTCACATACGGCCGGCAACAACCGTGCACATTTGCCGCATGGTTGTTCCCCGCGCATGGCCGGGCCGCGCGAAATTCCCCGGTGAGGCGCCACCCAGGATTTCCCCAGGTGGCACGTGTCCATATCTTCCGGGCCATCGACGCCGATCCCGAATGACCCGATTTCGATCGTTCCGATCTTCTGAAGAGTCCAGAGACCTCACGGCGAACGCCGGAATACTCTTCCGCAGCAGGTCAGCACAGCCCGGTCGAGCTGTGCACCACACCCGAACCGCCTCTGACAGGAGGAGATCATGCCGGCCTCGGATTGGGCAAAATTACTCGTGGATCAGCTCTTCGTGAGCGGGGACGTAACCGACCTGATCGACGACCAGAAGAGCTTCGAAAAAGAATGGCCAACTTTCGTCGAAAGCTGGTCCCGGCTCCCGGTGGACTCCTTCATGGCCCACGGCGAGACCTACCGCCTGCGGAGGCATTCCGTCTTCAATGTCTCGGGAACCGGGGACATAGAGGAGACGGCAGCGAAGCCCTACGTGCAACCGCTCGCCATCAACCACCTCAACGGTGACGTGCTACGGACTTATGAACCGATCGAGAAGGAGATCGCTCCGAGTGAATTGTTCCGGGGCCTCCTTATCGGAATAACATCGGTTCTGAATTCCGTTCACGACCCCCAGACATGGCACCATCAGTGCTTCCAGAACCGCATACTGGCCAGTAGCGAAAAATCCGGCAATCCGACTCCCGAAGGAATACACCGGGACGGCGTCGACTATGTGGTGACCTTGCTCGTGAACCGTCACAACATTGACGGTGGAGAAAGCGGGATCTACGACGCGGAGAGCCGGAGAAAAATTCACTCAGAAACACTCCTGCGCCCCGGAAGCATGCTGCTGGCGGACGACGCGAAGACACTGCACGACGCGACCCTCATCACACCGCAGCAGGACGGCGAGGAGGCCTTCCGAGACGTATTCATCGACGTCATCACGCGCGGAACCAGGCCTCACTGAAATTTCCACACCCTGTCCGTCGACAGAAAGGGAAAGCACCGTGACCACATTTTCCGCAGAACGCACATCCGCAACTTCCCACCAGGACCGGATCAACCAGGCATTTCCCCCCGAGGGTGGCACCCCCGACCCCACCGTGCGGGAAGCGCTACTGAGCCGGCTGCACACGCACTACATCGATTACATGTCGGGACCCGAGGATTTCTCCCGGATTCCTCGGCTCAATGCGGACCCGGAAATAGTCTCCATCGAGAATTCGTGGCTCGCCTGGGAGGACGCCCAGGTCGCCCCCCACTCGCTGCCCGGAAGCGGTGCCGAATTCCACGACTGGTTCCTTGAGGTGTCGGCGCAGCACACACAGCCCGAATTCTGCGACTACCTCGCCCGGAAAGCCACCATGGAAGAAATGGCACTCTTCTTCATGGGAGAGGAGCTGGTAGACAGTAAATTCGACGACCTCATGGCGATGGTGCAGATCGGCACCGAGGGCCACACAAAACTCACCATTGCCGAGAACTACTGGGACGAGATGGGCGAGGGGGACATCTCCCGCGTCCACACCCGCATGTTCGAGCACTCCGCCGTCTACATGCGGGCCCGGCTGGCAGACGCCGGCATAGGCCGGGAGGCACTGCTGTGCCCCGAGGCATTCGAGAATGCCTGCCTGCTGCTCATGTACGGCATCCACCGCCACCTCAATCCCCGCGCGCTCGGGGCGATGGGCGTGCTGGAGCAGAGTGCCTCGCCCCGCTTCCAGGCCATGGTGGACGGATGCAACCGCCTGGACGTTCCCCCGGACGTCATCGACTACCAGCGGGTGCACGTGCACGTCGACGCCGACCACGGCGCGGAGTGGTTCAAGGGCGTGTTCCTGCCGCTGGTGGACCGGTCGCCCGAGCTTCTGCGGGAGATCGCGCTCGGCGTCGCCACCCGGGTGCGGGTGGCCAACGCCTACTACGAACGGATCTGGGACGCGATGCGCAAGCTGTCCGGCTGAGAGGGGAGAAGAAGATGGCCGTCACCACGCCGAGCGGTTCGCCTCAACTGCTCTTCCGTAAGCGCCGGGTCTCGGACTGGGACCAGGCGGTCTTCACCACCAAGGTCGCGCTGGCCTGCTGTCTTGCCGTGGCCGCCGGGTATCTCGCGCTGAGCCCCAGGTGGCCGGTGGCGCTGACCGGCGCGCTGCTGCTCGGCGCCGTCTACACCCACATGGTCGAGCTCCAGCACCAGTGCCTGCACCATTCCGCCTTTCAGTCCGCGAGACTCCACCGGTGGGTGGGGGTGCCCCTGGGTATTCCCCTGCTGGTCACCTACAGCCACTACCGGGTGAGGCACCTCCAGCATCACCGGTACCTGGGGACCCCGCAGGACTCCGAGTTCTTCGGGTTCGACAACCGCAAGCCGATCACTCCGGGCCTGCTGGTGCGCGGCCTGCTGGACTACCCCCGGCTCGTCACGGTGCTCCGGGACATCATGCGCAGCTGGACCGGCAGGTGGTCGTACGACGTCGGCCAGATCGCCGAGCGGCGGCGACGGGAGATCGTCACCGAGTACCGGCTGCTCGGACTGGTGATCGTGGCGGCTGTCTCCGCTGCCGCCCTCGGTCTGGCCGAACCCCTGGTCCGGCTCTGGTTGCTGCCCCTGGTCTTCGCTGTTCCGCTCCACTTCCTGGTGGAGGTCCCGGAACACCTGATGTGCGAAACAAGCACCAGGGACGTGCTGCGCAACACGCGCTCGATCCGGGGCAGTTGGCTGTCCACCTGGTTCACCAACGGGAACAATCTGCACATCGAGCACCACGCGGCGATGGTCGTTCCGATCAACAGGCTGCGCGAACGCCATCATGAGGCGGAGGAACAGGGCGTCCACGTGGAGCGCAGCTACGGCACCTTCTTCCGCAAGCTGGCAGCAGTCGCGTGGCAGAACAGGAAGTCCACCGGCACGGCGTCGGACGGAGCCGCTCATGACTGACGTACGTCACCAGTACGCCGTGCTGGGCAGCGCCGTACGCCACGCGAGCCTGCTCGCCACCGAGGTCGTGCCCGACGCGGACAGGATGTCGTGCATCGAGGACGTTGTCCGTATCGAGGTGCGGGAAGGCGAATTCAGCATCCGGCTGGAGTCGTCGGCACCGGACTCGACACAGCTGCGGTTCCAGGCCACGTTCCGTGAGAACAAGTCCGCCGGTGGCACCTGGTGGTCGAGCTGGGAGGTCGAGGTGCCGTCGGGTCCGGGCTCCCCGGAAGTGGGCGAAGTCCTGGCCACCGAGATACGGCAGAGCCGGCGCGCGTTCGCCCGGGCGCTCAACGACACGAAGTACGGCCACGCCGCCTGACCGGACCGGACCGCGCCTCGGACCACCGGTCCGCGAAGCGCGCGCCGACGCCGGCAGGCCATCCCCTCAGGGGCGCCGCCCCGGAACGGGCCACCGGATCCTCCGGTGGCCCGTTCCGGGGTGGTCGGCTCCCGGCCCGCCCGGCCCGGCGCCCGACAGCAGCCGCAGGCGCGGCAGTTCGACGAGCAACCGGGCCTCGCCGGAGTGTCAGTGGCAGCGCCTAGGGTTCGGTCCATGAGTTCTTCCCTGAGCGTCTACCTGCTGGACGTCGCTGCCACCCGCGCCCTGGTCGGATCCCGCGACGACCAATTGCTGAACGTGATACGCACCAGGTTCGGGCAGGATCTGGCCCGCGACGACGACTACCACGGTGACGCGATCGAGCAGGGCTCTCCCACGGCGGACGAGGCACTCACCGCGGTCATCCACGGCGGCCCCTTCAGCGACAACCGGGACCATGCCTTCCAGTACGGCTACGCCTACCAGCGCATATGCTCGCTCACCGGCGTGTTCCTGCGCAACGACTGCTTCACACCGCACAGGGGCGACTGGCTGTCCGTCGTCGATCAGGGTCTGGAGGCCCTGGGCATCACCGCGGTGTCCGTGGACGCCTTCAGTCACGGCGGTCCGCCGGATCCACTGCCGTACACCTACACACCGGGCTGCGGCGAGTGGTCGCCCGAAGACATCGCCCTGGCGCTCCAGCAGTTCGAGGCCGCCAAGCGTGCCGCCGACGAGTCGGGGAAGGCGCCGGCGCTTGAGCCCGAAGTCCTTGAGGCCGTTATGCAGTGCGTCGCCTGGATGCGGCGCGCGAAGGCGCGACCGGGTTTCGGCGTCATCGGTTTCCGCATCTGATGTCAGGACCTGGACGGTGGGGGTGACCTGTCGTCCCCACCGGACGGCCGGGGCCCGACGAAAGCCGGTAGCACCGAGTCCGGGCGGCGGACACCGAGCGGCCCGCCCGGGCGAGCGATGACATCACCCCCCTGATGGAGATGGCTCCGGCCATGAGGCCGCCCGTCCCGGCACGGCGCGAAGGGCGATGAGCCCCTGTTCTCCGGTCCGCCCGCTGATCCAAAGAGGAGGCCCCGGCTCACTTGCGTTCGAGCGCGGCCCTCACGGCCTCGGCGTCCGTGTCCTCGGTTTCGACGAGGTTCACTGCCTGGTCGACGAGCCACTTGCCCCGTTCCCCAGGGACGAGCCGCAGCGCGGTGTGAAAAGTCGCGCCGCGTCCCTCTGCCCCGGTCTCCAAGGTCACCCGCAGCCCGATTCCCGCCGGGTGCGGGCCGAATGCCGGTACTTCGACCGTCTCACCGGTGCTCACCCTGCTGTCCGAGTAGTTGCCGATCCTGCGCGCAGCGGTGATCTCGACGCACTCGGCGATACTGTCCGCCCCCCAACTCAGCCGCAGACGTTCGGTCCGGCCCTCGCAGGCTGCCTCCCAGTCCTGGTTCACCGAAGCCTGCTGGTAGGTCCGTGCGGCTTCGATCGCAGCAGCCGCGCGCCCCTTGGCCCCACCTCCACCGCCGCCGCAAGCGGCCGACGGCAGAGCCATCGCCATCACAAGCACCGCGACAGCGCGTCCAGCCCGAGCAGCCACGTCCTGTCCCCCTCTCGCTCACCGGCCGTCCCCAGCACCGTTGGAGGATTACAGCACAGGGCCGTAGTCCGGCGGTCAGAGCGGAGCGGCGGGGACAGCCCTTTGGTCGCCGACCGGTGGATTCACAGCGGGTGATCGCCGACATGGAGAATGCCGGGGACCGGCCGACCAGCGGCGGAAGGGCCGGTGGCCGAGCCCCCGCACCCGCACCCCGCCCCGTCACTTCTCCCGCAACCGCGCGTCCCGCATCAGCCAGGCCACCAGGAAGGTCACGACACCCAGCAGCGCCGCGCCGAGCAGCACCCCGTGCAGGCCCTCCGTGACCGCTGTCCGTACCGCCTCCCGGATCCCCTCCGGCATCCCGCGCACCGCCTCGGGCGTCCAGGCCGTGCCGCCGTCAGGCATACCGGACGCGTGGAGGCGGCTCGTGTAGACGGCGCCGAGCACCGCGATGCCCAGGGAGCTGCCGATCGTACGGACGAGGGTGACGGTTCCCGTCGCGGCGCCCATGTCGCGCGGGGTCGCGGTGCTGATGGTGGCGAGCAGGGTGCTCTGCGTCAGCAGGCCCAGGCCCACGCCCAGGAGGAGGGTCATGGCTGAGGTCACCGCCGTGGGAGTGCCGCTCTCCACCGACAGCAGGACGAGCGCGCCCACGGCCGACAGCGCGCCGCCGATGATGGGGTACGGGCGGTAGCTGCCGCCGCCCGCGAGGAGCTTGCCGACCAGGATCTGGGCGCCGAACATGCCCGCCATCAGGGGGAGCAGCAGCATGCCGCTGACCGTCGAGGACGCGCCGCGTACGAACTGCATGTACAGCGGCAGATAGGTGGAAGCCCCGAGCATGACGGCACCGGCAAGGAACGTGAGCACCTGGGCGAGCGTGAAGTTGCGGTCGGCGAACAGGCGGGGCGGGATGACCGGTTCGGCCGCCCGTCGCTCGACCCGGACGAACCAGGCCAGGGCAAGGGCACCCGTCGCCCCGAGGCCGAGGATCTGCGGCGACGACCAGGCGTACGCCGTACCGCCCCAGCTGCCGACCAGGGTGAGGGCCAGGATCGCGGCGCAGAGCAGGCCGGCGCCCTCGTAGTCGATCCGCGCCCTCACCCGCTCGGTACGCAGGCGCAGGCCCAGCCCGACGGCGAGCAGGGTGAGCGCGCCGAATGGGATGTTGACGTAGAAGACCCAGCGCCAGTTCAGCTGGTCGGTGAGGAAGCCGCCGAGCAGCGGCCCGCCGACCAGGGCGACCGGCACGATCCCCCCGATCATCGCCTGCGAGCGGCCCGCCTGGGACGGCGGCAGCATGACACCGATGATGGAGACGGCGCCGACCATGAGGCCGCCCGCGCCGAGTCCCTGCACGGCGCGGAAGGCGATGAGTTGTCCCATGTCCTGGGCGAGTCCGGAGAGTACGGATCCGGCGAGGAACACCGAGACCGACCAGATGAAGCTGCCTTTGCGCCCGTACAGGTCGCCGAGCTTGCCCCAGACGGGAGTGGAGACGGAGGCGGTGAGCAGATAGGCCGTCACCACCCAGGACAGGTGGTCGAGGCCGCCCAGGTCGCCGACGATCGTGGGCAGGGCGGTGCCGACGATCGTGCCGTCGAGCAGGCCGAGCATCAGGCCGAGGAGAAGACCGAACAGGACGGTCTTCGACGGGCCTCCGCCTTCTTCGGCGGATGGCTGGGCGGCCTCCGGCCCCGGCCGGTCGTGCGTGTCCTTCGTGTCCTGGCTCATGGTCGTTGCCCCCGGATCCTCGATGTGTCGTCAGGCCGCGTACGGAGTGGCGGCCCTGGCGGCCCGCAGGGCGTGCGCCCACCAGGCGAGCTGGTCCAGCAGCGCCTTGGCCGCCGCGTCGACCCGGGCGTCGTCGACGGTCCCGTCCGTGCCGAACTCGCCGTAGGCGTTGTGGAAGCTGACCGTGTTGCGGATGGTCGTGGCGTTCAGCTCGGCCATCACGACGCGGAGCTGTTCCACCGCGCGCAGGCCGCCGTAGGAGACGAAGGCGACCGGCTTGGCGTGCCACTGCTCGTTGTGCCAGTCGATGCCGTTCTTCAGGGACGCGGGAAAGCTGTGGTTGTACTCCGGCGTGACGAAGACGAACGCGTCGGCCGCCGCGAGGCGCGGTGACACCAGGGCCAGGGCCTCCTCGGTGCCGGGCGCGGGCGGCTGTCCGAAGGCGGGGAGGACGGTGGGCAGCGGGGTCTCGGCGAAGTCGACGACATCCGCGGTCATGTCGTCGCGCTGGGACAGGTGCCCCTTCAGCCACTGGGTGACGACGGGCGCGAAGCGGCCCTCGCGGGTGCTGCCGACGACGACGGCGACGCGGAGCTGCGGACGGGTGCTGGTCATGGGTCCCCCTGGACGCGATGGCTGCGGAAGCCATTGATGTGTACGACGTATCTCGACGCGTACAACGTACACGCCGATGTGTACAGCGTCCACCGAGAGATACGTTGTACGCTGATCGCCCAGCGAGAGGAGCCCGCCCGTGGCCGAGAAGAAGAAGGACAGCAGCCGGGGCGACGGGCCCGGGCCGGACACCTCGCTCTGGCAGCGCCTGGAGCGGCCCGCGGCCGCACCCCGCACCGCACTGAACCTGGAGCGCATCGGGGCCGTCGCCGTCGAGATCGCCGACGCGGAGGGATTCGCCGCCGTCACCATGCGCAGGCTCGCCACGGAACTGGGCGTCGCCCCCATGGCCGCCTATCGGCACGTCTCCGGCAAGGACGACCTGTGGGCGCTGATGGCCGAGCGGGTGACCGCGGAGATGCGGATCCCCGGCGAGGTGACCGGATGGCGCGAGGTGCTGCGTGCCTTCGGCCTGCTGACCCGGGACATGATGCTGCGGCACCCCTGGATCGGGCAGCTGCCCACCCGCCTCTTCGTGCTCACGCCCGGCCGGCTGGCGATCGCCGAACGGCAGCTGGCGGCACTCGACGGCCTCGGCCTCGACGAGGACTCGATGATGGTCGCCTTCCGCACCGTCAGCGCCTTCGCCCACGGCGCGGCCCAGTCGGAGGTGGCACTGAAGGCGTGGACGACGTCAGCCGGCTGGTCCTCCGGCGACGAGACACGGCTGGGCCTGGCCCCGCAGATGACATATCTGATGGAGACCGGCCGCTATCCCACGTACGAGCGGTACGGACTGCGGGCGACCCGCAAGGACGACGCGACCTGGGCGTTCGAGACGGGCCTGGACTGCGTACTGGACGGGATCGCCGCCCGGTTCGGCATCTGAGCGGCCCACGGACGCGCCATCCGGCGCACCCGGTACCCGGAACGACCTGCCAACCGGCGCACCCGGTACCCGGAACGCCCCGCGAACGCGACACTCCGCACACCCCGGTTTCGGCAACCGGGGCGCCCCGCGAATGCGACACTCCGCACACCCGGCCCGACAGCCGGGGCGACTCGCGCACGCGGCGCCCCGCACCCCCGGCCCCGGCGTGCTCAGCATCACCCTGGACAGCCCAGTGACCGCCGGGTAACTTCTAGCCAAGGCTGAGCAAGCGCTTAGCCAAGCCGAGCGAAGCCGACCAGGGAGGCACCCCGTGCGCCGTACGGTATTCAACGAGGACCACGAGGCGTTCCGGGAGACCATCCGCGCCTTCATCGCGGCCGAGGTCGTGCCCGTGTACGAGGACTGGTTCGCGGCCGGCCAGGCCCCGCGCGACTTCTACCTCAAGCTCGGCGAGCTGGGTGTCTTCGGCATCAACGTGGACGAGGAGTACGACGGCGCGGGCATCGACTCGCACAAGTACGAAGCCGTCATCTACGAGGAGACCGCCCGCGCGGGCGTCTCCTTCGGCGGCTCCGGCGTGCACACGCTGCTCGGCCTGCCCTACATCAAGATGCTCGCCACCGACAAGCAGAAGAAGCGCTGGCTGCCGAAGTTCACCACGGGCGAGGAGATGTGGGCCCTCGCGATGACCGAGCCGGGCACCGGTTCCGACGTCGCGGGCATGAAGACCACCGCCAAGCTCTCCGAGGACGGCACGCACTACGTCCTCAACGGCTCCAAGACCTTCATCACCGGCGGCGTGCACGCCGACCGTGTGATCGTCTGCGCCCGCACCTCCGCCCCGCGCGAGGACGACCGCCGCTTCGGCATCTCCCTCTTCGCCGTCGACACCAAGTCCGCGGGCTACTCCATCGGCCGGAAGCTCGACAAGCTGGGCCTGCGGGTCTCCGACACCGCCGAGCTGGCCTTCGTCGACGTCAAGGTCCCGGTCGAGGACCTGCTCGGCGAGGAGAACAAGGGCTTCGGCTACCTCGGCACCAACCTGGCCTCCGAGCGCTGGGGCATCGCCTTCGGCGCGTACGCCCAGGCCGCGGCCGCCGTCCGGTTCGCCAAGGAGTACGTGCAGGACCGCACGGTCTTCGGCAAGACCGTCGCCTCGTTCCAGAACACCAAGTTCGAGCTGGCCGGCTGCCAGGCCGAGGTGGACGCGGCCCAGGCCGTCGCCGACCGCGCCCTGGAGGCACTGGACGCCGGCGAGCTGACCGCCGCCGAGGCCGCCTCCGCGAAGCTGTTCTGCACCGAGGTCGCGCACCGCGTGATCGACCGCTGCCTCCAGCTGCACGGCGGCTACGGCTTCATGAACGAGTACCCGATCGCCCGCCTGTACGCGGACAACCGGGTCAACCGCATCTACGGCGGCACCAGCGAGGTCATGAAGTCGATCATCGCCAAGTCCATGGGTCTCTAGAACGGTTACGTTCTCCCCCATGAGCGCAGCACTTGACCCACTGCACGACCTGCTCGATCTGCTCGACCTGGAGCAGATCGAGCAGGACATCTTCCGGGGCACCAGCCGTTCGGCGATCGTGCCCCGTGTCTTCGGCGGACAGGTCGCGGCCCAGGCGCTCGTCGCCGCGGGCCGCACCGTCCCCGCGGACCGGAGCGCCCACTCCCTCCACTCGTACTTCCTGCGGGCGGGGGACCCCGGGGCGCCGATCGTCTACACCGTCGACCGCATCCGGGACGGCCGTTCCTTCACCACCCGGCGGGTCGTCGCCGTCCAGCACGGACAGCCGGTCTTCCACCTCTCGGCGTCCTTCCAGACGTACGAGGAGGGGCTGGAGCACCAGGCGGAGATGCCGGCCGCACCCGACCCCGAGACGCTGCCCACGGCCGCCGAGATGCTGCCGAGGTACGGGGACCGGTTCAGCGGCCCCGGCGTGGTGGACCGGCTGATCGAGGCACGGGCCGCGGTCGACCTGCGGTACGTGGACGCCCCGCCGTTCGGCACCGTCGGCGAACCGCGCGAGCCCCGCTCGCAGGTCTGGTTCCGCACCAACGGGAAGCTGGCGGACGACCCGCTGCTGCACGTCTGCATGGCGACGTACGTCTCCGACATGACGCTGCTCGACTCGGTGCTCCTCGCCCACGGGCGCGGCGGCTGGGCCGTCGGCGACGTGGTGGGCGCGAGCCTGGACCACGCGATGTGGTTCCACCGGCCGTTCCGGGCCGACGAATGGCTGCTGTACGACCAGGAGTCGCCGTCGGCGTCCGGCGGGCGCGGGCTCGGCCAGGCCCGGATCTACACCCAGGACGGCCGGCTGGCGATCACCGTCATCCAGGAGGGCGTCGTCCGGGTCCCGCGCACGGACTGAACGGGCCGCACGCCGGCAATTCCGACATACTCCCCACCATGGGCGACGCGAAGGCCGATGCGGCCAAAGGTGCTGATGGTGCTGAACGTGCTGATGGTAGGGAGCCCGGCACGGCGTCCGGCGCATCCGGCTCCGGGGGATTCGGTCCCGGCGCATCCGGTTCCGGGGCGGCGAGCGGTGGCGAGTCCACGTTCACCGTCATCGTCGCGGCCGTGGCCAACCTCGGCATCGCCGTGGCGAAGGCCGTCGCGGGGCTGATCAGCGGATCGAGCGCGATGCTCTCCGAGGCGGCCCACTCCGTCGCCGACACCGTCACCGAAGTGCTGCTTCTCACCGCGCTCAAGCGCAGCGGGAAGCCGGCCGACGAGGACCATCCGCTGGGCTACGGCCCCGAACGGTACATCTGGGCGATGCTCGCGTCCGTCGCCACGTTCGTCGGCGGCGCGGTCTTCTCCCTCTACGACGGCATCCACACCCTGGTCGCGGGCGAGGACCTCGGCGACCCGCTCATCTCGTACATCGTGCTCGCCGTGGCCTTCCTCCTCGAGGGTTACTCCCTGCGCACCGGGCTGCGGCAGGTGCGCGGCGAGGCCTACCGGCTGGGGGCGCCCGCCAGGCGCTACTTCCGGCTCACCCCCGACACCGCGGTCAAAGCCGTCGTGATGGAGGACTCGGCGGCGCTGGTGGGTCTGCTGCTGGCCGCCGGCGGGCTGCTGGGCGGGCAGTTGTCGGGCTCCGGGGTCTGGGACGGGATCGCGTCGATCCTGATCGGCGCCCTGCTCGTGTACGTGGCCTGGGTGCTCGGCCGGTCCAACGCCCAGCTGCTGATCGGGCGGCCGGTCTCGCGGTCGATGCGGGCGGGGGTGCGCGAGGAGCTGCTTTCGGTGCCGCACATCATCGACGTACTGGAACTGACCACGCTCATCCAGGGGCCGACCGAGATCCTGATCGCCGCGAAGGTCGACTTCCGGGACGTGGCCAGTGCCGAGCAGGTCGAGTGGGCCTGCGAGGAGGCGGAGCAGCAGCTGCGGGAGCGGTATCCGACGATCCGGCGGGTGTATCTGGACCCGACGCCGGGCCTGGAGCAGCGGCGCCGGGCCCGAGCCGCCGCGGCCGCCGCCCCGGGCACCGACACCGGCCGCTGAGCCACCCGGCCGCCTGCGTCTCCTCCTCAGCCCCCGAGCAGCCCGGCCGTGTCCAGCAGGTACTCGGTCATCGGGTCGTAGAACCGCGGGTCCAGCACATGGTCGTCCAGTGGGACCGCCACTTGGAGGGTGCCCTCGGCCTCCCCCAGGAACAGCGCCGGGTCGTTGCAGTCCGCGTATCCGATGGCGTCCAGCCCGCGCTGCGCCGCGCACCCGGCCCAGCCGTGGTCGGCGACGACCAGATCCGGCAGCGGGCGTCCCTCCCGCTCCAGGCCGTCCAGGATCGCGGCCATCGGGGCCGGGGAGTGGGTGTGCCAGAGGGTCGCGCCGCGCTCCTGCACCGCGACGTCCGCGAACTGGAAGACCATGCCCTCGTCCGCCGTCAGCCCGGACGGAATCGTCACGATCTCGCAGCCCGCCGCCCGCAGCGCGTCCGCGGTCCGGCGGTGGACGTCCAGGAGTCCGCCCGGGTGACCGGTGGCGAAGAGCACCCGCTCCGAGCCCTCGGCGGCCTTTCGCAGCCGGGCCGCGGCCCGGTCCAGAGCGGCGACGGTGAGCTCGGGATCAATGGTGTCCTGGCCGAAGCGGTGCTCGGGGTCGTCGCTGACACCGCACTTCTCGGCCATGACCGCCAGGACGTCCTGCTCGTCGCGCCACCGGTCGCCGAGTTCGAGTCCCAGCCAGTAGTGGCGGTCGCCGTTGGCGAGCTTGCGGTAGTGGGAGAGGTTGTTGTCGCGCGGGGTCGCGACGTCTCCCGCTATGCGCGTGCGGACGAGCTGGTCGACGAGGGCGGCGCGGCTGGGTATCGGCATGAACCCATTGTGCCGTGGGATGTGCGCAGCGTGCCGGGTGTATTGCTCGGTGGGCAGCCCGCCGTCCGGAACGCTTCTGTGGCGGGCGGCCCACCCCGCGGTCGGCCCCGGCAGCGGGCGGCCCAGCGCCCGGGGTCGCTCATGGGCGGGCGGCCCGCCCCGGGGCCACTCGGGCCCCCGCCCCCTTCACACGGGCTTCGCCTCGCCCGCCGCCGCGAAGGCGCCCCGCGCCAGCCGGTGCAGGAGCGCCGCCGTGTCCGTGCGGCCGGGCAGCGCGCCGGGGCGGCCGAGGTGCGGGGTGGAGTTCAGCAGGCCGAACACGGCGTGGACGGTGGCCCGGGCCTCGTGCTCGGGGAGGGCCGGGTAGAGATCGCGGACGACGGTCACCCACACCTCGACGTACTCGCGCTGGAGCCGGCGCACCCGCTTGCGGTCGGTGTCCCGCAGGCGGTCCAGTTCGCGGTCGTGCAGGGTGATCAGGGACCGGTCGTCGAGGGCGAAGTCGATGTGGCCGTCGATGAGCGCGTCCAGAAGCGCCTCGGGGGATCCGGGGGAACCCTCACCGGACGCGTCCTCGGAGACCCGCTGCCGCCCGCCGGCCAGCAGCCGCTCGCTGATTCCGACGAGCAGCTCGGCGAGCATCGCGTCCTTGCCGGGGAAGTGCCGGTAGAGGCCGGGGCCGCTGATACCGACGGCGGCGCCTATCTCGTCGACGCCGACGCCGTGGAAGCCGCGCTCGGCAAAGAGGCGGGCGGCCTCCTTGAGGATCTGCTCACGGCGGGTGGGTGCCGCGACGCGGGCGGCGGCATGGGTGCTCATGACGAGTCATTCTAGACAGGCGCGTTAGCGGTCGTTAACCTGTGCAGGAACGTTAACGCTCACTAACCGCCTCTCCCGCTACCGATCAGGGGGAGGCCGTCACACTGCGGTACGGGCAAGGGGGCTCGACAGGATGCAGCAGGCACCGGTACTGGCGAGCGCGGCCGATCCCGCCTCGGAGGCCTGGCAGGCCAACGAGGCGGCGCATCACGCGCTCACCGACGAGCTGCGCAAGCGGCTCGCCACGGCCAGGCTCGGCGGGGGTGAGAAGGCCCGCGCCCGGCATGTGGCGCGCGGCAAGCTGCTGCCCCGGGAGCGGGTGGACACCCTCCTCGACGCGGGCTCGCCCTTCCTGGAGCTGGCCCCGCTGGCGGCCGAGGGGCTGTACGGGGGCGCCGCGCCGGCCGCCGGGGTGATCGCCGGGATCGGCCGGGTCAGCGGCCGGGAGTGCGTGATCGTCGCCAACGACGCGACCGTCAAGGGCGGCACGTACTACCCGATGACCGTGAAGAAGCACCTGCGCGCCCAGGAGGTGGCGCTGGAGAACCGGCTGCCCTGCCTGTACCTGGTGGACTCGGGCGGTGCCTTCCTGCCGATGCAGGACGAGGTCTTCCCCGACCGTGAGCACTTCGGGCGGATCTTCTACAACCAGGCCCGGATGTCCGGGGCCGGCATCCCGCAGATCGCGGCGGTGCTGGGGTCCTGCACGGCGGGCGGGGCGTACGTCCCGGCGATGAGCGACGAGGCCGTGATCGTCCGCGGCCAGGGCACGATCTTCCTGGGCGGTCCGCCGCTCGTGAAGGCCGCGACCGGCGAGGTCGTCACCGCCGAGGAGCTGGGCGGCGGCGAGGTCCACTCCCGTACGTCGGGGGTCACCGACCATCTCGCCGAGGACGACGCGCACGCGCTGCGGATCGTGCGGAACATCGTGGCCACCCTGCCGGACCGGGGCGCGCTGCCGTGGTCCGTCCAGCAGGTCGACGAGCCGAAGGTGGACCCCGCCGGTCTGTACGGGGCCGTCCCCGTCGACTCGCGCACGCCGTACGACGTGCGCGAGGTGATCGCCCGGGTCGTCGACGGATCGCGCTTCGCCGAGTTCAAGGCGGAGTACGGGACGACGCTGATCACCGGCTTCGCGCACATCCACGGCCATCCGGTCGGCATCGTCGCGAACAACGGCATCCTGTTCTCCGAGTCCGCCCAGAAGGGCGCGCACTTCATCGAGCTGTGCGACCAGCGCGGCATCCCGCTGGTCTTCCTCCAGAACATCTCCGGCTTCATGGTCGGCCGCGACTACGAGGCGGGCGGCATCGCCAAGCACGGCGCCAAGATGGTCACCGCCGTCGCCTGCACCCGGGTCCCGAAGCTGACCGTGGTGGTCGGCGGATCGTACGGGGCGGGCAACTACTCCATGTGCGGCCGGGCCTACAGCCCCCGCTTCCTGTGGATGTGGCCCAACGCGAAGATCTCCGTCATGGGCGGCGAACAGGCCGCGTCCGTCCTCGCCACGGTCAAGCGCGACCAGCTGGGCGACGACTGGAGCGCCGAGGACGAGGAGTCGTTCAAGGCCCCGATCCGCGAACAGTACGAGACCCAGGGCAACGCGTACTACGCCACCGCCCGGCTCTGGGACGACGGCGTGATCGACCCGATGGAGACCCGGCAGGTGCTGGGGCTCGCCCTGACCGCGTGCGCCAACGCCCCCTTGGGCGATGCCGGCTTCGGCGTCTTCCGGATGTGAGGAACAGATGACGATGTTCGACACGGTGCTCGTCGCCAACCGCGGCGAGATCGCGGTCCGGGTCATCCGGACCCTGCGCGAACTGGGCGTGCGCTCGGTCGCCGTATTCAGCGACGCGGACGCGGACGCCCGGCACGTACGGGAGGCCGATACGGCGGTACGGATCGGCCCCGCACCGGCTTCCGAGAGCTACCTCTCGGTGGAGCGGCTGCTGGAGGCAGCCCTGCGCACGGGCGCTCAGGCCGTCCACCCCGGCTACGGCTTCCTCGCCGAGAACGCGGGCTTCGCGCGGGCGTGCGCGGATGCCGGGCTGGTCTTCACCGGGCCGCCCGCCTCCGCGATCTCCCTCATGGGCGACAAGATCCGGGCGAAGGAGACGGTCTCCGCGGCCGGTGTCCCGGTGGTTCCCGGCTCCACGGGCAGCGAGCTGACCGACGGCCAACTGGCCGACTTCGCCCATGAGATCGGCATGCCGGTGCTGCTGAAGCCCTCGGCGGGCGGCGGCGGCAAGGGCATGCGGCTGGTACGCGACGCGGCGGCCCTCTCCGACGAGATCGCCGCCGCCCGGCGCGAGGCGCGCGCCTCCTTCGGTGACGACACGCTGCTCGTGGAGCGGTGGATCGACCGGCCGCGCCACATCGAGATCCAGGTACTGGCGGACGGCCACGGCAACGTGGTGCACCTCGGCGAGCGCGAGTGCTCGCTCCAGCGCCGCCACCAGAAGATCATCGAGGAGGCGCCCTCGGTCCTGCTCGACGAGAGGACCCGGGCGGCGATGGGCGAGGCGGCCGTCCAGGCCGCCCGTTCCTGCGGCTATGTCGGCGCGGGCACGGTGGAGTTCATCGTCCCCGGCAACGACCCGGCCTCGTACTACTTCATGGAGATGAACACCCGCCTCCAGGTCGAGCACCCGGTGACCGAGCTGATCACCGGTCTCGACCTGGTGGAATGGCAGCTGCGAGTCGCATCCGGCGAGCAACTCCCGTACTCCCAGGCAGACATCACCCTCACCGGGCACGCGGTCGAGGCCCGGATCTGCGCCGAGGACCCGGCCCGGGGCTTCCTGCCCTCGGGCGGCACCGTGCTGGCGCTGCACGAGCCGCGGGGCGGCGGAGTGCGGACGGACTCGGGGCTCTTCGAGGGCGGCGAGGTCGGCAGCCTGTACGACCCGATGCTGTCGAAGGTGATCGCGTACGGCCCCGACCGGGCGACGGCGCTGCGCCGGCTGCGGGCGGCGCTCGCGGACACGGTGGTCCTCGGCGTCCCCACCAACGCGGGCTTCCTGCGCCGGCTGCTCGGTCACCCGGCCGTGGTGGCGGGCGAACTGGACACGGGGCTGGTGGAGCGCGAGGTGGACGCGCTGGTCCCGGACGGGGTGCCGGAGGAGGTGTACGCGGCGGCGGCGCTGCTGCGGCAGCGCTCCCCCGCCGCCGCCCCGATGCCCGGGTCCTGGTCCGACCCGTTCTCGGCCGGTGACGGCTGGCGGCTCGGCGGCACCCCGGCGCGTACGGTGCGGCACTTCCGGATCCCCGGCCACGACCCGGTCCAGGTGGGCCTGCGGCCGTGCGGCGCGGGCGCGGAGCTGACGTTCGGTCATGTCGGGGAGGGCGCGCGGCCGCCGGCCCCCGAGTCGGGCACCTGCGGTCCGCTGGGCCCGCTGCCCGGCGGCGCGGAGACGGCCAGGACCCTGTCCGTCGACGAGGACCGGATCACGCTCGAACTCGCGGGTGTCACGCACTCGTTCGCGTACACCGCATCCCCGGAGGGCCACTGGCTCGGCCGGGACGGCGACACCTGGCACGTCCGGGACCACGACCCGGTGGAGGCGTCCCTGGCCGGCGCCGCCCGCTCCGGGGCGGACACGCTCGCCGCACCCATGCCCGGGACGGTCACCGTGGTGAAGGTGGCCGTGGGCGACGAGGTCGCGGCCGGGCAGAGCCTGCTCGTGGTGGAGGCGATGAAGATGGAGCACGTCATCTCCGCCCCGCACGCCGGCACCGTGACCGAACTCGATGTCACCGCCGGGACCACGGTGGCGATGGACCAGGTACTGGCGGTCGTGGTCCCCGCGACCGCCGCCGGGGAGGAAGCATGACGGCCAACGACCGCACCCTGCCCATGACCGTGGCGGCCCCGGACCTGCCCGCCCGGGTCCGTATCCACGAGGTGGGCGCCCGCGACGGGCTGCAGAACGAGAAGGCCGTCGTGCCGACCGAGGTGAAGGCGGAGTTCATCCGCCGGCTCGCGGTCGCCGGCCTGACCTCGATCGAGGCGACCAGCTTCGTCCACCCCAAATGGGTTCCCCAACTGGCAGACGCGGAACAGCTGTTCCCGATGCTCGGTGACATCGCGGACGTGGGCGACGTCGCGCTCCCGGTCCTCGTGCCGAACGAGCGCGGGCTCGACCGGGCGCTGGCACTCGGCGCCCGCGGGATCGCCGTCTTCGGCTCGGCGACGGAGACGTTCGCGGCCCGCAACCTCAACCGCTCGATCGACGAGTCGCTGGCCATGTTCGAGCCCGTCGTGGCCCGCGCCAAGGCGGACCAGGTGTATGTGCGCGGCTATCTGTCGATGTGCTTCGGCGACCCGTGGGAGGGGCCCGTCCCCGTCCAGCAGGTGGTCCGGGTCGCGAAGGCGCTGATGGACCTCGGCTGCGACGAGCTCTCGCTCGGCGACACCATCGGGGTCGCGACCCCCGGCCACGTACGGGCCCTGCTGTCCCTGCTGAACGAGGCGGGTGTGGGCACCGACGCGATCGGGGTGCACTTCCACGACACGTACGGCCAGGCGCTGTCCAACACCCTGGCCGCGCTCCAGCACGGCGTCTCCACCGTGGACGCCTCCGCGGGCGGCCTCGGCGGCTGCCCGTACGCGAGGAGCGCGACCGGAAACCTCGCCACCGAGGACCTGGTCTGGATGCTCGACGGCCTCGGCATCGAAACCGGGGTCGACCTCGACGAGCTCACCGCCACGAGCGTGTGGCTCGCCGGACACCTGGGCCGACCCAGCACGTCCCGTACCGTCCGCGCGCTCTCGGTGCAACAAACACAGTCCCACAAGGAGCAGTGATCCACCGATGTCCCTGGACCACCGGCTGACCGCCGAACACGAGGAACTCCGGCGCACCGTCGAGGAGTTCGCCCACGACGTGGTCGCACCGAAGATCGGCGACTTCTACGAGCGCCATGAGTTCCCCTACGAGATCGTGCGCGAGATGGGGCGGATGGGCCTGTTCGGGCTGCCGTTCCCGGAGGAGTACGGCGGGATGGGCGGCGACTACCTCGCCCTCGGCATCGCCCTGGAGGAGCTGGCCCGGGTCGACTCCTCGGTGGCGATCACCCTGGAGGCCGGGGTCTCGCTCGGCGCGATGCCGGTGTTCCGCTTCGGCACGGAGGAGCAGAAGCGGCAGTGGCTGCCGAAGCTCTGTGCGGGCGAGGCGCTCGGCGCGTTCGGCCTGACGGAGCCGGACGGCGGCTCGGACGCGGGCGGCACCCGGACGACGGCCGTACGCGACGAGGCGACGGGCGAGTGGGTGATCAACGGATCCAAGTGCTTCATCACCAACTCCGGCACGGACATCACCGAGTTGGTGACGGTGACGGCGGTGACCGGCCGCAAGGAGAACGGCGCCCCGCTCATCTCCTCGATCATCGTCCCGTCAGGCACCCCCGGCTTCACGGTCGCCGCCCCGTACTCGAAGGTCGGCTGGAACGCCTCGGACACCCGGGAGCTGTCCTTCTCGGACGTCCGCGTCCCGCTGGGGAACCTGCTGGGCGAGGAGGGCCGCGGCTACGCGCAGTTCCTGCGGATCCTGGACGAGGGCCGGATCGCCATCTCGGCGCTGTCGACGGGCCTGGCGCAGGGCTGTGTGGACGAGTCGGTGAAGTACGCCGCCGAGCGGCACGCCTTCGGAAAGCCGATCGGCGCCAATCAGGCGATCCAGTTCAAGATCGCGGACATGGAGATGCGGGCCCACATGGCCCGGATCGGCTGGCGCGACGCGGCGTCGCGACTGCTGGCGGGCGAGCCGTTCAAGAAGGAGGCGGCGATCGCCAAGCTGTACTCCTCGACCGTGGCGGTGGACAACGCCCGCGAGGCGACCCAGATCCACGGCGGCTACGGCTTCATGAACGAGTACCCGGTGGCCCGGATGTGGCGCGACTCCAAGATCCTGGAGATCGGCGAGGGCACGAGCGAGGTGCAGCGGATGCTGATCGCGCGGGAGCTGGGCATGTCAGCCTGACAGATCTCGGTGCGGGTGGGGCGGATCCGGGTGCCGGGTCCGGCGTACGAGCTGTCCGGGGACCGGCCCACCGCAGCCGGGTGATCCCACCCGCGCATCCCGGGCGGATGCCCCCGCCGGGGATACGCGCGGCCCCGCCGGGGGCCTCCGGGGGATGCCCGCAGGGCCCCGTCCCGCCGCCTGTCGCACCCGTCGCCGAGCAATCCGTTCGACAGCGGCAGGCCCGCCCCGGGACAGTCTGTCCATGAAGCCGCAGCACCGGCCCCCGTACAGGCTCCGTACGGGCTCCGTGGCCGCACCCCCGCCTGGAACCTCGCCTCCTGGAGCTGACGTTGCCGGCCGAGCCCTCCCCGGTCGCCGCCGACCGGGCGCATGCCCCGGATGTCCTGCCGTTCGCCGTTCCCCGGACCGGCTGTCCGCCCGTCGAGCGCCGGCGGGCGGTGTTTCGGCACGTGCCGAGTGCCGTCACCGACTGGTCCGCGCAGGACCGGCCGGGCGACCGCGTCACGCTCCGGCGGCCGCGCCTTGAACGGGCGCGCCGGGAGGGGCACCGCACGGCCGAGGTCACGGTCGAGGGGCTGGACGACTGCCGGGGGATGTTCGGATGAGCCTGCTGGTGCACACGTACGTACGCGGCCGGAGCGGCACCGACCACTTCCTGGAGGATCCCGAACACGGCCTCACCCTCGCCGGGTTCGAGAGCAGCCGCACCGAGCTGTGGGGCTCGCAGCCGGTGCGCGGCCTCGGGGCCCGGTTCCTCCCGGAGCTGGCCACCGCAGACCTCTGCGTCGATCCGGAGGACGTGCCGGCCTTCCTCGACGAGTGCGAGCTGCTGGGCGGCCACATCGCGGAGCTCGCCGCCCACAGCGGCTACGCCGAGGACTACGTGGCGGCCCGGCTGGCCAACATCAGGGCGGCCGCCGTGCGCGCCCTGGACGTGGGCGGTGGCGTCATCGTCTGGTGAGCGGGGGCGGGGGACGAAGTACCGGCACGGGGGCGTCCGCAGGCCCGACAGTTCGTGAGGTTAGGCTAACCTTCGCTCGAACTTGCTCGAACTGTCATCGGCCGGTCTCCGGCTCGTACGAAAGCGGACTCCGTCATGCGCACTGCCCGAGTGTCCACCCCCACCCGCCGCGGCCTGCTGGCCATGGGCGGCGCCGTTGGCCTGGGCGCTGTGCTGGCCGCCTGCGGTGACAGCGACTCGAAGGACTCCGGTTCGTCCGCCGCCAAGAACACCGACGCCGGGCCGTGGAGCTTCAAGGACGACCGGGGGCAGAACGCCGAGGCCAAGTCCGTCCCGAAGAACATCGTCGCCTTCACCGGTGTCGCCGCCGCCCTCCACGACTACGGCGTCGAGGTCAAGGCCGTCTTCGGACCGACGAAGACCAAGGACGGCAAGGCCGATGTGCAGGCCGGCGATCTGGACGTCAGCAAGGTCGAGATCCTCGGCAACGTCTGGGGCGAGTTCAACGTCGAGAAGTACGCCGCGCTCGGCCCGGATCTGCTGGTCACCGCGATGTGGGAGAAGGACGCCCTCTGGTACGTGCCGGACGCGTCCAAGGCCAAGATCCTGAAGCTCGCCCCGAGCGTCGCCCTGTGGGCGGCCCAGACCACGATCCCCAAGGCGATCCAGCGCCACGAGGACCTCGCCGCCTCGCTCGGCGCCGACGTCAAGGCCAAGACGGTCACCGACGCGAAGGCCCGCTTCGAGAAGGCCGCGGCCCGGCTGCGCGCCGCCGCGAAGGCCAAGCCGAACCTCAAGGTCATGATCGGCTCGGCCAGCCAGGACCTGTTCTACGTCTCGCTCGCCAAGATGTCCGCCGACACCCTGTACTTCCAGGAGCTGGGCGTGAAGTTCGTCGAGCCGAAGGTGGACGAGGCGGGCTTCTTCGAGTCCCTGAGCTGGGAGAACGTCGACAAGTACGGGGCCGACATCATCATGATGGACAACCGTTCCTCGGCCTTGCAGCCCGACGCCCTGACCTCCAAGCCGACCTGGACGCAGCTGCCCGCGGTCAAGGCCGGCCAGGTCGTCCCGCGCACGACCGAGCCGATCTACAGCTACGACAAGTGCGCGCCGATCCTCGAAGACCTCGCGAAGGCCATCGAGGACGCCAAGAAGACCGCCTGACCATGACCGCCGCCGCCACCCCCGCCGCCGATCCCTTCCGGCTCTTCGGGCTGACCGTTCTGCGTACCGAGCGGCTGGGGCCGTCCATGCTCCGGGTCACGTTCGGCGGACCGGGGCTCGACGGGTTCGCCTCCGGGGGCCGCGACCAGAGCCTGTCGCTGTTCCTTCCGCACCCCGGACAGCCGGAACCAATCGTTCCGGTCGACGACGAGGGCAACTGGTTCGCCCCCTGGCGGGCGCTTCCGGCCGAGGAGCGTGCGGTACTGCGCTCGTACACGGTGCGCGCCCAGCGTCGCGCGGACGGCGGTACGGCCACCGAGATCGACATCGATTTCGCGCTCCACGAGGACGGCGGTCCGGCCTGCCGCTGGGCGGCCGGCGCCTCCCCCGGTGACGTCATCAAGGCGCTCGGACCGGCCGTCGAGGACAACACGGCCGTCCGGTTCCGCCCGCCCGAGGACACCGACTGGGTGCTGATCTGGGCCGACGAGACGGCCCTGCCGGCCGCGACGGCGGCGCTGGAGTGGCTGCCGGCCCGGCTGCGGGCCCGGGTCTGGCTGGAGGTCCCGCACAGCGGGGACCGTCTGCCGGTCGCCACCTCCGCCGACGCCCGGATCAGCTGGCTGGTACGGGACGAGGCGGGGACGCCGGACGCCGTGGAGGCCGTGCGCGCGGCGGAACTGCCCGAGGGAAACCCGTACGTCTGGATCGCGGGCGAGGCGGCGAAGGTGCGCGCGATGCGGCGGCACCTGGTGCGCGAGCGCGGCTTCGACCGCAAGCGGGTGACGTTCGTGGGGTACTGGCGCCGCGGCCTGAGCGAGGAGCAGCTGCGCGCGGAGGCGGAGGCGACCACCACGTCGGGCGACTGAGCCCCGTCCGGCGCCCCCCTCCCAGCCGGTCCGGCACCTCAGGCCTGTCCGGCGGTTCAGGGCATCCCGGACGGCCCGTCCGACGCTCGGGGGCACCTTCCGACGGCCCGTCCGGCGGCCGGGGCCGCCGGACGGCCCCGCTCACCCCTCCACAGCCGGCTCATCCGGCCACGGCACCTGGGGCGACCGGTAGTAGTCGATCCCCAGCGCGGTGAACCTCGGCCCGAGCGCCGCCAGCCGCAGTTTGTACGTGTCCCAGTCGTGCGTCTCGGCCGGGGACCAGCCCAGCTCCGCCGCACCGGGCAGCCTCGGGAAGGCCATCGCGTCGATGTCGTCGCCGTCGGTCAGCGTCTCCGCCCAGATCGGCGCCTCGACCCCGAGCACCGCGTCCGGCGGGGTGTCGGCGAGGTACGTCGCCGGGTCCCAGTCGTACGAACGCCGCACCTCCACCAGGCCGGCCCACTTCAGGCCCAGCACGGTGTCCTCGTTGTACTTCATGTCGAGGTACACGCGGTCGGCCGGCGACAGCACCAGCCCGGTGCCGTTCTTCGCCGCGTCCGCCACCTTCTGCCGGTCCGCTGCGCTCGTCCTGTCGTAGCCCCAGTACTGGGCGACGGCGCCCTCCACCGGTGTCGCCCCGGTGAGCTGGTGCCAGCCCATCACGGTCTTGCCGTGCCTGCCGACGGCGGCCTGCGCCCTCTCCATGATCATGGCGTAGTCCTCGTGGCTGGTGGAGTGCGCCTCGTCACCACCGATGTGGATGTACCTGCCGGGGGTCAGCGCGGCCACTTCACCGATGACGTCGTCGATGAACCGGTACGTGACGTCCTTGGCCGCGCACAGCGAGCTGAAGCCGACCTTGGTCCCGGTGTAGAGCGGCGGCGCGACGCCGTCGCAGTTCAGCTCCGCGTACGAGGCGAGGGCCGCGTTGGTGTGGCCGGGCATGTCGATCTCCGGCACCACCTCCAGATAGCGGGAGGCCGCGTACCGCACGATCTCCCTGTACTGGCTCTTCGTGTAGTAGCCGCCGGGCCCGCCGCCGACCTCCGTGGAGCCGCCGTACGCGGCCAGGTTCGGCCAGGAGTCGACGGCGATCCGCCAGCCCTGGTCGTCGGAGAGGTGGATGTGGAAGGTGTTGATCTTGTAGAGCGCGATCTGGTCGATGTAGCGCTTGACCTCGTCGACCGAGAAGAAGTGCCGTGAGACGTCGAGCATCGCGCCCCGGTACGCGTAGCGCGGCGTGTCGGTGATGCTGCCGCCCGCGACCTTCCACGGCCCCTTCTGACGGCTGTCGCGCTCCACCCGGGCCGGCAGCAGCTGACGCAGCGTCTGGACGCCGTGGAAAAGCCCTGCGGGCTTGCGGGCGGTGATGGTGACGGAGCCGCGCCCCGCGGTCAGGGTGTAGCCCTCGGCGCCCAGCCCGCTGTCGTGCGAGCCGAGCCGGAGCCGGATGCCGTCCGGGCCGGCCCGTCCGGTGACCGGCAGGGCGTATCCGGTGGAGGGGCGCAACACGCCCGCCAGGTATTCGCCGATCTTCCGGGCCTCGCCGGACGAGCCGTCGACCCGGATCCTGGTGGCGCCGGTGATGGAGTACGGGGATCCGCCCGGCCTCACCGATGCGGGGGCGGGCACGACCTGGCCCAGCGGCCGGGGGGCCGACGCGGCGGAGCCACCGCTCGCCGCGGACGCCGCGGGGGTCATGCACGCGGTGGAGATACCGGCCGCCGTGACGAGAAGCAGCGAGCCGAGGAGACGGGGTAGAGCACGGGGAAGAGCACTGCGCTGCGCCGTGTGCGGTCTCACAAGCCGGGTCCCTTTCTACTGGTTCACACCTGGATCTCCTGACCATCCGGGCCGTCACCATGCGTACCGCGCACCTCACGGATGGTCAAGGCGTAGACCACTTCCCCGCATCGGCGGTGCTCGAACACGACCGGGCCATCAGAGGCATCCGGCCGAATCCGCCACACCCCCTTCCGCGCCTCCGCGCTCGACACAAGCGCACCCGGAGCGCACCCATAGGCGCCACATCCATCGACACAGGCGTAGCGAAGCCACCCGGAACGACGGAACGAGCACCACTTGACCGGATTCCTGCCCGATATCGGGCAGGAATGTTGCACTGGAGCTCCTTGCACCGCAATATCGACGAGTGCTCGAACGCCGCTCGTCGCATGACGACCTCATTGACCACCTGGTACGCAGTACCGCGCTCCCGCGCGGCGAAGCGGCCCGGGTGATTCTCGACGTGCTCGCCTATTTCGACGAGACGACCGACGCCTTCGTCCGCCGACGCCACCGTGAACTGCAGTCCGGCGGCCTGGTCAACACGGAGATCTTCGAACGGATCTCGGCCGAGCTGCCGCACCGGGCGGTCGCGCCGCCCGAGCTCTCGCTCCGGCAGCTGCGCCGCATGGTCTACGGCTGAGACGGGCCCGCGACCGGGCACCCGCCCACCTGTTCGCACCGGTTCACACCGGTGTGTCCTTACTTGTTTCACCTGTACGTCGATGGAGGGGCAGAGGCTCTATGTGCGGAATCGTCGGATACATCGGAAAGCGTGATGTGGCTCCGCTGCTGCTGGAAGGTCTGCAGCGGCTGGAGTACCGGGGCTACGACTCCGCGGGCATCGTCATCACCGGAAAGCCCGCGGCCGGCAAGCCCGCCACGCTGAAGACGGTCAAGGCCAAGGGCCGGGTCCGCGAGCTGGAGTCCCGGATCCCCAAGCGCTTCACCGGCACCACCGGCATCGCCCACACCCGCTGGGCCACCCACGGCGCCCCGAGCGACGAGAACGCCCACCCGCACCTGGACGCCGACAACAAGGTCGCCGTCGTCCACAACGGCATCATCGACAACGCCTCGGAGCTCCGCGCGAAGCTCCTCGCCGACGGCGTCGTCTTCCTCTCCGAGACCGACACCGAGGTGCTGGTCCACCTGATCGCCCGCTCGCAGGCGGACTCCCTGGAGGAGAAGGTCCGCGAGGCGCTGAAGTCCGTCGAGGGCACCTACGGCATCGCCGTCATGCACGCCGACTTCAACGACCGCATCGTCGTCGCCCGCAACGGCTCCCCGGTCGTGCTCGGCATCGGCGAGAAGGAGATGTTCGTCGCCTCCGACGTCGCCGCCCTGGTCGCCCACACCCGCCAGATCGTCACGCTGGACGACGGCGAGATGGCCACCCTCAAGGCCGACGACTTCCGTACGTACACCACCGAGGGCTCGACCACGACGGCTACGCCCACCACGGTGGAGTGGGAGGCCGAGTCGTACGACATGGGCGGCCACGACACGTACATGCACAAGGAGATCTCCGAGCAGGCCGACGCCGTGGACCGCGTGCTGCGCGGCCGCGTCGACGACCGCTTCTCCACCGTGCACCTGGGCGGCCTGAACCTGGACGCCCGCGAGGCCCGCGGGGTCCGCCGGATCAAGATCCTGGGCTGCGGCACCTCGTACCACGCGGGCATGATCGGCGCCGGCCTCATCGAGGAGCTGGCCCGCATCCCCGCGGACGCCGAGCCCGCGTCCGAGTTCCGCTACCGCAACCCCGTCGTGGACCCCGACACCCTCTACGTCGCGGTCTCCCAGTCCGGTGAGACCTACGACGTGCTGGCCGCGGTCCAGGAGCTCAAGCGCAAGGGCGCCCGGGTCCTCGGCGTCGTGAACGTCGTCGGCTCGGCGATCGCCCGCGAGGCGGACGGCGGCATGTACGTCCACGCGGGACCCGAGGTCTGCGTCGTCTCCACCAAGTGCTTCACCAACACCGTGGTCGCCTTCGCGCTGCTCGCCCTGCACCTGGGCCGCATCCGCGACCTGTCGGTCGCCGACGGCAAGCGGATCATCGAGGGACTGCGGAGGCTGCCCGAACAGATCGACCGCATCCTGGAGTCGGAGGGTGAGATCAAGAAGCTCGCCGAGGAGTACGCCGGCGCGCAGTCGATGATGTTCATCGGCCGGGTCCGGGGCTATCCCGTCGCGCTGGAGGCCTCCCTGAAGCTCAAGGAGATCTCGTACATCCACGCCGAGGCCTACCCCGCGTCTGAGCTGAAGCACGGCCCGCTCGCGCTCATCGAACCTGCGCTCCCCACGGTCGCGATCGTCCCGGACGACGACCTGCTGGAGAAGAACCGCGCGGCCCTGGAGGAGATCAAGGCCCGCAGCGGCCGCATCCTCGCCGTGGCCCACCGTGAGCAGGAGAAGGCCGACCACACGATCCTCGTCCCGAAGAACGAGAACGAACTGGACCCGATCCTGATGGGCATCCCGCTCCAGCTCTTCGCCTACCACACGGCGCTTGCCATGGGCCGGGACATCGACAAGCCGCGCAACCTGGCGAAGTCCGTCACCGTCGAGTAGGCGCGCCGCCACGAGCGCCGGCAGCGGCCCCGTACCCACACGCACACCGTGGGTACGGGGCCGCTCCGCTGCGCGGGCCGCTCTCCCGTACGGGGCCGCCGCTTCGGCCGGTGGCACGCTTCTCCGGCCACCGGGGCGGCGGTCGCTCCGCCCACGGCAGCGTTGCCGCCGATCCCGAATGCCAACAGTGTGAATCCCCGGGCGAGATGACCCGGAGGGGTGGATGCGAGGGCGCCGCCGACGGAGACTTCGTTGTCTACGACGGGCTCCGTTCCTGCGCGATCACCCTGTATCCAGTGGCGTTTATGCATCCTTCACAGGCGCACAATCCGCATCTACGGACCGGTAACCTTGTGTTTTCCCCTGTTTTCTTAGTCGAGTTGACGCCACACTCGCTCGACCGTGACGGAAAGAGACCGGCCGCCGGCTGAGGCTGATCACCACCGGACGTAAAACCGACCGGAAACAGACCAACCCCACGTGGCCGACGCGTTGGAAGGGCTCAGCGGCGGCCACGGGGCTCCGGCGGGCACGAAGTGCGGACCGGCATGGGCACGCGAGAGCGGCGTACACGGGGCACCGCGGCTACGGGCGGCCGTATCGGCGCCCGAGGGCCCTCGGCGCCGGCAGGCGAGGCGCAGCGGGCGGTTACGGCGCACCGGGCGGTCGCCGGACAGTCGTCGGCACGGCCGACAGCGCCCTGTTCAACGGGCGCGCGCCCCCGGCTCGGCGAACAGCAACGGGCCGACCGCTACGGGCTGGTGACAGGCGACAGCGGGGACGACGGCTACGGGTGACGGCTACGGGCTGGTGACAGGCGACAGCGGGGACGACGGCTACGGGATGACGACGACCGGGCGCTGCGCCCGGCGCGCCAGCCGGCCCGCCACCGAGCCGAAGATCCGGCCGACGATCCCGTGTGTGGAGCCCACGACAATCGCGTCGGCCGAGTACTCCCGGCCGACTTCCTCCAGCTCGTGACAGATGTCGCCGCCGCGCTCGACGAGCACCCACGGCACCTCGGAGAGGTAGTCCGCGCAGGCGAGCTCCAGGCCGAGGACCTCGGTGCGGTGATCGGGAACGTCCACGAAGACGGGCGGCTCGCAGCCCGCCCAGACAGTGGTGGGCAGCCGGTTGGCGACATGGACGATGATCAGGCCGGAGCCTGTCCGCCGGGCCATGCCGATGGCGTAGGCGAGGGCCCGCTCACTGGAGGTCGAGCCGTCGAAGCCGACGACGACACCATGCCGGAAGGCGGGATCGCAGGAATGACATGCCTCTTCGGCCGCCTGCTGGTCCGACCGGGGGTCGGCTACCTGCTTGCGGTCCGCGGGTTCGGGGATTTCGTGACCGGCCATCGGTGTCTCGGCGAAGAGAGTCCTCGTGAGGAGAGCGACGTGGAGAAGGTGCGTCAGCGGGCGGTGTAGTGGTGTCCGGGAATCATCTTCCCAACCCCTTACCCCCAAGGGTACGGCGCCACTCCTCCACCGCCGGACCCGCGCAAAGCGCGTGCGACGTTTCACGGAGCATGCCCGAGACCGCCCCGTATGGCAATGCCGGTTGCTCGATACACCGACGTCACGGGCCCCGGACCGCCGCACTCGGCGACCGGCCCGGAGCCGGTCCGCCGGCCACGTGACCGCGCCCGTGCACCCGCGTCGGCACCCTCCGCGTCCCGTCCCGGCCGGAGCGCCTCCCGAGCCGCCCCGGGTAGTACCCCGCGCCCGCATCCGTTCCGCCCGCCGAAGCGATCCGCGGGACGGCGTCCGGCTGTTCCCCGGGCGCCGGTTCGCCCTCCTCCCCCGCGACGATTCCGCGGGCGGCGCCGCGTCCGTCGCGCGGGCCCGGCCGCCGCCGCGGCCCGCCGGGCACCGCTCCGCCGGCCTGCCCGCACGACCACCACGAGCGTTCCGTTCCGAGCCACGTCCGGACCCCCGCCCGGGCTCGCGTCCGGACCCCGATGCGACTCCTCACGCGGGTTCCGCACGGGCCCCGGGACGGCCGAGGGGGCGCATAGGAGTGACGGCCCCGGGCGGGTAGTGCGCCGGTAGAACGACTGATTCCCGCACACGCGACCGTATGTTTTCAGCCAACTTCACAGCACAGTCGATTCCTTGTCGAAATGGCCGATCAGCCCCCTTGCCAGCAGGCAGGAAGAGACCAAGCGGTACGCTTCCACCCGATGGGGACGGGCCATGAACGCCAGGCGCACTTCCCTGCGCGACTCACGAGTGAAACGCTTCGTGATCGAATGCATCCCGCCAGGTTGCCTTGTCGACATAAAGCCGGTTGGTGAACTTGTCACAGCGGCACCACGGGACGCAGTAGATTCGATCTTGGGTGTCGAAGGCTGGGGACTCGTGCACTACCGAGGGGACATGTGCAGGTGCGACAGGCCCGTAAGGACCAGGAAGACGCGAACACCGAGGGGGGCTTAGCGTCATGAGCCAGGACTCCGCCATCGCAACGGAGGCTGTACGGAAGCTGAGCGGGCGCCGACGCCGCGAGGTGGTCGCCGTGCTGCTGTTCAGCGGCGGCCCCATCTTCGAGAGCTCCATTCCGCTCTCGGTGTTCGGGATCGACCGCCAGGACGCGGGAGTTCCGCGTTACCGGTTGCTCGTGTGCAGCGGTGAAGAGGGGCCGCTGCGCACCACCGGGGGACTCGAACTGACCGCGCCCTACGGGCTGGAGGCGATCAGCAGGGCAGGCACCGTCGTGGTGCCCGCCTGGCGCTCGATCACCTCACCGCCGCCCGTGGAGGCGCTCGACGCACTGCGCCGCGCCCATGAAGAGGGCGCGCGCATCGTGGGGCTGTGCACGGGAGCCTTCGTGCTCGCCGCGGCCGGCCTGCTGGACGGCCGCCCGGCGACGACGCACTGGATGTACGCGCCGACGCTGGCCAAGCGCTACCCGTCGGTGCATGTCGACCCGCGTGAACTCTTCGTCGACGACGGCGATGTGCTCACCTCCGCCGGAACAGCGGCCGGGATCGACCTCTGCCTGCACATAGTCCGCTCGGACCACGGCACGGAGGCCGCCGGGGCACTGGCCCGCCGGCTCGTCGTGCCGCCGCGGCGCAGTGGCGGCCAGGAGCGCTACCTCGACAGGTCTTTACCAGAAGAAATCGGCTCCGACCCGCTCGCCGAGGTCGTGGCCTGGGCGCTGGAGCATCTGCACGAGCAGTTCGACGTGGAGACGCTGGCCGCGCGCGCCTACATGAGCAGGCGGACCTTCGACCGGAGGTTCCGCTCGCTCACCGGGAGCGCACCACTGCAGTGGCTGATCACCCAGCGGGTACTGCAGGCGCAGCGGCTGCTGGAGACGTCCGACTACTCGGTCGACGAGGTCGCGGGCCGCTGCGGCTTCCGCTCGCCGGTCGCGCTGCGCGGGCACTTCCGGCGTCAGCTGGGCTCCTCACCCGCCGCGTACCGGGCCGCCTACCGGGCCCGTCGTCCGCAGGGCGGGGGCCCCGAGCCGGTCGTCACGGCGGTCGAGCCGGTGGTGCCCGTCCAGGGCATCTCCGCGATCCGTCGCACCCCGGCACCGGCACCGGCGGGCCAGTCCCCGACAGGCCCGGGCACGACCGTCATGGACGGGGGCCGGGGGGATCACGGACAACCGGGCTCCGAGGCGTACGCCGCGGGCCGCCCGGCCCTGCCCGGACAGCGGAGCGCCCCGTAGGGTGGGGCGCATGAACGACCGCATGGTATGGATCGACTGCGAGATGACCGGGCTCTCGTTGACGGACGACGCACTCATCGAGGTGGCCGCACTGGTCACCGACTCGGAGTTGAACGTGCTCGGTGAAGGGGTGGACATCGTGATCCGCCCGCCGGACGCGGCGCTGGAGACCATGCCCGAGGTGGTGCGGCAGATGCACACCACCTCGGGTCTGCTCGACGAGCTGGCCGGGGGCACCACCCTGGCCGACGCCGAGGAGAAGGTCATGGCCTACATCCGCGAGCACGTGAAGGAACCCGGCAAGGCCCCGCTCTGCGGAAACTCGGTCGGCACCGACCGAGGTTTCCTGTCGCGGGACATGCCGGCCCTGGAGGGCTACCTCCACTACCGGATCGTCGATGTCTCCTCGGTCAAGGAGCTGGCCCGCCGGTGGTACCCGAGGGCGTACTTCAACAGTCCGCCCAAGAACGGCAACCACCGGGCGCTCGCCGACATCCGCGACTCGATCACGGAGATGCGGTACTACCGCGAGACGGTCTTCGTCCCCCAGCCGGGGCCGGATTCCGAGCGCGCGAAGTCGATCGCCGCGCGCCTGTCGCGGCCCTCGGCCTAGGCCCTTGGGAAAGCCGCTGGTCACGCCCCTTTCGAGGGCCGGGACCGGCGGCTGAACAACGGGGGCGCGAGCACCCTCTCAGACCCTGTACACTTTTTCTCGGCCGGTCGGAAACGCCCGGACATGGTGGGTATAGCTCAGATGGTAGAGCACCTGGTTGTGGTCCAGGATGTCGCGGGTTCGAGTCCCGTTACTCACCCTTGAAGGGGAAGCCCCTGATCTGCGGAAACGCAGGTCGGGGGCTTCTTCGTGCTCTGGGCTGGCCAAACCACGGCCAAACGCGGCCGGATTTTCGCCCTGCCGTCTGCGCCATGGCAACGATCAGGGAGCGGGTCCGCAAGGACGGGACGGCGAGTTTCCAGGTCCGCTGGCTCCAGGGAGGGCGCGGCGGCACCTGGGAGGCCGAGAGGTTCGAGGACCCCGAGCAGGCGGACACGTTCAGGAAGCTCGCCGACGCCCACCAGCAGCAGTGGCCCTACGGGTGGATTCCCGGCCAGGGCTTCGTCGAGCCCGAGCAGGACCCTGACGACGTGCCCCTGACCGACTGGGCTCAGCGCTACGTAGACCGGCTCACCGGTATCGACCCGCGGACCCGGGACGACTACCGGCGCGAGGTGGATCGCCACATCTCCCTCATGGTGCACACCACCCGATCAGGACTCGTGACGCCGGCCACGATCGGCAACATCACCGCCGACGACGTCCAGGACTGGGTGCGGCTTCAGGAAGCGGGCCAGCCGGACGCGAAGGCAGGGCGGTGGGTCCGTCGACCGGCCTCGCCGAAGTCCACGGCCAATCGCCACGGCCTGCTCTGGTGCATCGTGCAGGCGGCGATCGATGCCGAGCCCCCTCTGCGCGCCAAGAACTGCTGCGCGAACACCCGCCTTCCTCGTGTCGACGACGGGACGTCCGAGGAGATGGTCTTCCTGGAGCAGGAGGAGTACCAACTCCTCCGCAAGCACCTCGCCGACTGGCTGATCGGTACCGGCATGCGGTGGGGCGAGGCTACGGCCCTCCAGGTGCAAGACCTTCGGCTGGGCGGCCCCGGGCCGACGGTCAACGTCCAGAGGGCCTGGAAGAGGTCGCCCAGGGGTGCGCAGACCTCGTTCTTCCTCGGACCCCCGAAGACGAGGAAAGCGCGCCGCCTGGTCGCGCTCGCCCCGACGCAGGTGGACCTTGCCCGGAGGCTGACGCAGGGAATGTCACCGGAGGCGTTCCTCTTCCGCACGCCGACGGGCAAAGCGTGGAGGCATTCCAACTTCTACAACCGGAAATGGATACCCGCCGTCGCTGCCGCGATGGAGACCGGCCTCCCCCGCCGGCCACGGATCCACGACCTGCGGCACAGCCACGTTGCCTGGCTGGTGGCCGCGAACATCCCTCTACCGGCGATCCAGGCCCGGCTGGGCCACGAGTCGATCCAGACCACGATCGACCGCTACGGCCACCTGGCCCGGTCGCTCGACTCGGACATCAGCGCCGCCGTGCAGGCGGCCATGGGAGGCCGCCTGCCGTCCGATCACGGCCTGCGATTGGTCAGCGCTTGAAGCACGCCCGGTGGCCCTACAACGACCCACGCATTACGAGGAATTGGAAGATCATCCCAGCTGGTGCTGGGCTGTGCCACCGAATCCCGTTTACGCTGATCAGAGGCTTGCACCCCCACTCGGCGAAGCCGGCGGCGAATAGCGCTCCCCGCCATGCTCATAGCGGTCGGCAGCAGGCTCACGGGTCCCGGGCCTTGCCGTTGCTGCACGATGCCACAGTCGGTTGGCTCGAGTACAACTCGCGCAGGCCGGTCAGGACTCGCCCGATGGGCATCGGAGCGACCTGTCGGCCGCCAAACCCTGACTCACCCAGGGCGCTGCTGGGACGAGCTGGAACCTCTGCCCAGACGATCTTCCCGGGGTGTGTCTGCGTGGGGGTGTAGCCCCAGCGCTTGGCCATGGTCTGGATGAGGACGAGTCCGCGGCCCCCGGTGGCGCCGGCGTCACTGGTGCGAGGTGTCGGCGGTCGCGGGTCGGGGTCGCTGACCGCGAGGATGATGCCGCCGTCGGTGGGCCAGAGCATGAGCACGATCGTGCCGATGTCGACGAAATGGGCGACCGCTTCATGCGTCTTCGCGGGGTATGCGTGTTGGATCGCATTGGTAGCCAGTTCCGAGACGAGAAGTCGGGCGCCTTCGATCCCCTCGTCGGGGAAGCGCCAGCGCTGGAGGATGTCGACGGTGTGGCGGCGGGCCCAGGCAACGGCGTTGGGGGTGGCGGCGAGGGTCAGCTCGCTGATGGACGGGGGGACTTGGTTCATGCGGATGGCTCCCTCGGCCGCGTGGCCGGGCGGGTGCGGGGCGCTGTGGCGTGGGTGGAGGCCCGCGAGGTAGGGACGGCTAGGAACGGGGCGTCTCGGCCTCGCGGGCTGCTTGAGGAGTTACTTCGTGGCGACGACGTAGACGCTGCCCCAGCGGCGCTTCGGGTTGGCCATGGTGGGGTTGAACGTCCAGGGCTCGACGGTGGTGAAGCCGGCCTCGGTGAAGAGCTGGACGAGCTTCTCGTGGTCGTAGGCCCACAGGTGCGGGGTGTACGTGAGGTCGTCGTCCTGGTCGCGGAAGACGAGGTTCACGAGGTCGAGCCGCGTGTTGATGTCGCCGCGGCAGTCGCGCTTGGCGTACCAGCGCTCGATCGTCTCGTCGGTGGCGTCGAGCGGGCCGGGGTACTGGCTCAGAGCGAAGGCGGCGTCGGGGACGCCGGTGATGATCCGGCCGCCCTGCGCGAGGATGCGGTGGGCCTCGCGGACGTACTGCTTGGCCGAACGCGGGTAGTCGATGTGCTCCAGAAAGTGTTCGGAGAAGATCTCTTCGACGCTGTCGTCCTGGAGCGGTACGCCCTCGCGGATGTCCCAGAGCAGGTCGGCCGGCGGTACGAGGTCGATGTTGAAGAAGCCGTCGATGCGGTGGGCTCCGCCGCCGATCTGCACCTTGGCGGGCTTGTCGTCGATCCGGCCGTTGGGCCAGACGCGGCGGCTGGAGTGGTGGTACCGGTGGAGTTCGATCTCCTCGGCGGCGGCCCGGAGGGTACGGGCGAGGCCGTGAGTGGTGGCGGGGTCGGCGAGAACGGAGGCGATCTGCTCACCGAGGAGGTCGACGGAGGGCATGCCGGAGGAACTCATCACGGGTCTCCTACGTGTGAGGTTGCTCGGGGTGTGGTGGGCCGCAGGCGGCGGTGGATCAGGCAGCGCTGGGCGCGGGGGCGGTCCATTGGTTGTTGCGCATGAGGGTGTACTTGATGTCCACCAGGCGCGGGGCGATGGTCAGCGAGAGCTCCTCGGCCGGGTGGAGGTGGCCGGCGCCGTCCTGCTCGGCGCGCCAGACGCGGTAGTCGAGGTTGGGGTAGGCCGGGTTGATGCCGATCTCGCCTTTGGGCATCGTGCCGTTGAACGGGGCGACGATGTCCATGTGGTTCCAGTAGTTCCAGGCTTGCAGTGCCTTGTGCTGGTCGAAGTAGAAGTAGAAGTCGGGGTAACGGCCGAAGGTGCGCAGTTCCCGGTGGATCAGGTGGCCCAGCAGAGGGCCGAGCTGGGTGGCGAGGGAGTCGAACGCCCAGCGCGTGCGGTGCCAGGCCTCGGGGGCGTCGCCGGGCGCGAAGAGGCGGGCGGCGACGAGGTAACTGATCCGCTCGACCAGGTACGAGCTCGCGTGGGTGGTGTCGATGGTCGGATCGACCTGATGGAGGAGCGCGGCCAACTGCTTCGGTCGGGGCCGGAACCTCGCCAGGTCGAACTTGCCGGCCATGGCAGGGAAGGAGGCGAACAGCATCTCCTTGTACAGCCAGTTGTTCAGCTCGCCAAGCTCGGCGAGGCGCTGCGTGTGGTGCGAGGTTGAGTGGAGCATCAGGTATTCGGCGACCGCCTCGAAGTACAGGTATCCGAGAATCGGCAGACGGGGGATCGTCTCGTCGAGCAGCCGGAGGTACGGCTCGGCGCCGACGCGGGTGCCCTGGTAGGCAACGGTCGCCGCGGTGGCAAGGAATGAGGCCGAGTTCTTGACGCGGCCTACGACGGTCTCGCGCAGCTGGTGCCGCTCGTTCTTGCTCAGCAGGTATTCGAGGTGGCTGTAGATCTGCAGGTGGATGATGCCGAGGCGCAGGTAGTCCACGCCGGCGAGCCCGCGATATGCCTGCGTCGGAGTGTCGATCTCGAAGATCAGCGGGGTGGGGACGCGATCGGTGACGCCGAGCTTGGCCAGGAAGGCTGGCGCTTCCTTGGTCAGGACGTAGGCGCCGAGGTTGTGCATGCGGAAGCCCTGGTCGGTCGCTGTGAGCGGTGCGCAGTAGATGCTTCCGACGAGGCAGCCGCCCGACGGGTAGAGAACTCCCTGCCGGCTGATCTCCTCCAGGGCGTGGGTGACGTGGAGCAAATACAGCTTGCCGTTTCCGCTCAGGGCCTCGAAGAGGGCGTTCCGCCGCAGCAGGTGGCCGTTCGGGGTCTCCTCGGCGAGACGCCGGTCCCAGCCCGCAGTCTGGGCAGCGAGCGGGTCGGTGTGATCGGACGGGCTGGGGATGAGGGTGGAGTCGAAGAAAGCGTGGGCGTCGGCCCACAGGTGGTAGGCGTCGAGGAAGTCCATGGTCAGACCAGGCCCTTCTCGGCGAGCGCGTAGCGGACGGCTGCGGTGCCGCTGGCCCCGGCGAGGTAGGCCCGCTCCGAGACCAGGACCAGGTCGAAGGCGAGGCCGCGCAGCTGGTCGAAGGCGGGCTCGCGGACGTACCGGGAGTCCGGCCACCACTTCAGCTTCGGCAGCCGGTAGCGGTCCAGGGCATCGGCGGCCTTGACCACGTCGGTGATGCGCTCGGCCCGGACGTGGTCGGACTTGTCGTCAGCGGTGAACGCCTCGTACGGAATGTCGTGCAGTCGGACGGCGGTGGCCGCCTGCACGATCCGTCGGGGCGTGGCGGCGAGGCCGAAGTGGCCCCAGACGGTGTGGGCGTTCGCGGCGAGCCAGATGGCCGCGCGGGCGCCATGCCCGCGGTCGTCCCGGTCGTGGCGCCGCTGGCAGTCGTGTACGGCGGCGGCGAGGATCGCTGCGGCGGTGTCGCCTTCGTCGAGGCCGTTCGCCTCGGCGAGGACGGCGGCCAGCGCCGCCGCCCTCATGGCGTGCCGGACGCCGTGGAGCGACGTGTACAGGCGGGGATCCGCCCACCACCGGGTAGACAGACCGCTGTGCGCGAGCAGCTTCTTCGACTGCGGGCGCAAGGCCGGCTGCGGTGCTTGCGGGAGGTCGGGCCTGTTGTCGCTGATCCACGCGATGGTGGCGTGGTCCATGTGCTGGTGGAGCGGGAGCTGCCCTCGGGCAGCCAGGTCGATCAGACTTGCGGTCAACGGGGTCGTGCTCACTCGTGCCCACCCCCTTGGTGGTCTCCGCGGTGATGTTCCCTACCGGATCGGCGCGGCCTGCTGCTCGCGCTCCTTGCGCTCCTGCTCGGCGGCCTCGAAGGCAGCGGTGAAGTCGGCCAGCTCCTGCTCCGTCATCAGGGTCACGCCGAGCGCCGTGGCGACGTCCGTGATCCTGGCCTCCGCCTCGACGCGGGCCGCGTCCGAGGCGCCGTCCTCCAGCAGGACCTCGAACTCGGCGTGGTAACCCCACGCCTCACTCCACTTGACCGCGATCTCGACCCCGTCGAAGCGGAAGTTGTGTCGGAAGTTGAACGCCTCGTGCATCGCCGTCTCGAAGCCGAGGGCGTTGAACACCTTCACCGCGGCGGGAACGTCGGCGGGGGCGATGGCGAACTCGGTCTCCGCGAAGGCCGCGCCCTGCCCGATCCTGCTCCCCTTGAGGGTGATCTTGGCGGTGCCGGCGGCAGTGTTGTCGGTGACCTTCAGGAGCTGGTCGGGCAGCACGTAGAAGTAGATGTGCTTGTCATCGGGGCCCAGGTCCTCCCCGTCCGCCTTCAGGCGGGTGACGAGCTGGTCGTGGACCTCCTTGGTGAAGCGGGCGCGCATCTCGATCTCGACGGCCACGGGGCTGCTGCCTCCTCGTTTCAGGCATGGCGAAGCCAGCCGGACCCTGCCGTGCGGGGGCTGTCCGGTCGGGCGATCGCTATGGGGTTGGTGGTCGAGCGCGGGGTGATGCGGCCGATGCGGGTGCCGGCCGCATCACCCCGGTGGATCGGCGGGTGTCAGCCGAGGGTGCCGAAGCGCTCCTCGACCACACCCGAGTGCAGGTATGTCGGCAGCTGGACGCCTCCCACCGACGTACGGCCGGTGGCGACCTGCTCCTCCGTCTCGCTGGGGAAGCCCTCCAGCAGACGCAGGCACTGCTGGGCCCATTCCTGCGACGCGGGCCAGTCACCCAGGTCGCGGTGGCGCACGGCCAGGGCGTACGCGGTCTCGGTGGCAGCCCACCGGTCGGTCGCCAGCTCACGCTGGAAGATCGACTCCAGCTCGTCGGTGGAGGCCAGGCGGGTCTGGTTGGTCATGGTGCCCTCTCGGTTCAAACGGTCGTGCCCCAGTAGTGATCAACGCCCCGACGTCCCCGCGGTGACGCCGTGACCCGCTGTTAGTACGTGTAGATCTCGGCCAGCGTCTTGTAGTCCTGCAGCTCGTCCTTGTCGAACCACAGCTCCACCTCCTGCTTGGCCTCCTCCGCGTTGCCGGAGGCGTGCACGAGGTTCGCGACCGCCTTGCCCGAGGCGATGCTGGCCGCCGCGCTGTAGTGCGAGAAGTCGCCCCGCACCGTGCCGGCCGGAGCCTGGTTCGGGTACGTGCTGCCGACGATCTTGCGGACGGTGGCGATGGCGTCGAAGCCCTCCAGCACCAGGGCGATGACCGGCCCCTGCTGCATAAACGTCGCCGTGACGCCGTAGACCTCCGAGCCCAGCCGTTCCTCGAGGTCGAAGTAGTGCTTACGGGTGAACTCCTCGTCCATCCACTTCATCTTGGTCCCGACGATCTTCAGCGCGGCATCCTCGAATCGAGTGATGACCCTTCCTGCCAGGCCACGCGCCAGCGCATCGGGCTTGAGCAGGACGAGCGTGCGCTCGACAGTGTGTGCCTGAACCTCGGCCATTGACTCCCTTTCGCCTTGCTAACAACCACACATGACGGATGATCAGCCGTCACTGGCTGAGATTACCGGCGCTGACAGAGCGGTTCGGGCGTACGGGCAAATGCCCCGGCCGGGCAAACGTGGGTGGGAGAACCGACGACCAGCCGAACATCAGGTCCGATTCAGCCAACTTCCCTGTCTCTGCTATCCGCCGGGAGTACGCACCTAGAATCCCCTTGTGGTCGTCTGGCGCTTTGGCGCCTCTTATGAGCCGCCCAGGGCCTGAGCCTTCGGAGGCGTCATTCCTTGGCCCCTGGTGTCTACGATTCTTCCGGGGCTTCTGCAGCGCGACCATGAAGCGCCAGTGCAGTGGGAGTGCACTTTCGGCGCGCAGGTTCCTGCACCGGAGCGGCGACGTGGGGGAGCTTTGTGGACGTGATCGAGCGCTGGAACGGCCGTTACGCCTGTCTGCTGCAGTCCGCCCTGCGGCTCGGCAACGAACAGTTCGCCGCGCGCCTGGGTATCGCCGTGAGGACCGTGGCCGCCTGGCACTCCGACGCGTCCGTCGTGCCTCGCAGGGAGATGCAGCAACTCCTCGATACGGCCCACGAGCAGGCTCCGGAGACTGTTCGACAGCGCTTCGCGCTCCTGCTGGCGAAGGAACAGACCCCAGCGGACTCGACACCGCCAGGCGCGCAAGCGCTACGGGTAGCCATCGCGGTGGTCGTCCGCGACAGCGATGTCCTCCTGGTGTGCCGGCGGGACGACGACGCCGCTGGAATCACGTGGCAGTTCCCGGCCGGCGTCATCAAGCCGGGAGGCAAGCCGGAGACCACCACTGTGCGGGAGACCTTGGACGAGACGGGTGTCCACTGCGCGGTCCGGCAGCGCCTCGGGAACCGCCTTCACCCCGTGACCGGCGTGCTGTGCGAGTACTTCCTCTGCGAGTACCTGGCCGGCGAGGCCACGAACAGCGACGCGGCCGAGAACATCGACGTCATGTGGGTCCCCAGAAACGCGGTGCCTCGCTTCATCCCCGTCGATACGATCTTCCCACCCATCCTGGCCGTCCTGGAGGAGCAGACATGACGAACCAGAGCACGGCCGAGCGCCCGGGCATCGCTGCCGCGATCGTCGTGAAAGAGGGCCGCGTGCTGATGGTGCGCCGCCGAGTCAGCGAAGGACAGCTGTCCTGGCAGTTCCCGGCTGGAGAGGTCGAGCCCGGCGAGGCCCGCGAGGACGCAGCTGTACGGGAGACCCAGGAAGAAACCGGGCTGATCGTGGCGGCCGTGAAGCTCCTCGGCGAGCGCGTCCACCCGAAGACGGGCCGGCTGATGTCGTACACCGCATGCGGGGTACTGGACGGCACGGCCCACGTCGCGGATACCGAGGAGCTGGCCGAACTGGCTTGGGTCGCCCATGGCGAGATCCCGAAGTACGTGCCGTACGGCCTCTTCGAGCCGGTGCAGGACTACCTCGACGCGGCCCTGCCTTCCTGAGCGGCCTTGGGCCACAGAAGTACGTGCGGGGGGGGCGCGGCGCATCGCCGTTGTCGGGGCTCGGACCGAACGGTGGAGCACGGCCGGTGGTCGGGGAAGGCTCTCGACCACCGGCCGCCGTTTCTGCAGGGGCGCGGTGCCTGTGCGCTCGGTCCTTGTTCGAGCGGAGGCGGTGAGCGCCCCCAGCGACGACGGTCTCCAACCGACCGTACGCGAGCAAGTCCTCGTGGGTCATGAAGGGGATAAGGGCTTCACGGTGCGGGATGACGTACGTGAACAGAAGCTCGGCCATCTCGTGTGTGGCTGCTTCGGCCTCGGCTCCGGCCTCGGGGTTATGCACGTGGACACCGACGGCCTGGAGTTCTTCGATGGTGGCGTCATCGACGAAAACCTGTTCCTCGTCGGTGACGGGGCGTCCGTCGAGGTGGCGGAAGGCGCGGGTGAGCTTGCTCCGCTTTGACGGACACCATTGGTGTGGTGGTCAGGCTGCGAGTGCGGTCTCGTACTCGGCGGGGCTGAGGTAGCCGAGGCTGCTGTGCAGTCGGTGCAAGTTGTACCAGCCTTCGATGAAGTCGAAGATCGCGGTGCGGGCTGCGGCCCGGCTGGGCCAGGCGGAGGTGCCGAGCAGTTCGCGTTTGATGGTTGAGAAGAACGACTCTGCGAGCGCGTTGTCCCAGCACTGGCCGGTGCGGCCGACCGACAGCCGACCTCGAACCGGGCTGCCAGGGCGGCGAATTGCTGGCTGGTGTATTGGCAGCCTCTGTCCGAGTGGAAGATCACGGGGTGGGTGGGGCGACGCTGCCGGCAGGCGGCTGTCAGCGCCTCGGCAACCAGCTCGGTCCGCAGGTGATCGGCGGTTGCCCAGCCGACCACGCGCCGGGAGGCGATGTCGATGACCGTGGCCAGATAGAGCCAGCCCTCCTCCGTCGGGACATACGTGATGTCGCCGCATCAGCGGGCATCGAGCCCGGTGCGGTCGGGCTGGAAGTCCCGGACGATGAGGTCGGGACGGAAGGCAGCCCGGGGATCAGGGATCGTGGTCACCTGCCGGCGTCGGCGGTGCCGGCCCTGCAGCCCGGCGGCCCGCATCAGTCGTGCGACACGACGACGGCCGCACCCGGCACCCCCGCGCAGGAGCACGGCATGCACCCGCGGCGCCCCATAGGTCCCGCGCGATCTCGCATGAATCTGGGTGATCTGCTTGGTCAGCTCGGCATCCCGCACCGCACGAGGACCGGGCAGACCCGAGCGACGGGCATAGAAGGCGGTCCGGGAGACCTTCATCAGCTCACACGCCCGCTTGACGCTGTGACCTGCACGCTTCTCCGCCTCGATGAACGGGTGCACCGTCACCGGGTCTCCTTCGCGAAGAAAGCTGTGGCCCGCTTGAGGACGTCGACATCCTCACGCAGCCTGCGGTTCTCCCGCCGCAACGCGGCCAGCTCCTCACGCTCACTGCTGGTCAGCCCGTTGCGCTCGCCCGCATCGACCTCGGCCTGCGCGAAGTGTGTCCTGACGCTGCCCTCCGCCCCTCACCAACGGCCCCGGAAGCTCTCCGGGGCCGTTGCGCTGTCCGCGTTCGCCGCTCGCCCAGAGAGGCGCGGTCAGAAGATTCGTCGCTCACCTTCAGCGCCACCTGGGCCTGCAGGACGGGGCGTTTGGCCATGGCCAAACCGAATCGCGGACAGCGTCACACCAGCGCACGCCGCGTCATACATCTGCCCCCATTCGTCCGCTTTCCCAGCAATGCCGCAGGTCACGATCGGAATGCGAAACAGGTTCGAGTCCCGTTACTCCCCCTGAATGATCAAAGGCCGATTCGCGAAAGCGGATCGGCCCTTCTTCATGTGTGCGGCCCGTGGCTCCGGGCCTCCGTTCCTCTCCCTCCCACTCACCCTGCCGGGTCCGCCCCGCTACGAGGGCTCTGGCATCGTGTGGCGTTCGAGCAGTCGACGAGAGGAACGTTCATGCGCGCCCGGAGTATCGGTACGGCCGCCGCAGCGGCACTGGCGCTGGTGGCGGCCCGCGACCTCGTCCAGAAGAAGCACGCGCTGCTGAGGAACTTCCCCGTGGTCGGTCACGCCCGGTACCTGCTGGAGAAGATCGGACCGGAGCTGCGGCAGTACGTCGTGACGTCCAACGAGGAGGAGCGCCCGTTCAGCCGCGACCAGCGCACCTGGATCTACGCGTCCGCCAAGGAGGAGAACAACTACTTCGGCTTCGGGACCGACATGGACGTCGAGCACATACAGGGGCACGCGTACGTGAAGCAGCGGACGTTCGCCGACGCGTTGCCCGACCTGCACGACCCGCAGAGCCCGCTGCCCTCGGCCAAGGTCCTGGGCGGCCCGCGCAGGCGCGCCAAGGCGTTCCGGCCGGCGAGCGTCGTGAACATCTCGGCGATGAGCTTCGGATCACTGTCCGGCGCGGCCGTCACGGCGCTCAACAAGGGCGCGGCGCTGGCCGGCGCGATGCAGAACACGGGCGAGGGCGGCCTCTCTCCGTACCACCGCAGTGGCGGCGACCTCATCCTGCAGATCGGGACGTCGTACTTCGGCTGCCGCGACGAGGACGGCTCCTTCAGCCTCGACAAGCTCAAGGACGTGGTCGCGGGCGCCCCGGTGAAGGCGATAGAGATCAAGCTCTCGCAGGGCGCGAAGCCGGGCCTCGGCGGGCTGCTGCCGGGGGCGAAGGTGACCCCCGAGATCGCCGGGATCCGGGGCATCCCGGCCGGCGAGGACTGCGCCTCGCCGTCCCGTCACACCACGTTCCACGACGTCGACTCGATGCTCGACTTCGTCGAGCTGATCGCCACCGAGACCGGCCTGCCGGTCGGGATCAAGAGCGCCGTGGGCGAGATGAGCTTCTGGGAGGAGCTGGCCACGCTGATGGCGCGCGGCGACCGCGGGGTCGACTTCGTGACCGTCGACGGCGGCGAGGGCGGCACCGGGGCGGCCCCCCTCATCTTCTCCGACTCGGTGTCGCTGCCGTTCCGGATGGGGTTCTCCCGCGTCTACGCCGCGTTCGCCGAGCGCGGTCTGACGGACGACATCACCTTCATCGGCTCCGGCAAGCTCGGCCTGCCCGAGAACGCCGTCGTCGCGTTCGCCCTGGGGGTCGACATGATCAACGTCGCCCGCGAGGCGATGCTGTCCATCGGCTGCATCCAGGCGCAGAAATGCCACACCGACAAGTGCCCCACCGGCATCGCCACCCAGGACCCATGGCTCGCACGCGGCATCGACGCGCCCTCGAAGGCCACGCGGGCCGCTCTCTACCTGCGCACGCTGCGCAAGGAGCTGCTGAAGGTCTCGGCCGCCGTCGGAGTCGCCCACCCGGCGCTCATCACCACCGGCGACATCGAGATCATGAACGGCGACTACGACGCCCGGAGCCTGGCGAGCGTCTACGGCTACAAGGACGGCTGGGGCGCACTCGGCCCCGAGCTCGCCCAGGAGATCACCGCACTGCTCACCACCACCGAGGACGCCGCCCCGGACCCCCACTGACGTGTGGCGGGGCGCACGCCCGCGCCGACGCCCGGCGCCCGACCGCCAGGTGCGCCCCGCCGGACTCCTGCGGCAGAACGGTGTCGGCGAGCCGGTTCGCGCAAAGGGCGCCGGGTGTCCCGCTCGCCCAGGCGCCCGCCCGTTCGGGCTACGAGCAGGAGGAGGGCGAGATCTGCCGCGTCCAGGTCGGCGAGGTCCCTGCCGCGTTCGGCCCCCCCGGCCGGAATGGAGGTCGTCCCCCAGGCTTCGCGCCGCCCGCTGCCCGGCCTCCGGCCAGGCCCTCGTCCACCCCGGCATCGCACGGCGCACGTGATCCTCCGGATACGCCTCCGGCCGGCGCCCGTACGCCTCACGACGAGTCCCGCACCACCAGTTCCGTCGGCAGCACGATCTGGGGGCGTTCCGTGTTCTCGCCGGCGATCTCGTCCAGGAGTACCCGGGTCATCACGCGGCCCATCTCCTCGATCGGCTGGCGCACGCTGGTCAGGGCCGGCTCCATGTGGCGGGCCACGGACGAGTCGTCGAAGCCGACGAGGGCCACGTCCTCCGGGATGCGGCGGCCGGCCTCGCGCAGAACCTGGCGGGCGCCCGCCGCCATCAGGTCGGACGCGGCGAAGACCGCGTCCACGTCCGGGCGGCGGGCGAGCAGTTCGCGCATGGCCCGGACGCCGCCCTCCTCGGAGAAGTCGGCCGGGGCGATCAGCCGCTCGTCGGGCTCGTGGCCCGCGTCGGAGAGGGCCTTGCGGTAGCCGTCGAGGCGGCGCTGGGCCGCGAAGACGTCCAGCCGCCCGGTGATGGTGGCGATGGAACGGCGGCCCCGTGAGATCAGGTGCTCGACGGCGCCCCGGGCGCCCTCGAAGTTGTCGGAGTCGACCGAGGGGAGCGACTCGGCCGCCGACCTGCGGCCGTTCATGACGGCGGGCATGCCGAGCTGTTCCAGCAGATCGGGCAGCGGGTCGTCGGCGTGCACGGAGACCAGCAGCACGCCGTCGACACGGTGCGCGGTGAGGTACTGAGCGAGTCTTCGGCGTTCACGGTCACTGCCGACGAGGGTGAGCAGCAGCTGCATCTCGGTGTCGGCGAGGGCGGCACCCACCCCTCGGACGATGTCGGAGAAGTAGGGCTCCGTGAAGAAGCGGCTCTCGGACTCGGGCACGACGAGCGCGACGGCGTCCGTCCGGTTCCCGGCCAGGGCACGGGCCGCGCGGTTGGGTACGTACCCGAGCTCGGCGACGGCGGCCTCCACCGCCTCCCGTGTGTGCGCGCTGACCCGAGGTGAGCCGTTGATGACCCGTGAGGCCGTACCGCGCCCCACCCCCGCCCGTGCCGCCACCTCTTCGAGCGTGGGCCGGCCCCCGCTCCGTACTCGCGCTGCCGCCATGGCTGCCTCCCGTTCGCGGTCAATTTCTCACAGTCGGATAACCAAACCAAGTCCTGGTGTTGGATCCCTTGACACTCAACGGGACCGGTCGGCCGCTCCCACGCCAGCCCGTGGGAGCGCTCCCACTCTACGCGCGTGGTCAAGCCGGTTCCGCAGGTCGTGGCGCCGGGGCGGGAAAACGGCCGGGGAAACGGCTGAGACCCGGCACGGGGCCGGGTCTCAGCGGTGGTGCGGTGGTGCGGCCGGCGGAGTCCGCCGGGCGGGCTGGGTCAGGAAAGGTCCGCCGACGGCAGGGCGTGACGGCGGATCACGTCGGAGTACCAGTAGGCGCTCGACTTGGGAATGCGGCGCTGGGAGGCGTAGTCGACGTACACGGTGCCGAAGCGCTTCGAATAGCCGTACGCCCACTCGAAGTTGTCCATCAGCGACCACAGGAAGTAGCCGCGTACGTCCGCTCCGTCGGCCACCGCCCGCTGCACGGCGTCGAGGTGGCCGTGCAGATAGGCGATCCGCTCGGGGTCCTCCACGCGGCCCTCGGGCGAGACGTAGTCGTCGAAGGCGGCGCCGTTCTCGGTGACCATCAGCGGCAGGCCGGGGTGGTCGCGGGTGACGTCCATCAGCAGGTTGTAGAGCCCGTTGGGGTCGATCGACCAGTCCATCGCGGTGCGCTCCTTCCCCTCGGCGAGGTGGAAGGCGACATGCTCGGAGCCGGGCCACGGGGAGTGGTCGCTCGCGCCGTGGACATCGTTGCCGGAACCGGTTTCGCCCTTCTCGGGCGTGGAGACCAGCGTCGGCGTGTAGTAGTTGATGCCCAGGACATCGACCGGACGCGAGATGGCGGCCAGGTCGCCGTCCTGCACCAGCTTCGACCAGTCCACCAGGTGCGCGGTGTCGGTGAGCAGGTCCTCCGGGTACTCGCCGCGCAGCATCGGGCCGGTGAAGATCCGGTTGCCGACCGCGTCGATCCGGCGGGCGGCGTCGGCGTCGGCCGCGCTCGCGGTCAGCGGGCGGACCTGGTGGAGGTTGAGGGTGACCGAGGTCTGCGCACCAGCGGGGAGTTGATCGCGCAGAACCTCGATCGCCCGGCCATGGGCGAGGTTGAGGTGATGGGCCGCCCGCAGGGCGGAGGCGGGCTCGGTGCGGCCGGGAGCGTGCACACCGGAGCCGTATCCGAGGAAGGCCGAGCACCACGGCTCGTTGAAGGTGGTCCAGGTCGCGACCCGGTCACCGAGGGCGCCTGCCATGATCGCGGCGTAGTCGGTGAAGCGGTCGGTGGTGACCCGCTGGGGCCAGCCGCCGGCGTCCTCCAGCTCCTGGGGCAGGTCCCAGTGGTAGAGGGTGGCGACGGGCGCGATGCCGGCCTCGAGCAGCTCGTCGACGAGCTTGCGGTAGAAGTCCAGGCCGCGCTCGACGGCGGGTCCTCGGCCGGTGGGCTGCACGCGGGACCAGGAGATGGAGAAGCGGTAGGCCTTCAGCCCCAGCTGCTTCATCAGCGCCACGTCGTCGCGGAAGCGGTGGTAGTGGTCGGCGGCGATGTCGCCGGTGTCGCCGTTGCGGACCTTGCCCGGTGTCCGGCTGAAGGTGTCCCAGATGGAGGGGGTGCGGCCGTCCTCGGCAGCGGCGCCCTCGACCTGGTAGGCGGCGGTCGCCGCCCCCCAGACGAAGCCCGTCGGGAATTGCGTTGCCTCGGGCGCCCGCTTCGGGGCGATGTCGGGTCGTACGGCAGTCATGCGGGAGCGCTCCCAGGTGTGGACGGACAGGGGCGGGAAAGAGGTGGAACTCCGGAACCCGTACAACCCGCGGTCAGGTACGGGCTGCACGGGAGTTCCGGGAGGAGGTGACCGGGGGAATGTCAGCCCTTGACGGCGCCGGACATGATCCCGCCGACGATCTGCTTGCCGAAGACGACGAACACCACGAGCAGCGGCAGCGTGCTGATCAGCGCGCCGGCCATCACGATGCTCTCGTCGGGGGTGTAGGACGCCTTCAGCTGGCCGAGGGCGACCTGAAGGGTGGGGTTCTCCTGATTCAGTGCGAGGTAGGGCCAGAAGAAGTCGTTCCAGGCCTGGACGAAGGTGAGCATGCCCAGCACCATCATCGCGGGGCGGGCCACCGGGAGCACGATGCTTCGCACAATACGGAAGTTGCTCGCGCCGTCGATCTTGCCGGCCTCGATCAGCTCGTACGGGAGCGCCTCGATCAGGTACTGCCGCATGAAGAACACGCCGAACGCGCTCACCAGCGTCGGGAAGATCACCGACTCCAGGCTTCCGCCCCAGCCGAGGTCGGACATCATCATGAACAGCGGGACGACGCTGAGCTGCGGCGGGATGGTCAGGGTCGCGATGACCCCGGTCATCAGCGCGCCCCGTCCCCGGAAGCGCATCTTGGCGAAGGCGTAGCCGGCCAGGGTGCAGAAGAACAGCGTCGCCGCGGTGATGCAGCCCGAGACGATGAAGCTGTTGACGATCGCCTTGCCCAGGTGGGCCTGGGTCCAGGCGGCTTCGAGGTTGTGGAACAGCCGCCCGCCGGGCAGGAACGGCGGGGTGGAGGCCAGTACTTCGTCCTGGGTGTGGGACGCGGCCACCAGGGTCCAGTACAGCGGCAGCAGCGAGCCGATGCCGACGACGGTCAGCGCGATGTAGGCGAACGGGCCGCCCTTCAGCTGCTGCCCGGCACCGGGCTTGAAGCGGCTGGGACGCTTCGGCGCACGATGCGCGCTGCGCGCCGGGAGGACGGTCCCCGGGGCTTTGGTGGGGCTGGTGATGGTCATGGATATCGCTCCCGGTCAGACCGCGGATTTGCGTACGAAGCGGCCGATGAGCCAGTTGACCGCGGCAATGATCAGCAGGAGGGCGAGCATCGCCCAGGCCACTGCGGCGGCCGGACCGAGATGCCCCAGGTTCCAGCCGTAGTTGTAGAGGTAGACGCTGAGGGTCTCGTACTGATTCTCGTTGCCGCCGGTCGCGCCGAGGGTGCCGCCCTCCAGCAGCAGCGGCTCACCGAACAGCTGCATGGAACCGATCGTCGAGATGACGATCGTGAACAGGATGGTGGGCCGCAGCGACGGGATGGTCACCTTGAGGAACTGCTGCCAGCGCGAGGCGCCGTCGAGCGAGGCGGCCTCGTACAGGTCGGACGGCACGGCCTGCATCGCGGCCAGGTAGATCAGGGTGTTGTAGCCGGTCCAGCGCCAGATCACGATCACGGAGATGGCGATCTTGGAGGTCCAGTGCCCGTTGGCCCAGTTGGTGTCACCGAGGCCGACGAACTCCAGCGCCCAGTTCAGCAGACCGCCGTCGGCCCGGAAGACCAGGGCGAAGACGAGGGCGGCGGAGGCCACCGAGGTGGCGTACGGGGTGAGGATGATCGTCCGCCAGAAGGTGCTGGCGCGGAGCTTGTAGTTCAGCAGGTGCGCCAGGCCGAGTGCGACCAGCAGCTGCGGAACCGTCGACATGACACCGATCAGGAAGGTGTTGGTGACGGCGGTCCAGAACTCGGAGTCGTGCAGGATCTTGTCGAAGTTGTCCCAGCCGACCCATTCCATCTGGTCCAGGCCGGTCATCTCGACCCGGTGCAGGGCGATCCAGCCGGTGTAGATCAGCGGATAGAGCCCGAAGGCACCGAAGACGAGGAAGAACGGGGCTATGTAGGCGTAGGGCGATGCCTTGTCGTCGAACCGCCAGAGGCGGCTCCGCCACTTCTGCCGGCTCGCTTCGGCCGGCTTCTTCTGGGGTGGCGGGGCGTATGCGTCCCGGGTGGGAGTCGAGGTGGCCACGGGCGGGAGTCCTTCCCTGGATTGCTTGGATACCCGGGTACGGGGCCGGGCCGGATGGGCCGGGGCCGTCGGCGACAAGCGCATGCGGTGGGCTTCCACGGGGCGGCCGGGAGATACCCCGGTCGCCTCGTGCAAGCCCTCCGCGGGGCTTACCGTTCCTCGGCCCGGTGCCCCATGGGTGGTGGGGGCACGCAGGCGCGGGCGGCCCGGAGGCCGCCCGCTGCCGCGAGCGTCAGCCGATCACCTTGTCGATCGCCTCGGTCGCCGCGTCCCATGCCTCGTCGGGCTTGGTACCGCGCTGCTCCATGTTGTTGATCTGGGTGGAGATGGTGTCCTTGATGGCCGCGTCCTTCGGGCCGAGGATCGTCTCGGGGATGGACTTGGCCTCGTCGGCGTACAGCTCACCGATCGGCGCGTCGTTGAAGTACGGGAGCTTGGCGCTCTTCACGTCGGCCAGCTCGTACGCGCCCTTGTTGGACGGGAAGCTGCCGATCGCCTTGAAGACTGCGGCCTGCTGCTCGGGGGCGGTCAGCCACTTGACGAGCTTGCCGGCCTCCTCGACGTTCTTGCCGGCCTTCGGGACACCGAGGAAGGAGCCACCCCAGTTGGCGGCCGTCGAACCCGGAGCGGTGGTGATGTCCCACTTGCCCTTGTTGCCGTCACCGGCGGCGACGGAGATCTGACCGGCCATCCAGGCGGGGCAGACCACGGTGGCCATGGTGCTCTTGCGCAGCGCGGCCTTCCACGGGTCGCTGAACTGCGCGAGGCCCTGGGTCAGCTTCTTGTCCGCGGCCTCGGCCGCCAGGTTCCAGCCCTGCTTGACGCTGGCGCTGTCCTTGTAGATCGCCTTGCCGCTCGCGTCGTAGTACTGCTCGGCGTTCGAGCTGACGACGGCGTTGTACATGGCGCTGGCGGAGTCCATGAAGTAGGTGCCCTCGGGCGCCTTCTTCTTGAACTCCTCACCGAGCTTGAGGTAGTCCTCCCAGCCACCGGCGATCTTCGCGGCGACTTCCTTGCGGTCGGTCGGCAGGCCGGCCTTCTTGAAGAGCTCCGTGTTGTAGCAGAGCGACATCGGGCCGATGTCGGTGCCCGCGCCGATCACCTTGCCGTCGGCGGTGGTGGCCTGCTTCTCCTTCCAGGACACCCACTCGCTGGTGTCGATGACCTTGCTCAGGTCGGCGAACTGGTCCGCCTTGGTGTCGACGAGCTCCTTGATGCGCCCGACCTCAAGCCCCTGGACGTCGGCCAGACCGCTGCCCGAGTTCAGCTGCTGGAGCAGCTTGGGGTAGTAGACCTTCTCATCGGCGGTGGTGTCTTCCTTCACCGTGATGTTCGGGTTCAGCTCGTGGTACTTCTCGAAGAGGCCGGCTTCCTTGTAGCCGAACTGCCCGAAGTCGGCGACGGTCAGCGTGATCTTCCCGTTCGCGTCGGCGCCCGTGCTGTCCGAGTCGTCCGAGTCGCTGCTGCAGCCGGTCAGCAACAGGGCCGTGGCTGTCAGGCCCGTGGTGGCCAGAACCGCGACTCTGCGGCTGCGACCGGCAACGGTGCGGGTGCTACGCATTCCACTACTCCTTGTTCCAAGGTGGGACTGGCTCACTGCGCGGCAAACGCACTGGTGGGTGCGGGTGCCGAATGGTTCAGGGGGGAGGACACGGGCAGTGCCGTTCGCACGAGAAATCCTCTTGCGATGTGGGAGCGCTCCCATGCGCCGATGTCGGAAGGTTGCTGCCTGGGAGGGGTGGGTGTCAAGAGTTGAAGACGCTTCCGTTGCGCGAGCGTGTCCTGCAAGTCACGAGACCGTGTCCGGCCGAAGGCTTGCCAAAGCGGACACCCTTGCGAATCGGACGGAAGGATTCCCGCATTTCCGCAGGTGGAAGCGGTGTTGGGAGTGGATCTTGCGCCCCACTCCGGGAAGTTGACCCGAGCGAGGCGGTTTTCGGGCAACCCACGGAAACACCCCCCGCTCCCCCCGATTTCCCCGACAGCGCCGTCCGGAAGGTGAACGGGACCTCCTGCCCAGGCGCCGCCTGGACCCACCCCCGCGTTCTTTCCCCGAACCCGAGTGCCGGACGGTGGCCGAAACAGCGGCCCACCCGATGACCGGAACACCGCGCCGCACGGGAGCCGTTGACACCCAGCGCGGCGGAAGACGAACCGGACATGCCGCCCACCCCACCCTCTGCTAATTTCTCACCTATGTACGGAATGATCACTTCTGTCACTCTGAGCGGGTGACGGCCGATGGGAGTAGTCCGCGACCATCCCGAACTCGCGCTCTTCCTCTGCCTGTCCCTGGGTTACCTCGTGGGGAAGATCCGCGTCGGCCCCATCACCCTCGGCGGCATCTGCGGCACGCTGATCGTGTCGCTGCTGATCGGGACCCGGCACGTCAGCGTCGACGACGACGTCAAGACGGTCTTCTTCGCCCTGTTCATCTTCTCGCTCGGCTATCTGGCCGGGCCTCAGTTCTTCGCCAACCTCAACCGCAAGAGCCTGCGCTTCTTCGCTCTCTGCCTGATCGAACTCGTCTGTGTGCTCGGCATCGCCTTCGGCATCGCCAAGGCGTTCGACCTCGACGTGGGGACGGCCTCGGGCATCCTGGCGGGCGCGGCCACCGAGTCCGCCGTCGTCGGTACGGCCACCGAGGCCATCGGCAAGCTCGACGACCTGACCGCCGCCCAGATCACCCAGTACCAGGGCCATGTGGCCACCGCGTACACCGTCTGCTACCTCTTCGGCCTGGTCACGATCGTGCTGTACACCAGCCAGATCATGCCGATGCTGCTGCGCATCAACCTGGCCGACGCCTCGCGCGAACTCTGGGAGAAGATGCGCGGCGGCGTGCGCGGCCTGGAGTCCGACGAGCGCGAGGCGCTGCCCGGGACGGTCGGCCGCACGTTCCTGGTGACCCTGGCGGACGGCCGCCGCATCGGCGAGCTGGAGGCCTCCCTGGGCGGCACCGTCACGGTGGAGGGCGTCAAACGCGGCAGTGTGCTGCTGGACCCCTCCCCCGACCTGGAACTGACGCTGAGCGATCTGGTCCAGCTGGTGGGCCGGCGGCGCGGGATCATCGAGGCGGGCCGGGAGATCGGCCCGGAGACCCCCTCGGTGCCCGGTCTCGACACCCCGCTGGCCACCCGTCAGGTGGCGGTGACCGAGAAGGCCACGGCCGGCTCCACCATCGCCCAGCTGGAGCACGCGCATCCCGAGTTCCGCCGGGACGGCGTGTACATCACCGATGTGCTGCGCAACGACCAGCATCTGCCGGCCTCGGCCGAGACCACGGTGGAGCGCGGTGACGTACTGACCCTGGTCGGCGCCCGCTCCGGTCTGAACAAGCTCGTCGCGAAGATCGGCGCGGTCGTGAAGAACGACGCGACGGACTTCATCTACCTGGGGCTCGGCATCGTGCTGGGCTCGCTGCTCGGCCAGATCGTGGTCCGCGTCGGCGACATCCCGCTGTCGCTGGGCACCGGTGGCGGCTGTCTGGTCTCCGGGCTCGTCCTCGGCTGGTTCCGCTCCCGCAAGCAGACCTTCGGGGCGTTCCCCCCGCAGGCCGCGAACACCCTGAAGGACCTGGGTCTGGCCGTCTTCATCGCCTGCACCGGGCTGACCGCCGGACCGCAGGCGTGGCCGCTGCTCAAGGAGTACGGCGCGCTGCTGCCGTTCGCCGGGATCGCCATGGTGCTGATCCCCGCCACCATCTCCCTGATCGTCGGCGTCAAGCTGCTCCACATCGACAAGCCGCTGCTGATCGGCGCCATCGCGGGCCAGCAGTGCTCGACCCCGGCGATCACCTCCATCACCCAGGTGGCCCAGAGCACCGTACCGTTGCTCGGTTACACGATCACGTACGCGCTCTCGAACTTCCTGCTGCCACTGACCGGTCCCGTCCTCGTCGGCGTCCTGGGAGCCTGAATGATCGATTTCCTCAACCGCAACATCTTCGAGCCCCATCCGGAGCTGCTGGTCTTCCTGGTCGTAGCACTGGGATTCCTGCTGGGGAAGGTCCGCTACAAGGCGATCGCGCTCGGCGCGGTGACCGGCTGTCTGGTCGCCGGACTGGTGCTGGGCGCCCAGTTCGGGGTCCAGATCGACGGCACGGTGAAGAACCTCTTCTTCATCATGTTCCTGTTCGCGCTCGGCTACCGCGTCGGTCCGCAGTTCTTCCGGGGGCTGCGCAAGGACGGGCTCCCGCAGGTCGTCAACGCGGTCGTGGTCTGTGTGACCGGCCTGCTGGTCTCCTGGCTCTTCGCCGTCATCCTCGGTTACGGCCCCGGGCTCGGCGCCGGGCTGATGAGCGGGGCGCTCACCCAGTCCGCCGCCATCGGTGTCGCCCAGGACGCCATCTCGACCCTGCCCGGCCTCTCCTCCGCCCAGGTGAAGTCCGAACAGAACCTGGTCGCGGTCGGCTACGCGGTCACCTACCCGCTCGGCACCATCCTGTGCGCGATGCTCCTCGCCAACGTGCTGCCCCGGCTCTACCGGAAGGACCTGGCGAAGGAGAGCGCGGAACTGGCCGCCGAACTCGACGCCCCGGACGAGAACCCGGACGAGGGCGAGGGCTACTACGAGACCGTGCTGCGCGCCTACAAGGTCGAGCGCCACGACCTCGTCGGCCGCAGCATCGCCGACTTCGAGGCCCAGCAGCGGTCGCTCGGCCGCCGTGTCTACATCACCCAGGTCAGACGGGAGGGGACCGTCCTTCCGCAGCAGCAGTCCCTGGTGCTGCGGGACGGTGACACCATCGCCGTCAGCGCGCTCCGCCACGACCTGGTGGAGTTCGACGCCCGTACGCACGTCGGTCCGGAGGCGGACGATGTGGCGCTGCTCGGGTACCGGACCGAGAGTCTGCACGTGGTGGCGTCCGAGAAGGCCCAGCTGGGCCGGACGGTGGAGGAACTGCGCCGTGAGCCCTTCATGGCCGGCGTCTACATCGAGAAGATCTACCGGGCCGGTGCCGAGTTCCCCTTCCGGCTCTCCACACCGGTGGAGCGCGGCGACACCCTGGTGCTGACCGGCCCCGAGCGGCTGGTCGGACCGGCCGGCAAGGAGCTCGGCAAGCCCGTGCCGACGAGCTTCGCGACCGACATGGTCTGGGTGGGCCTCGGCATCTTCCTCGGCGGCTGCATCGGCATTCCGGCGCTGACGGCGGGCGGGGTGCCGATCTCGCTCTCCACCTCGGGCGGCGGGCTCATCATGGGTCTGGTCTTCGGCTGGATCCGGGGCAAGTACCCGACGTACGGGAACGTGCCGCCGGGAGCCCAGTGGTTCATGGACACCCTCGGCCTGTGCATGTTCGTCGCGGTGGTCGGCATCAACGCCGGTCCCAGCTTCACGAGCGGGCTGTCGTCGGCGGGGTGGGGGCTGCTGCTCCTGGGGGCCGTCGCCACCGTCGTCCCGCTGCTCGTCGGGTTCCTGGTGGGCCACTACATCCAGAAGATCAGGTTCCCGATCCTGATGGGGGTCCTGGCCGGCGGCCAGACGACCACGGCCGCGATCGGCGCCATCAACGAGACCTCCAAGTCCCAGATCCCCACGCTCGGATACACGATCCCGTACGCCGTCGGCAATGTGCTGCTGACCGTGTGGGGCGCCGTCATCGTCATCCTCAACCACTGAACCGCGGGAGCGCAGACATGCCCAAGGCCAGCCTCAGCCGTACCGAGATCCGGTCGTTCGCCCAGCTCAGTCCGTTCGAGCTGAAGGACAGGTTCATCAGCATCGCGCAGTCCGAACAGAGCGACAAACCCGGCCAGAAGGGGAAGACGATCCGGACCATGCTGAACGCGGGCCGGGGCAACCCGAACTGGGTCGCCACCGGTCCCCGGGAGGCGTACCACGCACTCGGCTACTTCGCGATCGCCGAGTCCCGCAGGGTCTGGACGGCGGACAACCTGGGCGGGATGCCGGAGGAGGCGGGCTGCGCGGACCGCTTCGCCCACTTCGTCCGTACGCATCCGGAGCTGCCCGGGATCGAGCTGCTCCAGGCGTGCGTCGACCTGGCGGTGAAACGGTTCGGCTTCGTGCCCGACGCGTTCGTCCATGAGCTCGCGGACTCGTCGATCGGGGACAACTACCCGGTGCCGGGCCGGATCCTGCCGCATGTCGAGCAGGTCGTGCGCGGGTACGTGGCCGACGAGATGTTCGACCACCGGCCGCCGGAGGGGCAGAACCTCAGCCTGTTCGCGACCGAGGGCGGCACCGCCGCGATGTGCTACATCTTCGACTCGCTGATGAAGAACGGCATCCTGCACAAGGGTGACCGGATCGCCCTGATGGTGCCGGTGTTCACCCCGTACCTGGAGATCCCCGAGCTGGACACGTACGGCTTCGACGTCGTGCACGTGGAGGCGAACCTGTTCACCGAGACCGGGGTGCGGCAGTGGCGCTATCCGCCGGAGGAGATCGCCAAGCTGGCCGACCCCTCGGTCCGGATGGTCTGCTGCGTCAACCCGAGCAACCCGCCGTCCCTCGCGCTCGCGCCGAAGGTAGCCGAGCAGATCGTGGGCATCGTCGCCGAGAAGAACCCGGATCTGATCGTGGTGACGGACGACGTGTACGGGACCTTCGTCGAGGGCTTCCGCTCCCTCGCCGCCGAACTGCCGCGCAACTCCCTGCTCGTGTACTCCTACTCCAAGCACTACGGGGCCACCGGGTGGCGGCTCGGTGTCATCGGGCTGCACGACGACAACGTGATCGACGACATGCTGGGGGCGCAGAACGCCGAGGACAAGGCGCGCCTGGCCAAGCGGTACGGAACGCTGTCCCTGGAGCCGGAGCGGATGCGGTTCATCGACCGGCTGGTCGCGGACTCCCGGCAGGTCGCGCTCAACCACACGGCGGGCCTGTCGCTGCCCCAGCAGGTGATGATGACGCTCTTCTCCCTCTTCGACATGCTGGACGAGGGCCAGGAGTACAAGAACCGGATCCGCGGCATCGTGCGCCAGCGCCTGGAACTCCTGCTGGAGGGCGCGCACATGAAGATCTCCGAGGACCCCAAGCGGGCGTCCTACTACATCGAACTGGACCTGCTGGCCGAGGCGGAGCGCACCCTGGGCAAGGAGTTCGCCGACTATCTGGAGCAGAACTACGAGCCCGTCGACCCGCTGTTCCGGCTGGCCGAGCAGACGTCCGTGGTGCTGCTGAACGGGGGCGGCTTCGACGGTCCGGAGTGGTCGGTGCGGGTCTCCCTGGCCAATCTCGACGACCTGGACTATCTGAAGATCGGCCACCATCTGCGGGCGATCTTCGACGAGTACGCGCAGGAGTGGCGCGACTCGGGGGCCGGGGCGGGCGCCGCCTAAGGGCTGTCCCGGGCACGCGAGCCGAGCCCGGTCCGGACGGGAGGCCCGGATCGGCTCAGGCCGCGCGCAGGCGGTCCAGGGTGTGCCGCAGCTCCTCCTGGGCCGCCCGGCCCGCCGACTCGGCGTCGCCCGCCACCACCGCGGTGACCAGGGCCCGGTGCTGCGCCTCGCCGTGGTGGGGGTCGCCCCGGCGCAGGCCGAGCAGGTCCACCAGGTCGATCAGGGCCTGCCGCAGGGCCGGCGCGAACTCGGCGAAGAGATCGTTGAGTACGGGGTTGTGGGCGGCGGCCACCACGGTCCGGTGCAGGGCGATGTCGGCGTCCACGAAGGCCGCGTCGTCCGGCCCGGAGCCCGCCTCCCGCCGTGCCGTGAGCGCCGCGTCCAGAGCGATCAGGTCCTCGTCGGTGCGGCGCAGCGCGGCGAGCCGGGCGGCCTGGACCTCGATCAGCATGCGGACCTCGTAGACGTCGGTGACCTCGGCCCTGCGCAGCCGGACCGGCCACTCCAGCGCCTCGTGGCCGGCGATGACGAAGACGCCGGCGCCCTGGCGTGACCGGAGCAGGCCGAGCGTGGCGAGCGTACGCACCGCCTCGCGCACGGTCGAGCGGCCCACCCCGAGCGTCTTGGCGAGCGTGGTCTCGGCGGGGAGCTTCGTGCCGACCGGCCAGTGCCCCTCGGTGATCCGGTCGCGCAGATGGCGCGTGGCCTGTTCGACCAGAGGGCTTGGGCTGAGCGGGCCGAGCGACGACACGAGGTTCACCTGTCAGGTTGTCTGAGGACTTGCTGGGTGGTTACTGTACCGGCCATGACGTACCGCGGTCTCCTTCTTCTCGGCTGCCGCGGCGGGGCCTGAAGCGATCGGCACCCCGCCGCGGGGTGCCGTGCTGTGCCGGTCGCATCCGGCGATGCGAGAAGAGACCCCGCTCATGCCCGAGTTCATGTCCGCGTCCACGTCCGACGTCCTGTCACCGACACACAGCTTCCCCACCATCTGCACCCCCCTCGGTCCCGTGCCCGAGACCGCTCCGCGGTGGAATCCGCAACGCTCCAGCTCCATGCCGTCGCACCGCTACCGGCCGGCGTTCGACCGCGTCGACATCCCGCTGACCGGCCGGAGCTGGCCGCAGGCCCGTATCGACCGCGCACCGCTCTGGGTCCCCGTCGACCTGCGGGACGGCAACCAGGCGCTGGCCGAACCGATGGACACCGCACGCAAGCGCCGGATGTTCGACCTGCTCGTCGCCATGGGCTTCAAGGAGATCGAGATCGGCTACCCGTCCGCCAGCCGGACCGACTTCGGCTTCGTACGGCACCTGGCGGAGAGCGGGGCGGTGCCCGAGGACGTGACCGTGGTCGTCTTCACCCCGGCCAGGCCCGAGCTGATCGAGCGGACCTTCGAGTCCGTCGCCGGGATGGACCGGGTGGTCGTCCACCTCTACATCCCGACCGCGCCCGTCTGGCGGGACGTCGTCCTCGGCCGCGGCCGGGCCGAGGTGCACGGCGTGGTGCTGGACGCAGCGCGGCAGATGGACCGGCTGGCCCGGACCCGGCCCGGGGCGGACATCCGGTTCGAGTTCTCCCCCGAGGTGTTCGTCCTGACCGAGCCGGACTACGTCCTGGAGATCTGCAACAGCCTCACCGCGCTGTGGGACGCCTCCCCCGACCGGCCGGTCATCCACAACCTCCCGGCCACGGTGGAGATCGCGACTCCGAACGTGTACGCGGACCAGATCGAGTACATGCACCGGCATCTGGACCGGCGCGGCTCCGTGATCCTCTCCGTCCATCCCCACAACGACCGGGGTACGGGCGTGGCCTGCGCGGAGCTCGCCGTACTGGCGGGGGCGCAGCGGGTGGAGGGCTGCCTGTTCGGCAACGGGGAGCGCACGGGCAACGTCGACCTGGTCAACCTGGCGCTCAATCTGCACGCCCAGGGCGTCGACCCGATGATCGACTTCTCTGACATCGACGAGATCCGCCGCACGGTCGAGCACTGCAACCGGCTGCCGGTGCCGCCCCGCCATCCGTACGGCGGCGACCTGGTGTACACCGCGTTCTCGGGCACCCACCAGGACGCGATCAGCAAGGGGTTCGCCCACCACGCGAGCAGCGGCTCCGTGCTGTGGTCCGTGCCGTACCTGCCGATCGACCCGGCGGACGTGGGGCGTACGTACGAAGCGGTCATCCGGGTCAACAGCCAGTCCGGCAAGGGCGGCATCGCCCATCTGATGCGCAGCGGCCACGGGGTGGACCTGCCGCCGAGGATGCGGGCGGACTTCTCCCGCACGGTGCAGGACGCGACGGACGACAGCGGCCTGGAGGCCACACCGAAGGACCTGTGGAACCTGTTCGAGGCCACGTATCTGTCCCCCGGGCGGGACGGCTCGATCGCTCTGACCTCCTGGTCTGCGGAGAACGGCCCGGCCGGTGAGCGCCGCTTCGTCTGCACGTTGCGGGTGGACGGGCGCGAGGGCGACTACGAGGGCACCGGCGTCGGGGTGGTGCCGGCGTTCACGCATGCGCTGGAGGCCGCGGGGGTGAAGGCCGTGATCCTCGATTTCGCCGAGCAAGGGGCCGACGGGGGGACGGTGACCGCGTACGCGGAGTGCCGGATCGGCGAGCGGGTGTGCTGGGGCGCGGGGCAGGACGCGTCGGGCGTGGCCGCGTCGCTGGCGGCGGTGCTGTCGGCGGTGAACCGGGCCCGGGTGTAACGCGGTACGGGCGCCGGAGGGGGCGCGCGGACGGGGGAGGGTGGCTGCGGGCATACGGGAGCACGCTGGCCGCACCGGTGCGGACAAACGGCCGCGACGAGGACGGGCGTTGGCGCTCCTGGGGTGCGCTTGCCGGTCTTCTGCACGTGGAACGGCCATCCGCCGCAGGTCGAGATCGTGGCGTCCTGACTCCCGCTCCCTGCCGTGGAGTTCGGGGCGGGGGCTCGTGCCGGTGCCGTGCCGGGTGGCGTGGTTCAGTCGAAGGCGTTGGCGGGCGGTGCGGGGGACGGCCGGGCGTCCGCGTCGCGCACCGCGGCCGCGCCACCGGTGAAGTCGGCCAGCGCCCGCCCGTGTTCGACGCGCCCGGGGTGCGGGTCGGTCGCCACTCTGCGGGTCAGCTCCGCGGTCTTCGGCGCGACGTCAGAGGCGAGCAGCACGGCGTTGCCGAAGCGCCGGCCCCGGAAGACGGTGGGGTCGGCGGCCAGTGCCAGTTCGGGGAAGACGGCCGCGGCGGTGGCGATCTGGCCGCGCAGATGGGCCAGCGGCGGCCCGTCGGCGAGGTTGGCCACGTAGCTCCCGCCGGGCTTCAGGACACGGCGCACCTCGGCGAGGAACTCGGCGCTGGTGAGGTGGGCGGGCGTACGGGCCCCGCTGAAGACATCGGCGATGACGAGGTCGGCCCAGCCGTCCTGGATCTTCCCGAGCCCGGCGCGGGCGTCGGTGGCACGGACCCGGATCCTGGCCTGCGGGTCCAGCGGGAGTTCGCGGCGCACCAGCTGCACGAGGGCTGCGTCCACCTCGACGATCTGCTGGGTGGAGCGGGGGCGGGTCGCGGCGATGTAGCGGGCGAGGGTGAAGGCCCCGCCGCCCAGGTGCACGACGTGCAGCGGCTGCCCGGGGGGTGCGACCAGATCGGCGATGTGGCCGATCCGGCGCTGGTACTCGAACGAGAGGTACGTCGGATCGTCCAGGTCCACATGGGACTGCGGGGCGCCGTCGATCGTCAGGGTCCAGGCGCGCCGGCGTTCCCGGTCGGGCACGAGCTCGGCGAGGCCTCCGTCCACCGGCTCGGTGACGTTGCCCCCGGGGCGCTCGGAGCCGCGTGCCGCCTTGCGGTCGGTCCTGCGGTCCGCGCGCTGCTTGCGGTCGCCCGCACCGCCGGCCGCTCCTCGACGTGCCACTGCTCCTCGTCCCCGCTCACCGCTCATCGTGTTCCGGGACCGGTCGGGGACCGGCCGTGACGGGCCGGTCGAGCACCCGTCGTCCGGCCATTATGAGCTCCGGGGCCACCGGACACCTGCTCAGCGGCAGTTGTCCGCCGCCTCGATCAGCCGGGCCGCCTGGTCGAGCGCGGCCCGCAGCACGGCCGGGTCGGTGACCGGGATGTCGTCGGCGGGCGGCAGCAGCCAGCCGCTGCCGGGGGGCGGCGGCTCGGCGGGGATGCGCAGCCCTCGGCCGTCGGTCCGCGTACAGGCACTGCCCGGTACGTCCCAGGCCTGGGCGGTGCCGGGGGGCACCAGGAAGCCGAGAGTGGCGCAGGCGCCGTCGTGGATGACCGGCCCGACCGCCTCCTGGTCGGCACCGCGCCGCAGGATGTCGACGGCCTCCAGGCCCTGGCGGGCGGGGACGGTCACGAGATCGCAAGGCTCGGGCTCGGGCGTCACGAGATCGCAGGGCTCGGGCTCGGGAGGTGTTCCCGGGGCATCGGGTTCTTCGGCGGATGCCGTGGTGCCTGCCGCCGCGGTGGCGGCCTTGGCCGCGGTGTCTGCCGTCGCGGTGTCCGCCGTCCCGGTCGTCGCGGTCGGTTGCGATCCGGTCGCCGTGCCGAGGTGCAACAAGGGACCTCTCCTCTCATCGCCGAGCGGAGCCGGACTCCGTCTTCGATGGACCAACGCGCCGACCGCGTCAAGGGCTACGGTGCAGCACCGCCGCAAAGGGTGGCAGTTCATGGCGGATCACAGGCGAGATATCCGATTTGTAGGCAAACGCAGCGTGTGCGCCCCGTCACGCCAGGTACGTTCTTGCTCCGCCGGGACACCGGAAACAGGCGCCCGGCTCGCACCAGAGAGGGCCCCGCCATGGTGTCGCCACGGGCAGTTCCCAACTCCGCCTTCCGGCGGCTGCGCGGACAGCGCTCCGCCGGAGAGTTCGCTGCCGCGGTACGCAGGTCAGCTCGTGAGATCGGCGAGCAGGTCGCGTGCGACGCCCGGTACATCGGACGCGTGGAGTCCGGCGAGATCCGCTGTCCCAACTACGCGTACGAGCGGGTCTTCCTGCATATGTTCCCCGGGGCGACCCTGACGGACCTGGGCTTCTCACCGCGCGAATCGGTACGCGGCCGGGGCTCCCGGTCCGCGTCGGACGCCCCGCGCCCCCCGACTTCCCCGCTGCTCGTATTCGGCAGCGACACCGACGAGGAGAGCGACGTGCTGCGTCGCGCATTCATGACGAGCGGCACCACCACGGTGGCGGCCGCCTCCCTGGGCCTGGGCCTCGGCGGCCCGGCCGCCGCTTCCGTACCCGTACAGCGCCGGGTCGGCGAGGCGGAGGTGAGCGCCGTCGAGAAAGCGGTGCGCCAGATCCGCCTGCTCGACGACCGGCACGGTGGTGACGGCCTCTACCGGCGGGCCTCGCAGCCGCTGCGGGCGGCGTACGCGCTGCTCGACTCCGGCACCGCGGCCCGCCACTCCACCGCGGACCGGCTGCATTCGGGCGCCGGTGAGCTGGCCATCTCGGTGGGCTGGCTGGCCCATGACTCGGGCCGGTTCGACGACGCCCGCTCGCACTACGCGGAGGCGCTGGCCACCGCGCGGCTGGCCGGGGACCCGGGGCTGGAGGCGCACGCCTTCTGCAACACGTCGTTCCTGGCCCGCGACACGGGCCGGCCGCGCGAGTCCGTACGCGCGGCGGAGGCGGGTCAGCGGGCCGCCCGCTCCCTGGGCTCGCCCCGGCTGCTGGCCCTGCTCGCGCTGCGGGAGGCGGGGGGCCGGGCCGGGCTCGGTGACCGTACCGGCTGCGAACGGGCGCTCGGCCGGGCGCACACCGCGTTCGGGAAGGGCCGGTCCGCCGCGGACCCGGAGTGGATGACCTTCTTCCGGGAGGCGGAGCTGGAGATGCTGGAGGCGCAGTGCTGGTCGGCACTGGGCGAATGGTCCCGGGCGGCGCGCCACGCACGGCGCGCGACGCGGCTACAGGACCCGCACTTCACCCGCAACCTGGCGCTCTACCGCACCGAGCTGACCTGGGACCTGGCACGGGCCGACCTCGCGGAGGAGGCCGCGGCCACGGGGCACCGGGTGCTCGACCTGCTGGACCAGGTCCAGTCCTCCCGCATCCGGTCGATGCTGGCGGACGCGGTCACGGTCCTGCGCCCCCGGGGCCGGGGCTCGGTCGACGTCAAGGACTTCCTGGACCGCCACGCGATGTCCGCGACAGGCACACACCCCCGGCCCGCCCGGCCCTTCAGGACGGACCCGCGCGCCTGACCCCGCCGGGGCCGGAACACGACTCCGGCCCGCCCGGCCCTCGATGCCGGACCCGTCACGCGGCACCGGGCCCGTCCGGTGTCCGGGGGCGGAACCGTCAGCCCGAGGTCACGGGCGCGGAATCAAGCCCGGCGCTTGAGGACCGAGGACCCGCGCCCCGGACCGGGGCGCACGGTCCCGCCCGCGAACGCCGGACGGGCCCGAGCGCGCGCCGGAGCCGCCGGGCGCACCGCGCTACCCCTCCAGATGCCCCGTGTCGTTCCAGCGCTCCAGCGCCGGGTCCCCGTACGCCCATCCCAGGACCGACAGTGCCGTCGGCTCCAGCCGGAGACGTGCCGCGTACGACGCGTCCTCGCCCAGCCACCGCGCCCCCAGCACCCGCAGGATGTGGCCGTGGCCGAAGACCAGCACGTCACGGTCGGCCGAGAGCGCCCACTCGACGATCTCGTCGGCGCGGTCCGACACCTGGGCCAGGGTCTCCCCCTCCGGCACTCCGTCGCGCCAGATGAACCAGTCCGGGCGGCCCTCCTTGATCGCGGCCGGCGTCATCCCCTCGTACGCCCCGTAGTCCCACTCCATCAGCGCGTCCCACGGCTCGGCCCGGTCGCCGAACCCCGCGATCGCGCACGTCTCGGACGCCCGCACGAGCGGACTCGTGCGGACCTCCAGACCGGGCAGGTCCACCCACGGCCTGCGGTGCAGCCGCTCGCCGAGGAGCCTGGCCCCCTCGCGTCCCGAGTCGAGCAGCGGGATATCCGTCCTGCCGGTGTGATTGCCCTTGACGGACCATTCCGTCCGACCGTGCCGGGCCAGCAGGATGCGCGGTGCCATGTGACGGCTCTCCCTGAAAAACTGGGACCTGAGATGCGGGATCTGAGATCTTGGACATCGATGGACGAATCAGCCCGGAACGCAACGGGTGTGACGGGTGGAACCGGGAAACGGATCGTCCGGATTTCCATCATCGCGTACCTTCGCGGGAGGCAACCTGTGGGGCCGTACCGGCGTCCCACTGACCACAGATGAATCCGAGCAGCTGAGGGGTACCGAAAAGGCACCCCCGGGGGAATCGCGGCCGATCCGCACCGTACGGTTGAACGCCCGCCGTCGGCCGCATGAACACATGATGGAGAACTTCCGGATGCCGCATGCCACCACCGCGCCCGTGCCGGGCCACCGGCCCCGTTGGTGGACCGAGCTCCCGCTCCTGGCCCTGGTGTACGGGGCGTACTCGGGCGGCAGGCTTCTGGTCCGGGGAGACGTCTCCACCGCCGTCGACCACGGGCTGCGCATCCTGGATCTGGAGAAGGCTCTCTTCCTCAACGCCGAACACCCGCTCAACCGGCTGTTCACCGCGCACCCCTCCATAGGCATACCCGCCGACTTCGCGTACGCCTCCCTGCACTACCTGGTCACCCCGGCCGTCCTCATCTGGATGTTCCGCCGCCACTCGGCCGCCTACCGCCGGGCCAGGACCTGGCTGATGACCTCCACGATGCTCGGCCTCATAGGCTTCACGCTCATGCCGACCTGCCCGCCGCGGCTGCTGGCCGCCGGGCACGGTTTCGTCGACACGATGGCCCAGTACAGCTCGTACGGCTGGTGGGGCACCGAGGCGAGCGCCCCGCGCGGCATGGGCGGCATGACCAACCAGTACGCGGCGATGCCGAGCCTGCACGTCGGATGGGCGCTCTGGTGCGGCATCCTCCTGTGGCGCCACGCCAGGCATCCGCTCCTGCGGGCCGCCGGCATCGTCTACCCGCTGATCACCGTCATCGTGGTCATGGGCACCGCCAACCACTACTTCCTCGACGCTGTCGCCGGCGCCGCCGTCATGGGTGCCGGAGCGCTGCTGGCCAAGCCGGTTCTCCGCCTCGCCGACCGGGTCAAGCACGCCGCCGCGACCCGTTTCGCACGGGTTTCCACCGCCACGAAGTCCCCGGATGTCAGTGCCGGATGCAAGACTTCCGCGGGTGAGCGAATCCCCGGCCAGCGGACCACCTCCGCAGATCCCACCGAAGCAGCGGCACCAACCGGCCCACCTGCCCCGGCCGACTTCGCGGCCCCCGCAGGAAGAGCCGCGGGCGGTGACGCTGCGAAGGCGGCTCGCTGAGCTGAGGGGCCCGGCCGTCGCACCCCGTCCGCTGGACGCCCGTGCGCTGGCCGCCCTGGCAGCCAACCCCGGCTGCAAGCGCCGCGCCCTGCTGGACGGGGCCGGCGTCGACAAGGGCGCACTCGCCACCGCGCTCGGCTCACCGGCCCCCTTCGGCCAGTCCCAGTTCGCCTTCATGCGGGGCAACGCCTTCGAGGCCAGGGTCAAGGCCGACGGGGGTGCGGAGCTGATGCGCCTGCTGCACCAGGGATTCGGTGAGCCCGGCGAACCGCCCCGGGACGTACCGGTGCCCGATCTGACGGCCGCGGGCCCCGAGGGCCGCGCCGCCCGCACCGCGCTCGCCCTGCGCGAGGCGACCTCTTCCGGCGGCTGGGCGCTGCTCGACCACCCGATGCTGGCCCTGGAGGTGGCGGGCTCGCCCGCCTATCTGGAGCCGGACGCGGTGGTGGTGCACCCCGACGGCACCTGGACCGTCGTCGAGATCAAGTCCTTCCCCATGATCGACGGCTCCGCCGACGCCGCGAAGGTGGGCGCGGCCGCCCGCCAGTCCGCGGTGTACGTGCTGGCGCTCGAACGGGTCGCCGCGGTGACCGAAGGCGCGGAGGTCGGCCACCGGGTGCTGCTGGTCTGCCCCAAGGACTTCTCCAACCTGCCCACCGCGTCCGTCGTGGACGTGCGCAAGCAGCGCGCGGTCACCCGCAGACAGCTCACCCGGCTCACCCGGATCGAGGACATCGCGGCGGCCCTGCCCGAGGGCACCACCTTCGACCCGGAGTGCTCCGCCGAGGAGCTGGTCACCGCGGTCGAATCCGTCACGGCGGCGTACGCACCGGAGTGCCTGGCCGCCTGCGAGCTGGCCTTCCACTGCCGGGCCAGGGCCCGCGCCGCCGGTGCCGTCGAGGCGCTCGGGCGGAGTGTGCGGGGCGAGCTCGGCGGGCTGACCACGGTCTCCGGGGTGCTCGCCGCGGCCGCGGGCAAGGAGGGCGATCCGGCGGACCCGACGGTCGCCGCACTGCTCCGCGCGGCCGCGCTGCGCGCCGAGGCTCTGGAGGGCAGCACCGTATGTCGCTGATCGGCACCCTGGCCCGGCTGGAGGCCGTGGAGAGCGGCCGCGCCCAGCCGATGGCCACCGTCCGCCACCGTCACCTCGGCGACCGGCCGTTCGTGCTGGTGCCGCTCACCACGGCGGGCGAGGCCGGTGCCCCGCTCGGCGCGCTCGTCGGCACGGACCGGGACGCGCCCCGGCTGCTGGCCGTGGCCCAGCCGCGCGACCGGGACCTGCGGTTCGCGTTCCTGGCCGAGCTGGCCGAGGCGGTCCTGCCGTACATCGAGTCGTACGCCGACGTGGTCGAGTCCGCCGAACGGAACGAGACCGACCCCGCCACCGGCAGGAGGACGAAGGTCGAGACCGAGCTGTGCACGGACGCGGCGCAGCTGATCGTGCCGAGCCGGGCGGGCGTCGAGTTCGTCCGGCTGCTCGGCCGTTCCATGCGGTTCCGGCGTACCGCCGAGGACGACCCCGACACCCCGTATCCGGCTCCCGCCCGGGTGCCGCTCCTGGGCCGCTGGCTGACGCACTACGGCGAGCGGGCCCGGGTGCCGGGCTCCTCACTGCTGCCGGCCTGCACCGATCTGCTGAACCGGCACTGGGCGAGCGGCCAGTCCTCCCTGGAGGACCAGCATCTGGGCGCCCTGCTCGCCTGGATCGATCCGCCGGCCGGTGAGTCCGGGGCCGAGGCCGCGCTCCGCGCCGAGCTGGCCAGGGACGCCGGGGGCCAGCTGCTGTGCCCGCCGGCCGGACCGGCCACCGACCCCGACTTCGACAACCGGCTGCTGGCCCCCGCGATCGAGCGGTACGACCGGGCGCGCACCTCGCTGGCCGCCGCCGAGGACGGGCTGGCCGCCGATGCCCGGCTCGCCGAACTGACCTCGGCCGAACGGGAGATCAGGGGGCTGCTGGCCGGTGTGCTGCGGCCGACCTGGGACGCGGTGTGGCGGAGCCTGGACCTGCTGCGGGAGCTGCCCGAGGGGGCCAGGGCCGAGGACCGCTGGACCCGTGACCGCTGGTCGTTCACCGGCCACCGCGACCGGGTGCGGGCCGGCGAGCCGCCGCAGCCGCGCCGCGACGACGCGGTGACGGCGGCCCGCAAGCTGGCGGCCCGGGAGACGGCGCAGGCGCAGCTGGAGGCCCAGGAGGCACTGGACGATCCGCTGGTGCTGGCCGGGCGGCGGCTGGCGGGCGAGGCGTTCCTCGGCGAGGTGACGGCGGTGGAGATGGCGTACAGCGAGTCCAAGCGCCCCTCCCCGCGCCCGCTGGTCACGGTGCTCACGGCCGAGCAGCCGCAGCTGGGTGAGCGTGTGAAGGTCTACCGCTCGCTGGACGGCAAGCCGCAGACCGCCGAGTTCGCGGGCTACGGACCGGCCGAGGACGGCACGGCACCCGCGCTGGTGCTGCGGATCACCGACCGGATGGGCCGGGGCAAGGAGCCCGCCCCGGGGTCGGTGCCGGAGCCGGGTGACGTCATCGTCTGGACCCTTTTCGAGCACGACCAGCGCGGTGGCCCGCAGCTGCCGGACGCGGAGGAGACCCCGTGGACCCACGGCGGCCCGCCGGGCGGCGCCGCGGCTGCCGAGCTCCCCGACCCCGTGACCACGGAGGACCTGCTGTGACGGCCGTATTCGATCCGGGCGCGGCGGCGGGCCTGGCCACCGCCCGGATCCTGGACGACACACTGAACGGCTCGGCCCGGGGCATCGTGGTGGACTCCCCGCCGGGTGCGGGCAAGTCGACCCTGGTGGTGCGCGCCGCGCTGGAGCTCGCCTCGGCCGGACGCCCGCTGATGGTGGTCGCGCAGACGAACGCCCAGGTCGACGACCTGGTGGTGCGGCTGGCCGAGAAGGACCCGGGACTGCCGGTCGGCCGGCTGCACAGCAACGACTCCGACCCGTACGACAAGGTGCTGGACGGCCTGGCCAACGTACGGAAGTCGGCGAAGGCGGCGGATCTGGCCGGGCTCGACATCGTCATCTCGACGGCGGCGAAGTGGGCCCATGTGAAGAACGTCGAGCCCTGGGGTCATGCGATCGTCGACGAGGCGTACCAGATGCGCTCGGACGCGCTGCTGGCCGTGGCCGGGCTCTTCGAGCGGGCGCTGTTCGTCGGTGATCCGGGTCAGCTGGACCCGTTCTCGATCGTCGGCGCGGACCAGTGGGCGGGGCTGAGCTACGACCCGTCGGCCAGTGCGGTCTCCACCCTGCTCGCCCACAATCCGGAACTGCCGCAGCACCGGCTGCCGGTCTCCTGGCGGCTTCCGGCCTCGGCCGCGCCCCTGGTGTCGGACGCGTTCTACCCGTACACCCCGTTCCGCAGCGGCACGGACCACGGCGACCGGCGGCTGTCGTTCGGTGTCGCGTCGGACGGGTCGGCGGCGGACCGGGTGCTGGACGAGGCGGCGGAGTCCGGCTGGGGTCTGCTGGAGCTGCCTGCCCGGCACACCCCGCGCACCGACCCCGAGGCGGTGCGGGCGGTGGCCCTGGTGGTCCGCCGGCTGCTGGACCGGGGCGGGGCCGCGACCAGTGAGCGCTCCCCGGACGCGGCGCCGGTGACCGCGGACCGGGTCGCGGTCGGCACGGCCCACCGGGACCAGGCGGCAGCGGTGCGGGCCGCGCTCGCCGAGCTCGGGGTGACGGGAGTGGCGGTGGACACCGCGAACCGGCTCCAGGGCCGTGAGTTCGATGTGACGGTGGTCCTGCATCCGCTGTCCGGCCGCCCGGACGCCACCGCCTTCCATCTGGAGACGGGCCGGCTCTGCGTGCTGGCCTCCCGCCACCGCCACGCCTGCGTCGTGGTGTGCCGCGAGGGGGTGACGGAGCTGCTCGACGAGCACCCGTCGACGGAGCCCGTCCAGCTGGGGGTGACCGTGAAGTTCCCGGATGGCTGGGAGGCCAATCACGCGGTGCTCGCGCATCTGGCGGAACACCGGGTGCGCTGGGGACGTTGAGGTCGGGGTGCGCGGGCGGCCACGGCGGATCGGCAGTGGGCCGGTGCACGCCCCCGGGCACCCCGCGGGCAAGGCAGGACAGGACAGAACCGGAGGCGCCCTTGCGGCGAGCCGGACAATGGAGGGTGGCCGTCGGGGCCCACCGGAGGAGGAAGAACCACATGGCACAACCCGAGCGGAACGAGCAGCAGCGGCTGCGCCCCGCACCCCTGCTCTTCGAGCCGTCGGCAGCGGTCGCCGATCCTGAGCACTTCTTCGACCTGGAGTCGATGGAGGATCCGAAGGAGCTGCTGAGCCGCGCCACCGAGCTGACCCTGGCCTTCCGCGCCGCGACGGACCGGGCGGTCGAGTTCCAGGCGATCGCGGCGGCGCAGCTGGCGGACCCGCGCCGGTTCGACCGGCTGACGACCGCGGACATCGCGCGGCGGGCGGAGTGGACCGAGGACTACGCGGTGAAGATGGTCGAGTTCGGCCGCACCCTGCTGAACGAACCCGGACCCTGACGGCCGCCGCGGCGCCGATGCCTCGGTCCGGACGCGGCACCCTTACCGGTCCTTGCCCGTCCGGGAATCCGGTGGGCCGGTGCTCCTTGTCCGTCCGGGAATCCGGTGGGCCGGTGCTCCTTGCCGTCCGGGAATCCCGGGGCCGGTGCTCCTGCCGTACGCCGACGCCCTGACACAGCAGCCTCGCGGGCCCGCGTTGCCGGGGTGCCGGGGTGGTGAGGCGCTCTCGCCGCGCCGGGATCCGATGACGCGGCGACCCGTACGAGGGTCCGCGCTCACTCCGGGTGCGGCCGCTGGCATATGCCAGGCGCGCAAGATACCCCTCCCCACCCCAGGCTGTCCCGATTTCCGAAAACTCTCGGAACTCGATTGATCACTCCGGGTAGACCTGTGCATATGACCGCATGGCTGCCAGACGAAACGACACTGCATCACGGCGCCGGGCCCCACAGCCGGGCCCAGGACGCCGACATCTTCGCCGTCCTGCGCGAGCAGGCCGGGAATCAGACGGCCCAGGTGACCGCGGCCGGCGCCGCCTGGCTGGCCGGGGCAGCGGCATATCCGCGCAGCACCCTGGCCCAGTGGGAGTCGCACCCGTCCGCGCCCGGGGTGCTGCCGTGCGGTTCCGCCTTCGACGTGGTGAACGTGCCGACGCTCTTCGGGCGCCGGATGCTGGAGCATCTGTGGGCCGACGGTCCGGGCTCCGGCCCGGTCGCCACGCACCGCGGGCGGATGCTGCTGTTCGCCTCGCCCGGCACCGCCCAGCGGCTGCCTTCGCTGCTCGACTGGGAGGAGTGGGGCCCCGGCCGGGGAACCCGGCCCGGCCAGGACCCGCTGAGGTCGCGCGACGACGGCCCGAAGGTGCCGCCGCTGCTCTGCCACGGCGCCGGGGACGCGGTGACGGTCCCTCCCCTGACCTGCGATCCGGCCTCCCCCGGACCCCGTTGGCTGGTCGCCCCCGACACCCGCACCCCCTGGCTTCCCGGGCCGGACGTCCTGCTCTGGGCCTGTGTCCGGGTGGCCCGGTCGGTGCCCGCTCCGACGTCTCGTATTTCGATTTTTCCTCCCCCGGATCAGGGTGCTAAGGTCTACGACGTCAGCAGGCGCCGCTAGCTCAGTTGGTTAGAGCAGCTGACTCTTAATCAGCGGGTCCGGGGTTCGAGTCCCTGGCGGCGCACAGACAGGAGAAGCCCCCTCGCGAGAGCGAGGGGGCTTCTTCGTGTCGTCGACCGGTTTCAAGTGCCCGTGGTGATCCGGACGGTCCACGCGCCCGAGGGCGTCCGGTCGGCGACCTCGACGGTGGCGTGCCCGCCGGGGATGGAGTACTTCTCGCCGACCCTCAGCGGGGCGTCCGCGAGCGGCGGATAGACGGAGCGGTCCCAGCAGGCGTCGGTGCCGGGGTGGGTGTCGAGGACGTCGACCGGTCCGCCGCCCGACGGCGTGCCGTTGCGGACCCGGTAGAGCAGCACACCTTCGGTGCAGGTGGAACTGTCGTTGCCGGTGGCACTGCGGGCCTCGACGGCCACGGCGCTGCCCTCACCGGTCCTGATCACGGCGAGCCGGGTTCCGATGGACGCGCCCGGCACGGGCACGGCCGCCATCGGTTCCAGGGTGACGACCCGGTTCCCCTGGACGCAGATCACCTGCCGGTCGTCGAGCCAGCCCAGCTTCCACTTGTGCCAGCCGAAGAGATCCGGTGCGAGGCCGAACTGGCTGCCCATGACGTCCCAGTCGCCGACGTAGGTGTCCCAGTCCCCCTTGCCGTCCGAGGGCCGGTGGTAGAGGTCGGGCAGGTCGAAGACGTGTCCGGTCTCGTGGGCGAGGACGTTGTGGTCGGGCGGGTGCTGTTCGAAGACGGTGACCACCCGCCTGATGTCCGTACCGTCGGCCTGCAGCGGCCGGTCGAAGTTGACGACCTTGGTGGCGTCGGAGTCGACACCCGGGGCGTCCGGGTCGGCGACGAAATAGACCAGGTCGTACTTCGAGAAGTCCACCTCGGGGTCGGCCGCGTCGATCGCGTCCCGCAGGTAGGCGCTGCGCCGTTCGTCGTTCCAGTCGCGCTGTATCCCGTACTGGACCGAGGGCTTGGGCATCCGGATCCAGTGCCGCAGGGGGTGCGGGCGCAGGGTGAACTTGCCGTACGAGGCGCGCTGGAAGAACTGCGTGGTGGCGGGGAAGTGGTCGGCGGCGAGTTGGTCGGGGGTGGTGACGGGCCGGGCGTCGGGGAACGAGAGGAAGACCATGACCGCGTCGAGGGAGTGGCCGGGGCGCGGATAGGCACCGTTCCAATCGTCCAGTCCGAGTGAGTGGTGGGCCTCGGTCCGGGGCAGCGCGCAGGGGGCCGCGTCTCCGGTAGCGGCAGCGGCGGGGCCCGCGACGAGAGAGGTGGCGGCGAGCGCCAGGAGGGAGATCAGCCCGGCCGTCACCGCGCGCGGACTCGGTCTCTCCATCCTTCCGGGCCCTTGCTGACGCGGCACATTCACCTCCGGTACGGGTACGGACTCCAGGACCCTCTTGACCACCTTCTGGCGTTTCGGGAGGTACGTCCTGTTGAGCTGCCCCAGTCGGGTCAGCGGCCGAAGGCGGGCACACACCTCACAGTCAGTCACAATCGATCACCGACGCGGCGTGAGGGAACGGAGCCGCGCAGAATCGATCAGTGATGGACAAACCGGGTCACCCTGCGAATGGCTCAAGTGCAGCGGACAGGGGGTGACAACCGTCGGGGCGCTGGAACGGCCGAGGCGCCAGCCTCTATGCTTCACCTCGCTTTCCTGCGCGGTTTCCGCCTCTGACGACGGCGATCCACGCGGCGGGCCAGTCCGACCACAGGTGTCCGGGACAGAACTGCACGGCGGGAGCGAACGGTGAGCGGAACCTCCGAAGGGCCCAGGCCCGCGGCAGGCACAGCACCCACTTCCTCACCACCTACCCTCACGGAGCGTGACGGTTCGTGGCCGTGTGCCGGGAGCACGTCCGAGCCGCACGACTACCGGGCCGCGTTCCGGGCTGCCGCGCTCCCGATGGCCGTCGTCGACCACGAGGGCCTGATCGTCACCGCCAACGAGGCACTGGCCGCACTGACCGGCATCGGCGCGGCGGCGCTGACCGCGCAGTCCGCCTCGGATCTGGTCGACCTCGCCGCGGACGGCCGCTCCTGGCGCGCGTACCGCGAGGTGCTGCACGGCCGCCGCTCCTGGTTCCGCTGCACCCGTCGGCTCAAGCACCCCGACGGGCGCTCGCTGTGGGCCGAGATCACCGTCGTACCGATGGCCGCGGCGCCGGAGCAGGGGGGCGGGCCGGCCCCCGGCCAGGTGCTGCTCTCGGTCGCCGACGTCAGCGACCGGCGCGAGCTCAGGAAGAGGCTGCGCCACCTCCAGATGCACGACCCGGTGACCCGGCTGCCCAACCGGACGCTGTTCTTCGAGCGGCTCTCGGCGGTCCTGGAGACCGCGCCATACCAGGACGACAGCAGGCCCGGCCGGGGGCGGATCGGGCTCTGCTACCTGGATCTGGACGGTTTCAAGGCCGTCAACGACACCTTGGGCCACCGGATCGGTGACCGGCTGCTGGCCGCCGTCGCCGCCCGGCTCACGGACTGCGCCGGGCAGGAGGCCACGCACCCGGCCGGGGCCCATCTGGTGGCGCGTCTGGGCGGGGACGAGTTCGCGATCCTGGTCGAGGACTCCACCGGTACGCGGCAGCTGACCGATCTCGCCCGCACGGTGCTCGCCGCGTTGCAGCAGCCCTTCGACCTCGCAGGTCAGCGGCTCTCGGTCTCGGCATCGATCGGCGTGGTGGAGCGGCCCGTGGCGGGCACCTCGGCCACGGGACTGATGCAGGCGGCCGATACGACGCTGTACTGGGCGAAGGCCGACGGCAAGGCCCGCTGGACCCTCTTCGACCCCGAACGCAACGCCCACCGGATGACCCGCCAGGCCCTGTCGTCCAATCTCCGCCCGGCGGTCGAACGCGGTGAGTTCACCATCGAGTACCAGCCACTGGTCTGCATGGCCGACGGCGTCGTACGGGGCGTGGAGGCGCTGGTGCGCTGGAACCACCCGCAGTTCGGCCTGCTCTCGCCGAATCGGTTCGTCGCGATCGCCGAGGAGGACGGCTCGATCGTGCAGCTCGGCCGGTGGGTGCTGCGGGCGGCCTGCCGGCAGGCCAGGAGGTGGCAGCTGGACCATCCGGACGAGCCGCCGCTGTTCATCAGCGTCAACGTCGCCGTACGGCAGGTCTGGGACTCCGACCTGGTCACCGATGTCGCCGAGATCCTCGCGGAGACCGGCCTGGACCCGGCGCTGCTGCAACTGGAGCTGACCGAGTCCGCGGTGATGGGGTCGACGGGCCGGCCGCTTCAGGCCCTTCAGTCGCTCAGCGACATGGGGGTGCGGATCGCCATCGACGACTTCGGTACCGGGTACTCCAACCTCGCCTACCTGAGCCGCCTGCCGGTCTCCGTACTGAAGCTGGACGGCGCCTTCGTGCGTGGTTTCCGGTACGAGGACGGCACGCATCCCAGCCCCGCCGACGAGACGATCGTGGAGGCCATGGTCCAGCTGGCCCACCGCCTGGGCCTGACCGTCACCGCGGAGTGCGTGGAGACGGCCGGCCAGGCCGAGCGGTTGCGCCGGATCGGCTGCGACACCGGGCAGGGCTGGCTCTACTCCCGCGCGGTCGCCCCGGAGCGCATCGGTGAACTGCTCGGCGCCCGCGCCCTGAAGGCCTGAACGACCCCGGCTGCCTGCCCCGCCCCGGAAGGCCGAGCCGCCCGGCAGGAGGGCGTCAGGCCCCCGGCAGGCCGTACGCGTCCGCGATGAGGCCGTAGCTGTGCAGCCGGGCCTCCCCGCCGTGGGCGTTGGCGGTGATCATCAATTCGTCGGCGCCGGTGCGCTTGGCCAGGTCGTCGAGGCCGGAGCGGACCTCGTCCGCGGTGCCGTGGACGATGTTGACGAGCCAGTTGTCGACGAACTCCCGCTCCATCGGGCTGAAGGCGTACGCCTCCGCCTCCTCGGGCGTCGGGACCAGGCCCGGGCGGCCGGAGCGCAGCCGGAGCATCGACAGAGCGCCGGACAGCACCTGGCGGCGGGCCTCGCGCTCGTCGTCGGCGGCCAGGGCCGCGACGCCGATCAGGGCGTACGGGGCGTCCAGCACCGCGGACGGCCTGAAGGAATCGCGGTACAGCTCCAGGGCCGGAATGGTGTTCTGGGCCGAGAAGTGGTGGGCGAAGGCGAAGGGCAGGCCGAGCATGCCGGCCAGCCGGGCGCTGAAGCCGGAGGAGCCGAGCAGCCAGAGCGGCGGGCGGGCCGGGGACTGGACGCCGCCCTCGGAGGTGGCCTGGACGGGCCCGGGGACCGCGTGGATGCGGGCGTAGGGGTGGCCGTCGGGGAAGTCGTCGTCCAGGAAGCGGGTCAGCTCCATGAGCTGCTGCGGGAAGTCGTCGGCACCCTCGTTCAGCCGCTCGGTGCGGCGCAGGGCGGCGGCGGTGGCGCCGTCGGTGCCGGGGGCACGGCCCAGGCCGAGGTCGATACGGCCGGGGGCCATGGCCTCCAGCGTGCCGAACTGCTCGGCGATGACGAGCGGGGCGTGGTTGGGCAGCATGACGCCGCCGGAACCGAGCCGGATGCGCTCGGTGTGAGCGGCGGTGTGGGCCAGGATCACGGCCGGCGAGGAGGAGGCGACGCCGGGCATGGAGTGGTGCTCGGCGACCCAGTAGCGGTGGAAGCCGCGGCGCTCGGCGAGCTGCGCGATCTCGACACCGGTACGCAGGGCCTGGGACGCGGTGCGGCCCTGGCCCACGGTCACGAGGTCAAGGACCGAGAGGGGCACGGGTGCCGTCCCCTCCGTCTTGCCACGGATCTCGTCGCCTCGAATCTCGTCCACGTCCTGGCCTCTCCGATGGTGCTCGTCAGTCCTTCGTCGGTCCGGAGAGATGAAACAGGAGGTTGACTCCGTTTATTCCGGGTCCGGGCTTTGTTCCGGGTCCGGGCGACACCCTCACCCCTCCTCCCCCGCCGACACCCGTCCGCTGCTCCGCCTCCCTCACCGCGGCCTGCCGTGTGCGTACGCCCGTCCGCTCCCCCACTCCACCGGGGCCGGCGGCGATTCGCGGGCCGCGAAGAGTGCGCCCAGCCGGGGCTCCCACGCGGGGCGGTCGGCCAGCCGCAGGGCCTCCCGGACGGCCACCTGGTTCGCGGTGAGCACGGGTTTGCCGAGGAAGTCCTCCAGCTCGGCGAGGTGGCCGATGGTGTGCAGGGCCGTGTCCGGCAGCAGGACCGCGTCCGCCTCCGGCCGGTCCGCGGCGCGGGCCAGCTCCTTCACCTCGTCGATCCCCCAGGCCGCGGCCTCGGCGGCACCGGCCAGGCCCGCCGCGTGGGTGGCGGCCACCTCCATGCCCGCCGCACGGAGGAAGGCGGTGAAGCGCGCGGCGATCTCCTCGGGGTAGGTCGCGGCGACCGCGACCCGGTTGGCGCCGAGCTTCCGTACCGCGTGGACGAAGCCGATGGAGGTGCTGGAGGCCGGCACGCCCGCCGCCCGCGCCACCGCCATGACCTGCTCCCGGGCGCCCTCGGGGCCGTACAGGAAGCTGCCGCCGTCACACGCCCAGACGACTGACTGGACCCCGGAGCGCTGAAGCTCCTCGACACCGGCGGCGAGCCGGGCGGGGGCGCCGAGCTCGCGCAGGGCGTCCTCGCGGTAGGCGTCGTCCGGGCTCGCCGTGTGGCGGACGACGAGCCTGATGGTGCTGTCGAGCAGAATCTCCGTCCGCGGGTAGTCGTCCTCCGCGAAATGGCCCGGGTAGAGGAATCCGACGGTCGTCATGTCCACCCTTCCTGTTACTGCTCCTGCGCTGGTCCTGTGCCGCTCCCGTGCTGTGTGTCCGGTGCGGCGGACCGGCCGCCGCGGAGCGGGCGACGGCTCCGGCCGTCTTCCCCGCTCCTGTTCCAGTATTCCCCCATCCGGCCCGGTCACCGCTCGGGCCGGTTGACGGGGTGGGGTGCGGCTGCGAGCGTGGTGCGTCCGCGGCCTCAGCCGATCCAGCCGACGCGGAGGAGCCCGCCCCCATGCCGGAGCCCGTCCTGCTCGTCCTGGACGCCGATCCGCCGCCCCGCCTCGGCGCGCTGACCGGACGGGTGCGGGTGCGGCACACCGACGGGGCCGGTCTGGCGGACGCGCTCCCCGGGGCGGACGTCCTGCTGGTCTGGGACTTCACCTCGGACGCGGTACGAGCGGCCTGGCCCGGCGGCGGGCCGCGCCCCGCCTGGGTGCACACGGCGAGTGCGGGCGTGGACCGGCTGCTCTGCCCGGAGCTGGTGGACAGCGACACCGTGGTGACCAACGCACGCGGCATCTTCGAGCAGCCGATCGCCGAGTACGTGGCCGGCCTGGTGCTGGCGTTCGCCAAGGACCTCCCCGGCACCCTGGAGCTCCAGGGGCGCCGGCGGTGGCGCCACCGCGAGACCGCCCGGGTCGCCGGATCGCGTGCGGTGGTCGTCGGCGCCGGTCCGATCGGGCGCGAGATCACCCGGCTGCTGATGACGCTGGGCGTCGAGGTGGCCCTGGTGGGACGCACGGCCAGGCGCACGATCCACGGCGCCGGGGACCTCGACCGGCTGGCCGCCCGCGCCGACTGGGTGATCTGTGCAGCACCGCTGACCCCGCGGACGCGCCGGATGTTCGACAGCCGGTTCTTCGGGCTGATGCAGCCGTCGGCGGTGTTCATCAACGTGGGGCGCGGCCCGATGGTGGTCGAGGACGATCTCGTCGACGCGTTGCGCAAGCGGTGGATCACCGGGGCCGCGCTCGACGTGTTCGAGCGGGAGCCGCTCGTCCCGGACAGCCCGCTGTGGGACGTACCCGGCCTGATCGTTTCGCCGCACATGAGCGGTGACACGGCGGGCTGGCGGGACCGGCTGGGCGAGCAGTTCGTCGCGATGTACGAACGGTGGGCGGCGGGTGAGCCGTTGCCGAACGTGGTGGACAAGCGGCTCGGCCACATCCCGGGCACGGACCAGGACACCTGACCCGACCCGGGCACCCCACCCCAGCACCCCGCACAACCGCCCCAATTCACCCCGCATGACGGACATCTGGGGATAACACACCGTCATTCACCGCACCCCACAACGAAATACACCCCGCACATGCCCCGTCGCACTCCGCCCACATCCGGACACGGGAAGGTCAACCTCCGGACACTGTTCGGTTACATGCGGCCTCTTCCTGCATAGACGTACGGGATCGGGCAGGCGTCAACCCTGTCCGGACTGTTCGACCCGTTCGACCCCTTCAGGAGATTGCTAACCATGGCTGACTTCCCGAACCTGTCCCGCCGGGGCTTTCTCAACCGATCGGCAGCCGTGGGCGGTCTGCTCGTCGTCCCCGGCCTGCTCACCGCATGCAGCAAGACCGGCGCCGGTTCCGCGGACGGCGAAGGGGCGCTCGACAAGCTCCGCAAGCAGGGATTCGTCCGGGTCGCGTACGCCGACGAGGCCCCGTACGGCTACATGGAGGGCAAGGAGCTCAAGGGCGAGGCGCCCGCCCTGCACCGGGAGATCTTCAAGGCACTGGGTGTGGACGAGCTGCGCCCCACCCTCTCCGAATGGGACGGCCTCATCCCGGGGCTCCAGGCCGGCAAGTACGACGTGGTCAGCGCCGGTATGGCGATCACGCCCGAGCGCTGCGCCAACGCCCTTTTCTCGGAGCCGGAGTTCATCTCTCCGAGCGCGCTGATGGTGAAGAAGGGCAACCCGAGGAAGATCACCGACCTGGCGTCCGCGAAGGCCGCCGGGATCACCGTCGGCGTGATGGCGGGTACGGTCGAGGGCTCGTACGCCGAGGGTGCCGGGATAACCAAGGACAAGCTCAAGTCGCTCCAGAAGCCGCAGGACGGCGCGGACGCGGTCAAGGGCGGCCGGATCGACGCGTTCCTGCTGACCGGCATCTCGCTGCGCTGGCTGGCGAAGACCAACCCGGACACCGAGGTCACCGAGGCCTTCGTGCCGGAGCTCGACGGGGTGAAGCAGTACAGCCCCGGCGGCGCCGTCTTCCGCAAGGGCAACGAGGAGCTGCGGGACGCCTTCAACCGCGAGCTCAAGAAGATCGTCTCCGACAAGTCCCGCTATGTGGAACTGGTCCGGGAATACGGCTTCGGGGCCACCGAGCTCCCGCCGGCCAACCTGAAGACGGCCGATCTGTGCAAGGGCTGACAGGGACGGGACCCACCGCATGAGTGTTTTCTTCTCCGCCTTCGCCGACGATCTGCCCCAGCTGCGCTCGGGCCTGTGGGTGACGCTCCAGGTCACCTTCCTGGGTGCCCTGCTGGCCCTGCTCCTTTCGTTCGTCCTCGGCCTGATGTCGATCAGCCGGCTGCTGGTGTCGCGCGGCGTCTCGCGCGTGGTCGTGGAGTTCTTCCGCGGCACCTCGCTGTACGTCCAGCTGTTCTGGCTCTACTACGCGATGCCGTCGCTCACGGGGTACGAACTGACGCCCCTGCTCTGCGGGGTGATCGCCTTCGGCCTCAACTACGGTGCGTACGGCGCCGAGGTGGTGCGCGGCGCGATCACCTCCGTACCGCGCTCGCAGTACGAGGCGGCCGTCGCGCTGAACATGACGCCCCTGCACCGGATGCGCAGGGTGATCCTTCCGCAGGCGTGGGTGCAGATGATCCCGTCCTTCACCAACCTCCTGATCCAGCTGCTGAAGTGCACGCCGCTGCTGTGGCTGATCTCGGCGGCCGACCTCATGACCGCGGTCGAGAAGCTGCGCAGCCGTACGGGTGAGACCCTCACCGCGTATGTGACGCTGCTGGCCTGCTACTTCGTGCTCGCCTACGCGATGACCCTGCTGATGAACCTGCTGGAACGGTCGGCCAAACGGCGGCTCGGACTGGCGAGCGGCGGCGGAAGCCTGCTGAAGTCCCGCAGTGCCGTGACCGCCCCGGCCGCCGGAGGTGCCCGGTGAACGAAGGATTCGACTGGAACGCCGCGGGGGACGCGCTCCCCCTGCTCCTTCAGGGTTTCAAGGTCACCCTGCTCGCCACGGTGCTCGGCACGCTGGTCGCGGCGGTGCTCGGGCTGGCGATCGCGGTGGCCGGGCGGGCGCCCACCCGGTTCGTGACCGTGCCGGTGAAGGTGGTGATGGAGTTCATCCGCTCCACCCCGCTGCTGGTCCAGCTGGTCGGCGCGGCCGCGCTGTTCACTTCGGTGGAGCCGCTGACGATCGGCATCGTGGTGCTGGGCATCCATTACGCCACGTACACCTCGGAGGTGTACCGCGCCGGGATCGACGGTGTACCCAAGGGCCAGTGGGAGGCCTGCCGGGCCCTGTCGCTGCCGGCCCGGCGGACCTGGCAGGCCGTGATCCTGCCGCAGGCGGTGCGCAATGTGCTGCCCGCACTCGGGAACTACGCGATCTCGATGTTCAAGGAGACCCCGTTCCTCGCCGTGATCACGGTGCAGGAGATGGTCTTCGAAGCCCGCAAGTACGGGGGTGACCACTTCGCGTACACCGAGGTGTTCACACTCGCCGGACTGGTCTTCCTGGTCGCGAGCTACCCCACATCACTCCTGATGAGGAAACTGGAGAAGCGCCTTGGCCACTGAACCGCTCCCCCTGCAGAAGACCGCGGCCACGGCCCCCGAGGACCTCGTCGCGGTCCCCGCCCCCCAGGGCGCCGGACACCCGCTGATCCGCTTCGACAAGGTCGTCAAGCAGTACGGGGACCATGTCGTCCTCGACCAGCTGGACTTCTCGGTCGAGCGTGGCGAGCACGTCACCCTGATCGGGCCCAGCGGCTCGGGCAAGACCACGATCCTTCGGCTGCTGATGACGCTGGAGAAGGTCAGCGACGGCGTGATCCGGATCAACGGCGATCCGCTGTCGCACATGCGGGCGCCCGACGGCACGCTGAAGCCGGCGTCCGAGAAGCATCTGCGCGAGGCGCGGAAGAAGATCGGGATGGTCTTCCAGCAGTTCAACCTCTTCCCGAACATGAAGGTGCTGCAGAACATCACCGAGGCGCCCGTCAACGTCCTCGGCATGGACCGCGACAAGGCGGAGACCCGCGCGCGGGAGCTGCTCGACCTCGTCGGTCTCTCCGGGAAGGTCGACGCGCATCCCTCCCAGCTCTCCGGCGGTCAGCAGCAGCGGGTCGCGATCGCGCGGGCGCTGGCGATGGAGCCGGAGATCCTGCTCCTGGACGAGGTGACGTCCGCGCTCGATCCGGAACTGGTGGCGGGGGTGCTGGAACTGCTGGGCGACATCGCCAGGAACACCGACATCACCATGCTGTGTGTGACCCACGAAATGAATTTCGCCCGGGACGTCTCGGAGAAGGTACTGATGTTCGATTCCGGAAAGGTCGTGGAGTCAGGTTCGCCCGAAAAAATCTTCTCCGATCCCGAGCACGAACGTACTCGCGAATTCCTCAACGCGGTGCTGTGACCTCGGCATCCGCTGATCGCTGTTGACTCTGGCATATGCCAGAGGAGTGCGCCCCAGCCCACGGGCCGGGGCGCACCGGCGAGTAGTCAACACCCGCCCCCGAAGGCACTCTTGGCGGCTATCGTGGTGGCAAAGCTTGCGGTCACAACCTGGCAGGGGGACACCGTGGCGTTGAAGCCCGAACCAACCGCGCCATTCCATTCGGTGCAGTACGCCCTTCGCGTTCTCGAAACAGTTTCCAAGCACGGCAACGGCGTGACGGACGCCCAGATCGCCCGGGAGACGGGACTGCCCCTCGGGCATCTCACCTCCTTGCTGCTGACGCTGCGCCGCGAGGGGTACGTCGAGCAGATCACCGCCGGCGCGTACGTCACCGGCGCCTCGCTGCTGCTCCTCGGCTCGGGCGCGGCGCGCAGACAGGCCCTGGAGGCCAAGCTCCAGCAGACGCTGGCCCAGCTGCGGGACTCGGTGGGGGCGGCGGTCTACATCAGCCGGTACGTGGACGGCGAGATCCGCGTCACGCAGTACGCCGACGGTCCACGGACGCCCGCGGTCAACGAGTGGGTGGACTTCCGGTCCGCGGCGCACGCCTCCGCGATCGGCAAGTGCCTGCTGACGCAGCTCGACCAGAACGGGCGGCGCGACCACATCTCGCGGCACAAGACGGCCCGGCTGACATCGCGGACGATCACGAGCGAGAAGGTCCTCTTCTCCAAGCTGGACAGCCAGCCGGCCACGGTGCCGGTGCTCGACATCCAGGAGTACGCGGTCGGTACGGTGTGCGCCGCGGTGCCGCTGACAGCGGGGTCGTCGGCGGGATGCCTGGCACTCTCACTGCCGGTCGAGCACGCGCACCGGCTGCGCGAGGCGGCGGACACGCTGAACCGGCGGGCCGCGCCGGTGCTGCTCTCGCTGGCTCTCTGACTGCTTCGCGAGCCACATACGACGCCGCCCGGACCCACCCCGGCGCCACCGCGCCACCAGGATCACGGAAGGGCAGGTCGGCAGGGTCGTGGGCGCGTGTCATCAGCACCCCCGAAGAGCAGGTATTATTTTCGAGTCAGCAGGCGCCGCTAGCTCAGTTGGTTAGAGCAGCTGACTCTTAATCAGCGGGTCCGGGGTTCGAGTCCCTGGCGGCGCACAGACAGCACATGAGGCGGTCTCCGTTCAACGGAGACCGCCTCATGTGTTTTGTGCTGCCCGCGATGATGTACGGATGTTTTACACGCACGTACTAGACAGCCGTTTAATACGTTCGTATATTCCTCTCCATGCCCACCTCCTCGCACACCATCACCGCCCCCGGCGAGCTCGCCGGCCGTCGGGAGTGGACCGCCTTCGTGGTCCTGCTCCTCCCTCTCCTCCTGGTCTCGATGGACGTGTCCGTCCTCTTCTTCGCGATCCCCTCCATCGACCGGGACCTCGCCCCCAGCGCCACCCAGCAGCTCTGGATCTTCGACGTGTACGCCTTCGCGCTGGCCGGTCTCCTCATCACGATGGGCTCGCTCGGCGACCGGATCGGGCGGCGCAGGCTCCTGCTGTTCGGCGCGGTCGCCTTCAGCACCGCATCGGTCGGCGCGGCCTACGCGACCAGCCCCGACATGCTCATCGCGGCCCGTGCGCTGCTCGGGATCGGCGGTGCGACGCTGATGCCCTCGACCATGGGCCTGGTACGGAACATGTTCCGCGACGAGAAGCAGCGCGGCCGGGCCATCGGGATCTGGTCCGGTGCCATGGCGGGCGGGATCGCGCTCGGCTCGGTGCTCAGCGGCATCATGCTGGAGCACTTCTGGTGGGGTTCGGTCTTCCTGATCAACGTGCCGGCGATGGTGCTGCTGCTGGTCCTGGTGCCCTTCCTGGTACCGGAGTTCAAGGACCCGAACCCGGGACGCTTCGACTTCCTGAGCGTGCCCCTGTCGATGGGCTCCGTGCTCCCGGTCGTCTACGGGGTCAAGGAGACGGCCGCCGAGGGGATGGGCCTGCGCAACGGCCTGGTCATCGCCGCCGGGCTCGTCATCGGCTGGTTCTTCGTCCGCCGCCAGCGCGGCCGCGCCGACGCGCTGATCAGCCGGGAGCTCTTCCGCGACCGGAACTTCGCCGCCGGGATCGGACTGAACGCACTGGCCGCGTTCGCCATGATGGGCGCCTCCTTCTTCACCACGCAGTACCTGCAGTCGGTGCTCGGGATGAGTACGATGGAGGCCGCGCTGTGGAGCCTCGCCCCCTCGCTGGCGGTCGGCGCCGCCGCACCGGCGGCCACCGCGATCGCCCAGCGGACCGAACGCGCCCGGGTGATCTGCGCCGGCTTCGTCATCGCGGCCGCCGGATTCGGTGTCCTCGCCCTGTCGGGTACGGACTCCCTCGCCGTCCTGCTCATCGGCTCGGCCGTGATGAGCTGCGGGATCGTCACCGTGATGGCGCTCGTCTCGGACCTGGCCCTGTCCACCAGCCCGCCGGAGAAGGCGGGTTCGGCGGCCTCGCTGCTGGAGACGGGGCAGGAGTTCGGCGGGGCGATGGGGATGGCGCTGCTGGGTGCGGTGGCGACCGCGGTCTACACCGCGGACATGCCGGGCTCCGCCCCGGAGGTGGCCCGCAAGACGCTGCCGGGGGCGCTGTCCACCGGCGACGGCTCGCTGATCGCGGTCGGCCGGGACGCCTTCGTGCACAGCATGCAGTACGCCTCGGTGGCCGGCGGGCTGCTCCTGCTGGTGGGTGCGGTGCTGGCGGTCACGCGTCTGCGGCGGGCGACGGTCTCAGAACCCTCCACCGTGTGAGGACAGCAGCTCATGGCGCCCGTGCTCCTTGTACTCCCGCACCAGCGCGGCGAGTTGTCCGTCACCGAACGGTACGTACGTTCCGCCGCCCCCGCTCCACCACAGCGGCCCCCCGGACCAGAATCCCTCGCGCCGCAGCCCGACCCGGTGCACCTTGTTCGTCGCGGTCACCGGCATCGAGCCGACGACGCGTACGAACCGGGGGGCCATCTTCGTCCCCAGGTCGGGCTGGTCCCGCAGGAATTCGGCGAACGCCTCCGGATCGAACCGCGCCCCGTCGCGCAGTGCCAGCGCAGCCATGACCTGGTCCCCCGCGACCGGGTCGGGCACCGCGTAGACCGCCACGGCCGCCGCGTCGGCCCAGCGGGCCAGGATGTTCTCGATCATCGCGGCGGCCAGGTTCTCGCTGTCGACGCGCAGCCGGTCCTCCGTACGGCCCGCGAAGTACAGGAAGCCGTCGGCGTCGCGGCAGAAGAGGTCCCCGGTCCAGTACCAGCCGTCGCGCAACCGGGCGGCGTCCGCCTCCTCGTTGCGCCAGTACCCCTCGAAGGGGGTGCTGCCACGGTTGACCAACTCCCCTATCGACGCGGCTCCGTTGAGGAGAGTTCCGCCGGAGTCGAAGACCGCGGCGACCCGCTCCCGGCCACTCGTGGGGTCGACGACCGCGAGGTCGTCACGGTCCGACGCCCGGCCGATCGCACCGGGCGGGGTGTCGGGCGTCCGCTGGATCGACGCACCCCCCTCCGAGGAGCCGTACCCCTCGACCAGCCGGACCCCGAACCGCTCCCGGAAGCGGGCGGCGTCCACCGCTCCGGCCTCGGTGCCGAAGCCGAGGCGCAGCGGGTGCTCACGGTCGTCCGGGCGTTCGGGGGTGGCCAGCAGATACTGCACGGCACGGCCGACATACGTGAAGTACGTGGCGCCGTGCGCGCGCACGTCTTCGAGGAAGCCGGAAGCCGAGAAGCGGCGGCGCAGGGCGACGGCGGCGCCGGCGGACAGTGCGGGGGCCCAGTCGGCGATCACCGCGTTGCCGTGGAACATCGGCATGCAGATGTAGTGGACGTCCTCGCCCCGGATCCCGAAGTGGCCGACGAGCGAGTGCCCGGCCGCCGCCAGCCGCCCCTGGGTGCAGATCGCCGCCTTGGGCGCACCGGTGGAGCCGGAGGTGAAGTACAGGAGCATCCGGGTCGCGGGATCGGGCCGGTTCAGGACCGTGTCGCCCGGCCGCGCCCCGGCGTAGGGGGCGAGGAGTGCGGCGTACGCGTCGGTGTCGGTGACCAGCACCCGTACTCCCGGCAGCGCGAGGCCGTCGAGCAGGGGCAGATGTGCGCGCTCGGTGATCAGCACCCGGCATTCGGTGTGCAGGATGTCGCGGGCCAGTTCGGCGCCGCGACGGGTCGGGTTGATGCCTGCGACGGCGGCCCCGGCCAGGGCCGCCGCGCTCAACCACAGGGGGAATTCAGGGGTGTTGTCCAGCAGCACCCCGAGGTGCGGTTCGCTGCCCGCCGGCAGCAGATCCGCCAGGAGCGCGGCCCGTGCGGCTGCGCCCGAGGCGACCTGGTGATGGCTGAGGACGGTGTCCTCATGTCTCAACCCGGGCCGGTGGTCGCCCCATTGACGCTGAACGAGCTCCGCGACGGTGCCTGCGCTCCCCATGGCGCCGCACGGTAACCGACCAGGCGTCAGAACTGAACATCCGAGCACGAGTAGAACGCGTTGGCCGTGTCGGCGATGTTCCACACGCTGAGGATGATGTGCTTGCCGCTCTTCTGGGTGGGGATGGTGCCCTGCTGGGTCAGGGTGGCCGGCGGCTGCTTGCCGCCGTAGGGCACCGTCATGAACGGCTGCGACTCCAGGTCGGAGCGCTTGAGCGGCTTGGTGGGGTCCCAGCCGTCCTTGGTGATGTAGTAGCGGAAGTCCGTTGTGGCGTGCCGGGCGGTGAACTGCCAGCGGAAGCTGAAGCCCTGGCCCGCGGTGACGTTGGTGGCGGGCCAGTTCCCGCCGCGCGGGTCGTCGAGCTGGGCGAACTCACCGTGGCCGCCGGAGCAGATCGCACCGTCGGCGGGACCGGCCGCCGGGAAGCCCTTGGGGCCCTCGACGCTCTGCGGCTCCCACTGGATGTTGCCGCAGTTCGTGACCGTGCCGTTGGCACAGAGCTTCTGACGGCTGATGGGGTTGTCCGTGTAGCCGTGGCTGCCGGCGCTGCTGGTCGCGAACATCGAGACGCCCGCCACCGCGAGACCGACCAGAGCCACACCTGTCTTCTTACGCATTGCTGCCGCTCCTCGGAGACGTGGGGGAAGTTCCATGAGCACTGCTACGCGCGCGTTCTGCGGTCTAGACCAAGTCCTAGATTATTGACGCAGCATGAACATGTCCAGACCAATGAGAGCGGGATTCCGTTTGCCTCCGAGGCGTCGGTCAGGTCGGTTCAGGCACCGTCCCCACCGCCGCGGCCGGTGTAGAAGGCCACCGTCAAGTCCTTGACCAGGGACTTCCGTTCGTAGTCGTCGAGCTCCACGATGCCGCGGGCGGTCAGCCGGCTGACGGTGTCGTCCACGGCGTCCACCACCGAAGTCAGCACGCTGTCCCGGTGCTTGGCGTCGATGGCAGCGATCCGGCGACGCTGCATGGCCGCCGCCACCTCCGGCGCGTACTCGATTCCGGTCGGCTGCGCCGAGTACACCTCGATGCCGACCGGCTCGCAGTCCGCCTTCAGCATCCGGGTCAGCGCGTCGCCGACCGCCTCGGCGTTGCGCAGGGTGTGCGCGTCCTCGTGGAAGGCGTCGGCGGGCAGCTGGGACAGGACCCGCGCCATGGCCGCCTCGACCTGCTCGCGCAGATACTCCTCGTGGTCCTCGACCCCGAGCGTCGCCCGCACGGTGTCCTCGACCCGCCACACGACGAGAACGACGACCCGCAGCGCGGTGCCGTTGGCGTCCATCGCGGGCAGCGGCTCGCTGCGCCAGTGCCGCAGCCGTACGTCGACCCGGCGCCGCAGCAGCAACGGGCTGACCCACATCAGCCCGGTCCGCCGCACGGTGCCCCGGTACCGGCCGAAGAGCGTGAGCACCCAGGCATACCCGACCCGGCCCCGGCTCAGACCGCCGAACGCGAAGAGCACCACGGTCACGAGCAGCGCGAGCGCCGCCCAGGCACCGGTACCGAGTCCTTCGTACGGTCGCGAGCCGGCCCCGATCCGCGACAGGACCATGACCGGAAACGCCCCGGCCCACCACAGGACTCCACCGATCGCGGCGATCCCGACGGCTCCGGTGAGCACCGCGACCCAGCCGGGCAGCGCCGGTCCCGGCCGCTCATGGAGCCGGGGGTCGGCGACCGGCGCGGGCCGGGTCGAGGGCCGCACCTGAGGTGTTCTCGGCACCGGCGGCCGCCGGAGTCCGGCCGGCTGCTCGCTCCCGGGCGCCCTTCGTACGACGGTGGCCGGCAGCGTCACGGCATCCGCCCCGGCCTCGGCCTCCTCGCGGAAGAGCAGGTGCACGGGGATGGAGGCAGTGCGCTCGTTGGCGATGACCGCCTGATGCCGGCCGGTGTCCACACGGGGGTCGGTACGGAACTCGCCGGTGTCCTCGCCGGTGAGCGTCAGGGAGAGGGAGGCGGGCGCGAGCTCGGACGCGGTGTGCGGTGCGTCGCCCCGGCCGGAGACGGAGGCGGAAGCGAAAGGCGCGGGGGAAGCGGAGGGAGAAGGAGAAGAGGAGAGGGAGGGGGAGGCGGAGGGGTCGCGGGCCTCGGGGCCGTACTCCGCCGATCCGGCTCCCGCCATGACGAGCACACCGGCCTCGGCTGCCCGGTCCGGATTCGCGTCCGCGTCCGCGTCAGCCGCATCGGCATCGGCCGACGCGCCGGCCTCCGGCGCGGGGTCAGGAATGGGGTCAGGAGCGGGAGCGTGCAGCAGGCCGGCGGGGTCCGGCCGGGCGTCGCGCAGCGGTGGCAGCACACCGGTGTCGGGTACGTCGGCCGGCGGGTCCGCCCGGCCCCGGCCGACGCTCATCGGCGCCGGGTCCCTCTCCGCCGCCTCCGCGCCCCGGACCACCGCCCGCGCAGGGCCGGGGTCCGCTGCCGGGACCGACACCGAGGCCGAGGTCGCACCGTAGGAGAGGCCCGCACGCTCGCCCTCCCCCGGGACCAGGTCGAGCACGAGATCGACGACGGAGTCCGGCCCGGCAGTAGCGCCGGCCACTCCGGCTCCCTCGGCAGCACCGGACTTTCCGGCTCGCTCGAACACACCAGACCCATCAGACCCATCAGGCCAGCCGGCCGCACCGGACTCGCCGGACTCGCCGGACTCGCCGATCCCACCAGACCCGCCGCCCCCCAGCGGCCCGTCGAACCCGGCCGTCGTCCCCGAGGCTTCCCGGGCGGCGGCCCGCTCCCCCGCCTCGGCCCAGGCGTCGGTGACCCGGCCCGCCCCGTCCGGCCCCACCCACTCCCGCACCGGGACCGCCCCGTACCTCTGCCCCCCGTACTCCCGGTCCTCCCGGTCCTCCGGGTTCTCCCGGTTCTCCGGGTTCTCCCGGTTCCCGGAGCTGTCCGACACCGTGGATCGCATTCCCGCCTCCGTCATGTGCGTCGTGTCACGCGAAGAGTCGCCGCCAGGTCTCCGGGCCCGGATAGCCGTCGGCCTCCGTGCTCCGCCAGCCCTGGGCCTTCTGGAAGGCCTCGACATTGCGCCGGTCCGCCTCGGTCCACCGAGGGCTGGGGCCGGACAGGTAGTACTTGCCGTATCCCTTCTTCACCAACTGTTTGCCGAGCTTGTCGACATGGCTGTTGGACTGACCCGGCCGGAAATGGCCCCGCCCCGGGAAGCCCGGGACCGAGGTGGAACCGCCCCTCCCGGTGGTGCCGTCGGCGGCGGGGATGTCATGGCCGGTTCCGTTCGTCAGCAGGCGCCAGGTGTCGGGGCCGGGGAGGCCGTCGGCCTCCTTGCCCTTCCAGCCCTGGGCTCGCTGGAACGCCTGGGTCGCCTGCCGGTCGGCGCTGCTCCAGGTGGGGCCGGGCCCGACCTTGTAGAAGCGCTTGCCGCCCCGGTCGACGAGCATCCTGCCGAGCCGGGTGACGGAGTCGTTCTTCGCGCCCGCGCCGAACTTCGCGGTCCCCGGGAACGGCGTCGCCGCCGAGCCGCTGCCGGCGCTTCCGCTTGTCAGCCCCTTGTACCGGTAGGCGACGTAGCTGCCCGAGTTGTTCCAGTACGCCATGGGCGTCGTCTGCTTGCGGGTGTGCGGCTTGGTCTGCTCGTACGCCGTGTAATGGGTGTGCGTGTAGTCGGTCCAGCCGCCGAAGATCGTGACGTGCGAGCCCTTGGAGGGGTCGGCCGGGTTGTGGAAGAGCAGGATGTCGCCCGGCTGGAGTTCCTCGCGGGCGATGCGCGTGCCGTACGCGGCGAGGCTGCCGGTCCACTCGTTGCCGGCCAGGTTCCAGGCCATCGACACATAGCCGGAGCAGTCCTGGCGGTATCCGTCCGACCAGTACTTCTCCATGCTGTACGGGACCTTCGCGGTGACCCACTTCTTGGCGCGGTTGATGATGTCGGCCCGGGTGGTCGCGCGCAGCGCGGGCGCGCCCGTCTGGGACGACGGTGGCCCCGAGGCCCCCGCACCCTGCAACGGACCGGGTCCGCCCTGCGGACTGTCCGGCCCCGGTCCGGCCGGCCCGGCCTCCACGCCGCCGGTCGCGGCGCCGGTCACCGACGCGACACCGGTGACCGCGCCCGCCGCCTGACCCGGGCCCGTCACCGGGGCCGGATCGACCGCCGCGACCGCCGCCTCGGCGAGACCGGTACTGAGCACCACTCCGGCAGCGGTGACCAGCACCATCGCGCGCCGCGCGCCGTGTGCGGCCGGATGTCCTCCGTAACGCGTCGGCAGTCCGGAGGCTGCGGTTCGCCGCTGCGCGGCGCACCCCGCACAGGTGCAGTCGATGGCGGGTACGTACTCCTTGAAGGCCGGCACAGTCATGCGATTCCCCTCCGCACTCGTCAAGATCTTTGGGCGCATCTGTACGGGCGTCAGTGTCTCAACTCTGCTGACATATCGCATTTTGACGGACAGAAGAGAAAAAACGACCATCCGACAGGCCGTGATGGAGGGGAAATGGTCAGGAGCACAGCTGGAGATCGGGTAGAGTTTTCCAGGTCAGCAGGCGCCGCTAGCTCAGTTGGTTAGAGCAGCTGACTCTTAATCAGCGGGTCCGGGGTTCGAGTCCCTGGCGGCGCACGCAGAGTCAAGGCCCCTTCACCACGCGTGAGGGGGCCTTGCTCGTACCCACGCCCCCGCCGGCCCACAAGGGGCGTCACCGGATGAACGATTTGCTCACGCACAGTTCATACCCGCCCGACAGCGCAGCCACCCATCGACCGGTCAACTGCCCAACGCCCCCACGCCCCCCTTTACGCCTCCCCCGCACCCCTCCGCAAGAGCCCTGCAAATCGCGCATTTGAGCCGGTATTAACCCTTTTCATTCCTGCGATCGCAGCTCGGGGTCGGCCGATCCACCCGGAGGCTTCGATGCCAACCACGCGGGCAGGAGGCTCAGTTGAGGGAAGCGGAGGAAAGAACTCCAGCCGCTCCCGATGCGAGGAGGCAGCGTCGTGCGCAAGCAAACGCCGAGCAGTCGCCGCGCGGGCATCACACAGACATCGCACCGCATGACGCAGCGGGAGGGCGGACCGCCACCGAACCGCCGGTCGCGGTCCAGGGGGACGCGTGGCGAAGAGATGACCGAACCTCCTGGGGCGAGGCACTACGGCAACCCCTGTGACACCTGGACCCGGCCCGGTCCCGCACGACGGGGCGACGGGGCGACGGGGCGACGGGGCGAGCCGAACCCCGGCACGCACTCGGGCGCGGCAGCGCGGGCCACCGCCCAGGCCACCGCTCCCCCGACTACGCCCCGCCCCGCTCCGACCGCCGCCACCCGGCTCCCCGAGCCGCTTGACACAGGAGTACGTGCCGGCCAAGGGCCCGCACCGGCCTCCGACCCCCCGGTCGGCGGTGCCCGGACGGAGGCGATACGCGCCGCCGCGGGCGCCGGCCACCCCGGGAGAGCCGCCCGCGGTCACGGCTTGGGATCCCGCGAGCGGAAGCGCGGCGCCTCACCCCGCCGCGCACCCCCCGCATACCCCCGCGTACCCCCGCGCGCCGAACCGGCCGTTGTCGCTGCCGCGCACCCGCTCCCCCTCGCGGGCGTCGCCACACCTCACCGCGTCGCCGTCCGTCCTGGCACCGGGGCCGGAGCCGGCCCGGCGCGTCACATCAGCGCCGGGGCACCGTTACGGCGGTTTCGGCATGCTCTGCCCGACCTGTCCGGGTGCGGAGGGTGACCGGTTATCGACGTACCGTCAGAAATCCGCTGGGCGTCGTAGGGCCGCGCCCCTACAGTGGGGGCTTGCGGCGGCCCTCAACGCCTCCGACCTCCCGTGTCCGCGCCGGGCCACTCCCGCGGCCCGCGCCCCGCGGTCGAGGACGGCCCGGCCGGCGCCCGGAGAACCGGGCGCCGGCCGGGCCGGGTACCGAAAGGGTCAGCCGCCGGTCGGCGCGCCCGCCTTGCCGACCGCTTCCTCCCGCTCTTCCTCCTGCGCCGTTTCCCGCGACTTCTCGCCCGTCAGATAGGCCGAGACGACCACGTTCGCCGTGTACGACTTCGACGCACGGTCGTACGTGCCGCCGCAGGTGATCAGCCGGAGCTCGGCCCGGCCGTCCTTGCGCGGGCCGTAGGCCTTCTCGGCGTTGAAACGTTCGCGGGTGAAGACCTGGACGTCGTCGATGGTGAACTCGGCGACGGTGCCGTCGGTCCGGGTCACCTCGACCGTGGCGCCGGGGCGGGCCGCGCTGAGCCCGTAGAAGACCGCCGGCTTGGTCTCGGTGTCGACATGGCCGACGAGGAGCGCCGGGCCCTTGGCGCCGGGCTCGGTTCCGCCGCCGTACCAGCCCACCGTCTGGGGCGTGTCGAAGGACGGCGGCGTGATCGCCCCCTCCTCGTCCAGGTCCCGGGAGACGACAGGGGCCCGGACCCCGATCGACGGGATCTCGACGCTCTGCGGCGCGACGCCCTCGATGGGGTCATGGGCCGGGGGCAGCGGCACACCGAGCGGACGCCCGACCGCGGCGACGTCGCCGGTGGTCGGGGCGGAACTGGCACCGGAGCCGCCGGTGATACCGCGGCCCCAGAGCCACAGGCCCAGTAGCAGTACGGCCCAGGCCACTCCGGTGAGCAGCCTGCCGTGCCCCGCCGGGCGTTCCGAGGCGGACACGTCAGTCGGCGGCCGGGCGACGGCGCCGCGCGCTGCGGAAGGCGACGGCGACGGCCGCGACGGCGGCAAGCGCGAAACCGACCACCGCGTGAACGGTGCCGGGGCCCTCCTGCTGGGCGGCCTGGTCGGCGAGTACGGCGGTGCCTCCGCCACCTGCGCGGACCGGGGCGACGGGCATGGGCCGGCCGCGGTGGACGACGGTCAGCACGGCGGTCGCCTTGGCGTGCTTGTCGCCCTTGCAGACCACCTGGACGTCGTAGTCGCCGGGCTCGGCATCCGAGCGGACCCGGGCCTCGGCGGAGAGCGTCCGGCCGTCACCGGGCGAGAAACGCGCCTCGGAGACGAAGGCGTCGGAGCTCCCCTTGGCCTCCTTGCCCTTGCAGCCGTCGGCCTCCAGGTCGACCTCGCCGCCCGGGGAGACGGAGGACGGGGAGAGGGTGAGCGTGACGCGGGACCGCGAGTCCTCGTGGTCCGATTCGGAATCGGCCAGGGCGGCGGAAGCGGGCATCAGGGTCGCCGCGACCACCGCGGCGGAACAGAACGTGAGGGGTATTGAACGCATCGTGAACCTCCTTATGGAAGGTTCACGCGTGGAGCGGCGTTCCGCATCCGCAGCGGGCCGGACACTGGGCCGGTGGAGTGCGGGGAAGCGCCGCGCCCGGCGCCGGAACCGGGCCGGCCCGCCTCGGCCCGCCTCGGCCCGAGCGGCCGGATCGGCCAGGTCCGCCCGATCGGCGAGGTCGGCGAGGGAGTCGACGGCAAGGGACGGCCGGAACGGGTATGTGTCGGTGTCCGCCACCGCGGTGGGACCGGTCAGCACCAGCGAGGACCGCGTGCCCGCCTCGGACCGGCCGGTACATCGGTCCGTCCGGACGCCGATCATGGCGCCTGACTCGAAGTGGGCGCCGATCGCGCCGGCACTCCTGTCACGAAGCGCCCGCTCACCCGGATCGCGCGACACGGAAAGCGCGGTGGCGGTACGCAGTCGATGACCTGACGTCTTTGCCGGACAGCCGTGGAGCCTTCCGGACTGCTCCGGCAACAGCCGGCCGGGCGGACGCCGGAGGCCGCTCGGTCAGCCCATGCCGGGCAGATGCCCGTTGACCGCCTTCGCCTCGGCGGCGAGTTCGGGCAGTTCCACCACCGTCACGCCGGCAGCCCGGAGCCGCTCGACGCCTACGCAGTCGTCGACGAACAGTGCGGGTTCGCGCCAGGCGATCACGACTCGCGGCAGACCGGCGTCGAGGACCAGCCGGCTGCACGGGTGCGGACGTGACCGGCGCTGGGAGCACGGTTCCAGGGTGCTGTAGATGGTCGCAGTCCCGAGACGCGGATCATCCGTCGGAAGCTTCGCGAGCGCCGACTCCTCCGCGTGGATGTGCGGATCGCTCTCGCGGCTGTACCCGTAGGAGAGTTCGGCGCCGTCGGCTCCGACGATCACCGCGCCGACGGAGTACGCACCCTCGGAGGGAGGGCACATCGCGGCAAGCTCGATCGCCCTGCGCATCCAGTGCAGGTCACGGTGGCGAACGGGGTCGCCCGCCGTGACGCGTTCCTTCGGCCCGTAACGGAGCAGCACGACGTCGCCGATCGCCCTCGTCTCCAGCAACCGCATCCGCGCGGTCGGACCGCCGGGGTAGTCGGCGGAGCCGAGGAACCTCTGGGCATTCGGCTGCCCCACGAGCAGCGGGGCGACGACCAGGTGCAGTTCGTCGGCCAGGTCCTGGGCCATCAGCTGGGTATGAAGGGTGCCGCCGCCCTCCACGACGAGCCGCCCGATGCCGCGGCGGCCGAGTTCGTCGAGGACCCGGCCCCAGTCAAGTTCGGTGCCCGTACTGACCACTTCGGCCAGACCGTCCAGATTCGCCCGCACCTTCTCGACCGCCGAGTCCACGGTGAGGACGAGCTTGTCTCCCCCGTTGTGCCAGATCCTGAGGCCGGCGTCGAGCCGGCCGGAGGCTGTGACAGTGACCTTCAGCGGGTGCTCGGGCAGCCCGCGTGCCAGCCGGCCCGCCCGGCGTTCGGCGCTGTTCACCAGGAGCCGCGGATCGTCGCGGCGTACGGTCGTGGCACCTACCAGGATCGCGTCGCTGCCCGCCCGGACTTCGTCCACACGGTCGAAGTCCTCGGCATTGGACAACAGCAGCCGCTGATCGGTGGCGTCGTCCAGGTAGCCGTCGACGCTCATCGCGGCAGACAGCACGACGTACGGGCGGCTGGTCATCGGATCTTCCGTTCTGTGGGAACTCGCGCGGGAGCCAGGTCCGTCACGGCGGGGCGACGGACCGGGTGGACAGGAGTGGTGGTGGTCGGACCGTGACTGCGGCGCCGGAGCGGCACGGCGGGTGGTGTCAGGGGTGGCCGGGAAAGAGTACCCACGAATTCGGAGAATGCAACAGCACACATTTTCAAGGCAGTTGATGCCACAGCTGCGGACGAAAAGAGGTATATACGGAACAGGTCTCCGTCGACGCGATATCGCCGTCCGGTCCTCCCCGGTGGAGGCTCGGAGCTAGCTTGTGCGGATGACCTCGAAGACGAACACACCTGCGGACGCCGGATCCGTGACACCGGCGCACACCCTGCCGGATGGCAGTGGGTGGGCATCCACAGAGCGACAGACAGAGCCTCGCACGAAGCTGCTGATGCTCCGTCATGGCGAGACGGTGCTGACCCCCGAGAAGCGGTTCTCCGGCAGTGGCGGCACCGACCCCGGACTGTCCGAGGTGGGACGATGGCAAGCGGGCCGTGCCGCCGGGTCCACACTCCTGGCGGGCGCCGGCGTCGACGCGGTGGTCTGCTCCCCTCTCCTCCGCTGCCGCCAGACCGCCACGGCCGTCGCCGACCGTCTCGGCCTGGAGCCGGTGATCGAGGACGGGCTGCGGGAAGCCGACTTCGGGGAGTGGGAAGGGCTGACCTACGACGAGGTCAGGGCCCGTTTCCCCGAAGACCTGGCAGCGTGGCGCGCCTCCACCGGGACGGCACCCACCGGGAGCACGGAGAGTTTCTCCGATGTGGCCCGGCGGATGGCCCCGACCAGGGATGACCTGATCTCGCGGTACGCGGGACGGACGATTCTGGCCGTCAGCCACGTCACGCCGATCAAGGTGCTGATCCAGATGGCACTCGACGCCCCGGGCGAGGCGCTGTTCGCGATGGAGCTCTCCCCGGCATCCTTCTCAGGTGTCGCGTACACCGGAATGACGGCGTCCCTGCGTCTTTTCAACGATACGTCCCATCTGCGCTGAGTTGCCGGTACGGAATTCCCGATTCCGAAGGATCGTCACGGAAAAGGGTCGGCCCGCACCTTCGGAGATGTCCGATTCGTGGCACGCGGGTGAACATGGACGGAAGGCCCGCGTCGACAGCGATACGGAATTCCGCATTCCAGCGGGCGGCAGGCCGGAGTCAGTTCTTGCCGCCTACCAACGACGCTCGTCGGGAATCGACCAAAACGTCTGACCAGGGATTCTTCGGGGACGGAAGATTTCCCCGACCACGGGACAGACCCGGTCGGCCGAAGAGGGGCATGAACAAGATTCGTTGACGCGGACGTAGGTTTATGCAAGGTTGTGGGAGCGCTCCCGCATCACGAGGGGAGGGGGCCGAGGACCGTCCCGCAATTCCTGGTGGATCAGCGCACGGCGTCAGATGCGGTGCATCGCAAGGCGGAGAGGCGCCCGCATACTGGACGTATTCGGGCGTTTCGACAACGCGGCGAGGCCCCGTAGCCGACGCCGCGCGCCCGCCAGGAATTGCGGTACAGCCCTTGGCGGGAATTCCCTCGCACCGCGGACAGGCGGGGGAACGCTTGGTCTTGACGAGGCGGACGAATTGTCGCCTCAAGCTGTCAACGGGGGAATTGAGCACTGTCATGGGTTTACCGAGACATCACGATCATTTTGTCACCGAAAGCTGCCGTACGCGCCGGGAGCGGGCACCCTTTTCCCGACCGGCTTTTTTCCGACGGCCCTGACGACCGTTGCCGCCCGAGCGATGCCATGCCCGCTCGCGGCAATTCCGCCCTGCGCACCCGATAATTCCTGCCGCCCGTCGGCACGGGTCCCGACGGGCGATCCTTCGGCAGTACCGATGCTCGCGTGAACGCGTCCGGCGGGGCCGGACGGCGATGCGCCTCACCTTCCGGGTCATGCGTGCTCGCGACGCCGTCACGCACTCGGCCGGTCACGCTGCCTGATCACCTCACCGTCAGCACGGACGGCCGCCGTTCGCATGCTGCCGATTCGCCACGAGGGCTCCCTCCAGCACGCATTGAATAAGCCGCCGATATCGAGAGAGGAACGACACATGACCCAGGACACGCTGACACCAGAAGTCGGCCAGGAACGAGCGCCGTTAACTGTTCGCACGAGGGTGAACGTACCGATCGCGCTCAAGGACGGCCGGGAGGCCACTCCCTCCGTCGTCTCCTTCGGGGGCCTGCCGGCCGGTTGGCCCGTCGACAAGGAGCCCCTTGCCCTGGTGTTCGGCGACCCTGGACCCGTGCCGCTGGTCCGTCTGCATTCGGAGTGCCTGACGGGTGACGTCTTCGGATCACTGCGCTGCGACTGCGGTCCCCAACTCGCCGAGACACTGCAGATGTTCGCGGAGCAGAGCGGAATCCTTCTTTACCTGCGCCAGGAGGGGCGGGGCATCGGTCTGTACAACAAACTGGACGCCTACGTCCTCCAGGACTCGGGCATGGACACCTTCGAGGCCAACCGGGAGCTGAATCTGCCCGACGACGCGCGGGACTACTGGGTCGCGGCCGCGGCCCTGTCCGCCCTGGGCCACAGCGAGATCCGCCTGGTGACGAACAATCCCGACAAGCAGCAACAGCTCTCCGACCTCGGGATCCAGGTCGCCGAGACCGTGTCGACCGGTTGCCACATCAACCCCTTCAACGATCACTACCTCCGAACCAAGGTGGATTACGCGGGACACCGGATCGCCGTCGGTCCGAGGACGGTTTCATGAACCGGTCGTTACTCGGACGCCTTGAGGAACTGTGTCCTCAACGTGTGGTCACCCCGGGCCACCCTCGCTACGACACGCTCCGAGGCATGTTCAACGGCATGCACGACCGGCGGCCGGGCGCGATCTGCCTGCCGACAGACGGTCGTGAGATCGCGGCCGTCGTCTCCGCCGCGCGCGAGGCGGGCGTGACCGTCACCGTTCGGGGAGGCGGACACAACGTCGCCGGCGCGGGCTCGAACGACGACGGCCTCGTGATCGACCTCCGGTTGATGCGCGGGGTGACGGTCGATCCCGTACGTGCTACAGCCCGCGTACAGGGCGGTGCCACCTGGGACGACATCGACGCCGCCGCCGCGCGGTACGGTCTCGCCACCACGGGCGGCACTGTGGGATCCACCGGCGTCGCCGGACTCACCCTCGGCGGCGGGCTCGGTTATCTCTCCCGCAGCCTGGGCCTGGCCTGCGACCGGGTGGAGTCCTACCGGATGGTCACGGGCGACGGACAGCGGCGGCAGGTCGACGCCGAGCTCGATCCGGAACTGAACCGGATCCTGCGCGGCGCGGGGCACGGACTCGGCGCGGTCGAGGAGTTCACCTTTCGGCTCGCTCCCGTATCACGGGTGTACGGGGGGCGGTTCGCCTACCCGCTGCGGTACGCGGCCCCTGTCATGGCCGCGTTCTCCGATCTGATGGCGGACGCGCCTCGGGAACTGACCTGCCTCCTGATGCTCGAACCGTGGGGTGACCCGCCCTCCCGGTCCGTTGTCGCCAACGTCTTCTACTCGGGCGACGACGAGGAGGTCGTGCGGCGGATCGAACGCACGATGGCCTGTGCACCGCTGACCGACAAGGACTTCGGTCCCCGCTCCTACCTGTCCATGCAGGCATCACTGGGCGAGACCGACTTCGGCCTGCGGCACTACTGGACCACGTGCTCACTCACCGCGTTGCCCGGCGATCTGGCCGAAGGGCTCGTCGACGGTTACGCGGGCGGCGGTTGCGGAGACGGTGTCGAGGACACGGTCATCATCACACCGCTCGGCGGGGCGGTGGCCGAGGCCGCGGAGCCGGGTGCCATCACCTTCCGGGGCGCGGCCTACACCGTGCTCGCGATGGCGATCTGGCGTGACCGGGCCCAGGACGACACCCGGCGGGAGTGGGCACGCGGCATGACCCGGTCGGCCCTCCCCTGGTCTCTCCGAGGCGAGGGACACGCCGACTACGTCAACTACGCCAGCGAACCCGTGGACCGGCACCGTCCCGACCGGATCGCCGACGGGACGAGTCGCTCCTTCCAGGACGTCAGGCGGCGGGTGGACCCCGACGGCGTCTTCGGACCAGTGCGTACGGCCCCGGTCTGACCCCTGGCCGGTGCCGCCGGCCCCGGCGGCCTCCGGGGCCGGCGGCATTCGTCCGTATTCCCGCTCAGACCCTCACCGAAGGACAGTGATGACGTACCCACCCGATCAGCAGGTCTGCGTGGTGATACCGACCTACAACCGGGCTGAACTCCTCCGGAAGCAACTCGAAGGGCTCACGCGGCAACGGTTTGCCCCGGAACGGTTCGAGGTCGTCGTCGCCGACGACGGCTCGTCGGACGACACGGCCGAGGTGGTCGGATCGTTCTCCACCAGACTGAACATCGGCTATTACACCCAGGAGGATCTGGGCTTCCGGGCCGCCGCTGTCCGCAACGGCGGCGCCCGGCTGGCCGGCGCCCCCCTGCTGATCTTCCTCGACACCGGCGCCCTGGTCGGACCCGACTTCGTTGCCGAACACGTCGCGGCGCACGAGCACGGCGAGGCCGGCGGCCGGCTCGTGCTCGGCTACACCTACGGCTACAACCCGTACCAGCCGTTCCCGGGACTCGCCGAGGCCATCGCCGGGAGCGAACCCGAGGAAGTGGTGCGTACCTACGCCCACGAGGTCGATTTCCGGGACCTGCGCCACGACGACCTGGAGAAGGTCGGCTTCGACCTGGGCCGCCTCGCCGCCCCCTGGATGAACGTGTGGGCGCTCAACATGTCCCTGCCCGCGGCCGACTTCCACGCGATCGGCGGCTTCGACGAGGACTTCCGCTCCTGGGGCGGGGAGGATCTGGAGTTCGGCTTCCGCGTCCACCGGCGGGGAATGCCGATCGTGCTGTCGCATCGGGCATGGGCCCTGGAGAGCCCGCACGAACGGGATCTGGACGGCAACCGCGGCAGCAACTGCGCCAACTCCTGGATGCTGTGGGAGAAACATCCCTGCCCGGTGATGGAGTTGTACGGGGCCATGTACTCCCGCAACCACTACGACCCGCCGCTGGAACACGAGTACCGGCGACTGCTCGACTGGACGGAGCAGGCACGGGGCATCGACGTACGCCAAGAGGTGGCGCGCCTGGTGGCCGAGCCGCTGCCGGACGGCCGGTTGCCGGACCGCGTGGTCGTCATGGGCGCCGGCGGAGACACGCGTGCCGGCGGGTCCGGTACCGGTGTGTCGTACACCCTGGTCGACTTCGACGCGTGGCCGGAGGCGGACGGTGCGGCGACCCTGCGTGCGATCGGCCTGCGAACCGTGCTGGAACCGGAATCCGCCGACCTCGTCGTGATCACTTCGCGGCTGCGCGGGCTGTGGGAACGCTGGTCCGGTGACCTCCTCGACGAGGCCCGCCGGATCGGCGGCTCGGTGCGGGTCGCCTTCTCCGAGGGAGAGGGGCCGGGGTGACCGGCAGGACCACCAGGAAGGCGCTGGCCGACACTCCCCAGCGGAAGATCATGCTCGGCGTTCTGCTCGTGGACACGATCGCCGCCGGCGCCTTCTACCCCCTCACCTTCCTCTATCTCACACTCAGTACTGATCTGCCGGTCGCGCAGATCGGCCTGATCCTGACCGGGGGCGGCCTCGTCGCCCTGGTGCTGAACCCGGTGGCCGGCAGTGCGGCCGACCGCTGGGGTCCCCAGCGGACCATCGTGCTGGCCAACCTGTGCTGCGGTCTGGGCTACCTGGGACTTGTCTCCATCCAGGGCTGGTTCCAGCTGGTCGTGGCGGTCGCGTTCATCTCCTTCTCACAGCGTCTGTACTGGGTCAGCTGGCCGGTGTTCGTCGCCGAACAGGTCGCCGAAGGGGAGACGCTGGACCGGTGGTTCGCGGTCGTCAACGCCTTCAAGAGCGCCGCCCTCGGCCTCGGCGCGGCCGCCGCCGCCCTCGCGCTCGCCGTCGGTGACGTCGCCACACTGCGGGTGATCCTGTGCGTCGCCGTGGTCGCCTCCTTCCTGTCGGCTGCGGTGTTCTTCCGGCTGCGCATGAACCCGGACGCCCCGGCGGGGGCCACCGGGCGGGACGCGGACGAGCCGGCGGGCCCCGACGCGGAACCGTCCGCCGCCTCAGGAGGATGGCGCGCGGTGCTGGGCGACCGCCCGTACATCGCGCTGACCGTGGCGCACACCGCGCTGACCTTCGCCTGGCTGCTGCCCGGCGTCGTACTCCCGGTGTACTTCGTGGACACGCTGGATCTGCCCCCGTGGGTGCCGTCCGTGGCGTTCGCGGTGAACACGGCCATGACCGTGCTTTTCCAGACGGCCATCTCGCGTTCCCTGACGACTCTGCGGCGCACCCGGGCGGTGCTGGTCGGGGCCTGTGCCTTCCTTCTGGCCTTCGCCGTGTTCGCGGGCGCCGGCAGCGCCTCACGGATGGTCGCGACGGGGCTCGCGGTGGTCGGCATCATGATCTTTTCTCTCGGTGAGATGTCCGCCGGGCCGTCCGCGCAGTCGCTGTCGATGGAGGCCGCGCCGGTGCCGATGCGTGGCAAGTACTCGTCGGTCTTCCAGATGTCGTGGACCGTTTCCAACGTGGGCGGTCCCGCCGTCGTCGGGGCGCTCCTGCAGTGGAACAGCCTGGCCCTGTGGCTGGTCCTGGGCGTGCTTGTCGCGCTGGGCGGACTCGGCTTCGTCGCCTGCGAGAGGGCGTTCCCCGCACGTGTCCTGTATTCCCGGCCGAAGAGGAGCCACGTATGAACCGCGAGGGACCGCGCATCCTGCACGTCAGCACCACCGACAAGCTGGGAGGGGTCAGCGAGGTCATCCGCAGCGAACTGCCCTACCTCGCCGAGTCGGGGTGGCAGCCCCGGTGGGTCGCGGCGAACGACCTCGACGAGGCGCACGACGCGGCGTTCATCCTGCACAACGCTCTGTACGGTGTGCCGGTGGGTGACTTCCCGGAGAGCCGGGTGCGTTCGGGCGTCGAACAGTTCCTCGCGGCGAATGCCGAAGCGGTGGTCACGGCCGCCCGGGACGCCGACGTGGTCGTCCTGCACGACCCCATGGTGCTCAACCTGGCGGCCACGATCCGTTCCGTGACGCCGAGGATCGCCTGGCGCTGTCACGTCGGCTCCGAGCGCCTGGAGACGATCGACCAGGATGCGATCTCCTTCCTCCGCCCCCAACTGGACGTCGTGGACCACTTGTTGTTCTCGCACCGCGGTCTGGTCTGGCCGGGCTGGGAGAAGGACGAGCGTGTTCTCATCGTCCCGCCGGGAATCGACCCGCGGTCGTCCAAGAACCAGGACCTGCCGGAGGAGACGTACGCCGCGTTGTGGTCCGACGTCCACGCGGCCCGCAGCACCTCGGCGGCCGTGGACATCGGTGGGGACGACGCCCGCATAGTCCTGGACCACTTCGGCACCGGTGGTCTGCGAGCCCCCGACTCGCCGTTCGTGCTCCAGGTGTCCCGATGGGACCCGCTGAAGGGCCAGCTCGGGGTGGTCCGGGCCTTCGAGGACCTCGCACGGCAGGAACCGGACGTGGAACTCGTGCTCGTCGGCCCGCACATCGACGCCAGGCAGAACTATCCGGTGAACCGGACGGTGTGGGAGGCGCTCGTACGGGCCCGTGAGGAGCTGGAAGGACCGGTGCGCGAAAGGGTCCACATCTGGCGGTTCGGCCCGGTCCGGCGCACCGGCGAGGACCTCGCGCTGAACGTGCTGCGACGGTACGCCCGGACCGTGGTGCAGAACAGCGTCAGGGAGAGCTTCGGACTTACGGTGGCCGAGGCGATGTGGCGGGGCTCCGTGGTCGTCGGCGCCGACGTCGACGGCATCAGCGAGCAGATCGACCACGACGTCAACGGCCTCCTCACGCCCTACACCGAAGGCGGTGGGCCGTGGGCCGAGGCGGTGCGCAGGTCGCTGACGGACGAGGCCGGCCGAGACCGCTGGAGCACGGCCGCACGGGCCACGGTCGAGAAGCGCTTCCTGTCACACACCGGCGTGCTGCGCCAGACGACCGCGTTCACCGGCACTCCCTGAAGGAACAGCCCCCGACCGTTCGGAAGCCGAGAACGGCGATACTGAAGAAGAAGGTTGCGACATGAGCGTGACGATGTGGTTCGATCCCACCTGCCCCTTCACCTGGCGCACCTCACGCTGGCTGCGGTCCGAGGCCGCGGCCCGGGGCGAGAAGCCGACCTGGCGGCTCATGAGTCTCGCCGTCCTCAACGAGGGCCGGGACGACATCCCGGACCGGTACCGGGAAGCGCACCGTACGGGGGCGCGCGTCCTGCGCGTGCTGGCGGCGGCGGCCGGGCACGGCGGCGACGAGGCGGTGGACGCCCTGTACACCGAGCTGGGAACGCGTGTGCACGACGCGGGCGGCCAGTGGGACGCCGGAACCGTCGGCGACGCGGTGGCCGCCGCCGGCCTGCCCGCGGAGCTGGCGGACGCGGCCGACGACCCGGTGTGGGACGCGACCGTACGGGGGCAGCACGAGGAAGGGCAGGCCCGGGTGGGGCAGGAGTCGGGCTCCCCTCTGATGGCGTTCGGCGAGGCCCCCGGCTTCTTCGGCCCGATCCTCACGGCCGTGCCTGAGCGGGAGGAGGCGGCCCGTCTCTACGACAGCGTCGCCGCGCTCTCCACCATCACGGCCTTCAGTGAACTGAAGAGGGCCAGGGCCTGACCACTCTCCGTGGGCAGCGGCAGGCATGACGTGACGGCGTGGAAGGGCTGCCCCGTCCTCCTCGCACCCGGCCGTGAGCTGCGGATGGTGACGTACGCGGTGCGGCACGCGACGAGCGACGCGGAGCGGAGGAGCTCACCGGAATCCGGTGGTGACCTCCGTTCGTCTCGTCGGCCGATCGACTGTGCCGCGGCAGGCCCGGTTCCGGCCTCGCCGACGAGTCGGACGAGGCTTCACCGGTGGGCAGAAGGCTGTGAACGGTGCATCACGGGGGTGGCACGGACCAACCTGGCTACGACTCCGAGCAGGGAGAACGTCGCCCAGCAGCACGACGATGCGTCATCCAGCACAAGCGCTCCCGGCCCCGGTCCCGGCCCCGGATGCTCGTCGGTAGCCTGGCGATCAGCTATTGAGCCGAGCGAGGGGAACACCATGGCAGAGCGCAAGCCGATCGAGGCCTGGCTGACCGATATGGACGGGGTCCTGATCCGTGAAGGAGTGCCGATCGCCGGTGCCTCCGCCTTCATCGAAGCGCTCAAGGCGGCGGGCAAGCCGTTCCTGGTGCTCACCAACAACTCCATCTACACCGCGCGCGACCTGCAGGCGCGCCTCGCGGGCATGGGGTTGAGCATCCCGGAGGAGAACATCTGGACCTCCGCACTCGCGACCGCGAAGTACGTGGAGGAGCAGCGCCCGCATGGTTCCGCGTACGTCATCGGCGAGTCCGGCCTGACCACGGCACTGCACCACGTCGGATACGTGCTCACCGACTCCAGCCCCGACTTCGTGATTCTCGGCGAGACACGACAGTATTCGTTCGAGGCCATGACCAAGGCTGTCCGGCTGATCAACGCCGGGGCCAAGTTCCTGTGCACCAACCCCGACGAGACCGGCCCGTCCGCCGAAGGGCCGCTGCCGGCCACGGGTTCCGTCGCGGCACTGATCGCCAAGGCCACCGGCAAGGAACCGTACTTCATCGGCAAGCCCAACCCGCTGATGATGCGCCACGGCCTGAACAGCATCGGGGCACACTCCGAAACCGCCGCCATGATCGGCGACCGGATGGACACCGATGTGCTCGCCGGTCTGGAGGCCGGTATGGAGACCTTCCTCGTCCTGTCCGGCCTCACGGAGGAGGACGAGGTGGACAACTACCCGTTCCGGCCGACACACGTCAAGAAGTCCATCGCCGACATCGTGGAACTCGTGCAGCCGTAGCCGCCGCGGTCCTCGCGGCAGTGGAACGCCGGAAACGGCGAAGGCCCTCCCGGGGTCCTCTTGGGCTGCGTCCTGGGAGGGCCTTCGTGCTGCGCGCAGAGGGCCGCCATCCGGCTCCGGAGCGCAACAGAGCGCAGGTCAAGGCCGAATGGGTGGTACGGGTTCGGGTCACGCCGAGCACCGGCGCCGTGCAGCGCCGGCGTCCCCGCTCCTCGGGGGTCGGGCAACGGGCGCCGGAAGGGCCGGGGCCCGGGGGCCGATCGCGTTCAGTGCGGGGTGCGGCGGGTCCGGCGGGCCCTGAGGACGATGGCTCCGCCGCCGATCAGGAGCCCGGAGACGGTGAGGGCGGACACCGGGACCGGTACGGAGATTCCGGTCCTGGCGAGCTCCGGCACCCCGGCCGGGTCGCGGCCGGGTGCGAGGGGGCGCGGGGTGCCGGTGGTTCCGGTGGTGGGGCTGGCGTCCGGCCGGCCGGTGAGCCCGTCGCCGTCACCCGTCTCGTCGGGTGCGTCGCTCGGGCCGTCGTCGTCCGCCCCGGTCCCGCTGTCCTCGACGACGGTGAACGGGTAGTCCTCGGACTCACCGACCCACTCCCCGTCGAGGCTCTTGCTCCCGGCGTCGCTGTCGCCCCGGCCGTCCTCGCCGCCCTGCCGCTGGACGATCGCGGCGTTGGCGGTGATCCGGCCGGGGCTGGTGTCGGAGGTGAAGGCCAGCCTGACCTGGACGGTGACGGTCCGGCCGGGCGGCACGGTGAAGCCGGGGAAGGAGTCGGCGCCCTCGCCGCCGAAGACCCCGATGTGCTCGTCGCGGTCGGTCGTCTCCCAGCTGACGCGGTGTTCGACGCCGGGGTGGGCGCGTTCGGAGAACTGCAGCTGGATCTGGTCGGAGGTCAGGGTGCGGTCCTCGTCGGTGAGGACCAGGACGGGGTGGATCGCGCGGCAGGGCTCGGCCGTGGTGTTGGTCAGGTCCAGGAACCAGGTGCCGTAGCCGCCGCCCGAGGCGTAGGTGTCCGGACCGCCGTGGATACGGGTGTCGATCGGGAAGTCGGCGGCCCTCGCGTCACCGCAGGCGGGCCCCTGGTCGGCGGTGACGGAGCCGGGTACCGAGGCCGGGGTCAGGCCCGCGGAGGTGGTGGAGGCCGGATCGCGCTGCGGGACGGCGGAGGCCGCGGCAGCCCCGCCGAGTACCACGGGCATGACGCTCGCCGCGGCCAGCCCGAGGACGAGGCCGTGCCGGGGCCGCCCGCCCGCAGGAGGCGGCGACGGCGGGCGCGGGGGGACGGAGGGTTCGGGGGAGGGATCGGAGGATGACGGTGTGAGGGGCATGAGGGGGCAGCCTTCGCTCGTCGCGGAGTACGGTCGGCTCGCCCCGGGCCCGGAGTTCACCGGTCTCGGCCGCGACCCTGCCACGCTCCTCGGGCCCGGCCGCCCCTGACATGCCGCCGGCCGCCCGCGAACCCCTCGGCCGGCCCAGTCGTCCGTCCCCCTTGCCGGCCGGGTCCCGCCCCTTCGGCGCCTGCCCAGGTCACGGGAGATCAGCCGACGGGGCGGGCCGGTGTCCACGGGCCACCGGTGGCGTGCCGCGACCGGGCGATCAGATGACCATGTTCATGGCGAAGACGGTTCCCGCCTGCCCGTAGATGCTGATCCGGTAGTTCCCGCCGTGCCCGTGCGCGACGTGCTCCCCCATGGCGAACAGCACCATGACGTTGTTGTCCAGGTAGTAGAAGAGGGTGATGCTCCGCTGGAAGTTGCCGGCGCTTGCGTGCAGCACCGGGAACCCGTTGAAGGTGAAGCCACCGGTCGGCAGTCCGCCTCCGTTGAACGCCTGGTTGAGCGCCTGCAGAAGCTGGGCAAGCCTGTTCAGCATGCCGACCCGCGCGAGGACGTTGGTCAGATAGGTCTGCGTGGTCGTCTGATTCATGGCCCCCGTCCGGCCGGCACCGTTCCCCCTGAGGATGATCATTGGCATGAGACGTTCCTCTCGATCGTTCAACGCGAACTGACGGCGGTTTCCTCGCTGTTCCGGGTGGTCTGCCCGGCCCGCCGTCGGACCGCGCCCCTCGGCGGAGGAGCGCGGCCCCGTGCACCGCTGGTGACGCAACGGCTCACGCGGGGGTCGGCAGCGACCTGTCCTGCTGGATCAGCAGGGGCGTGAGCAGGCTCAGGGAGTCGACGGGCGTCGTCCAGTTGGGCTTGGCCGGGCCCCAGCCGTGGTCGATGTCGTAGGTGATCTCCCGCTGCGCCGCACCGGTCAGGTCGACCAGCAGGCCGGGCCCGAAGGCCTGCTCGACAACGGTCGACGTCTCGATGACCGCCGTGGCGAACATCAGGAGGACCCTCTCCACCGGGGTGAAGAAGTCCACGTTCCTGCCGTGCAGCGGGAACGCGGCCAGCGGCGTCGCCTTCCCCGCCTGCCCCGCGGCCACGTGGTTCAGCTGCGCGAGGCCCGATGTGAAGGGGCGGGTGGTGTCGTTGTCGACCGTGATGCAGCGCGTGGCGCCGGGGCTGCCACCCACCGTGCCGGTGCCGGACACGTTGTCGACGGTCAGGGTCTGCCCGAGGGCGATGTCGTAGCTGTTGATGCCGCTGATCCTGCCCTGGGGCACGATCTCTCTCCGTGAGGTGTAGGCCTGGTACTCCTCGTGCCAGGTGATGTCCGTCGTCGTGGCGTAGTCGTTGGTGACGAACCAGACCAGCGGCTTGCCGCCGCCGGTCGAGGAGTTGACCGCCTTGAAGCCGTAGAGGTAGAACCCCTCGTCGACCAGGCGGTTGGTGGTGTTGTCGCTCATGGTGATCGTGATCTCGACGAGGTGCTGACGGGCACTGGTTTTCCTCATTCCTGGGGCGCCCCCGAATCGGATCGGTCCTGGGGCAGGGGTGTGCCGGGGCAGCGGCCAGGGGGCTTGCCCGGGGCCGGGTTCGTGCGGGTGAGCGGGTGCGCGGGCGGTGCCGTGAGACGGCGGCCGGCCCGTGACGGCATCGGCGTGCGTGCCGTGCGAGTCGCCGCCTCCGCCGGGCGAACCGGCGCGCGCTCTCACAGCCGCCGCGCCGGGCCCGCTCTCTTGTCCGGCTCGGGGCGAAGGAAAGGCTCCGGCCGGAAGAGGAAGGTCCTCTTCCTCCTTTTTGCGCTCAACGAGGCGGTGCCAAACGGAAACAGCGGGGGCGGGGGACGGCGCTCGAGTCACATACAGGCACACACCTCTCACGCATTTCGCGGCAGTGATTTCTTGCGCGCCGGAGCCGATGGTGTCGCGCGGGTGCGCAACGGCCCGTTCACGGTGCTGTATTGGGGGCGCACAGGCCCGCCTCGGGCGCCTCGGCGCAGCACACGGGGGTGCGGGCTCCGGGTGCCGTCAGCGCAGCGTGCGGGGCCGTCCCGGGTGCCGTTGTCGCAGCGCAGGAGGTTGTTCGGGTGCCGCACCGGGGCGCGCGGGTCCGCACCTCGCACCGCGTGCGCAGCGCATGCGCCCACGCCGGGGGCGTCAACGCGGCGCCACACCCGGCCCCGTACGGTCAGCCGCGCCCGCCGGCTGGATCGGACGCGCCGGACCCATCGGATAGGTCAGCCGCGCCGCGCTCGCCGACGGGGTCCGGCGGCAGGTCCGTACCCGCGCCTCGGCCCGCGCCTTCGCCCGGGGCCCCGTCCGCACCGCCGACACGGCCGAACAGCGGGGCGAGGATCAGCTGCGCCGCGCCCTCGGCAACCGGCCGGTCGCCTCCGCCGACGGCGACGACCGGCACCGGCGCCCGGTCCGCCCCGTCGCGCCGGGCCCGTTCGTCGAGCACCGCGCGTACCCCTCGGACGTACGTGTCCGGGTCGGCGGCGACGGTGCGCCCGCCCAGCACCACCCGGTCGATGTCGAGCAGCCTGACCAGGTTGGCGGCGCCGGTCCCCAGCACCCGCGCGGCCTCGGCGATGTCACCCCGGCCGGCAGCGGCAAGGCAGAGCGCCTCGATGCAGCCACGCCCGCCACAGCCGCACAGCGCGCCGTCCAGCTGGACGGTCTGGTGGCCGAACTCCCCCGCGCCGGTGCGCGCCCCCCGGTGCACCGCCCCGCCGAGCACCAGCCCCGAGCCGAGGCCGGTGCCCAGGTGGAGGTAGGCGAAGTCGGCGGGGGCGGGGGCCCGGAGGGCGAGCCCGAGGGCCGCGGCGTTGGTGTCCTTGTCGATGACGACGGGCAGTCCGGTCCGCGCGGCAAGCGCGTCCCGGAGCGGGAAACCGTTCCACTGCGGGAACCCGGTGACGCGGTGCAGCACCCCGCCCCGGTGGTCGAGCGGCCCCGGCACGGCGACCCCCACCCCGAGCACCGGCAGCGCACCGTCGCCCCGCACCGAGGCGACCGCGCCGGCCGCCGCCGCGAGCACCTCGTCCGCCGGGGCGCCGAAGTCCAGCGGCTCCGTCCGGCTCACGGCCACCTCGCCCGCGAGGTCGACGAGCACCGCGGTCAGCTCGTCGCGGTCCAGATACAGGCCCACCGCGTGTCCCGCGTCCGGCACCAGCCGCAGCACGGTACGCGGCTTGCCGCCCGTCGAGGCGCGGCGACCGGCCTCGGCGGCCAGGCCCTCGGCCCGCAGCCGGGCGGTGATCTTACTGACGGCCTGCGGCGTGAGCCCGGTCCGCCCGGCGAGTCCGAGGCGGCTGATGCCCCGCTCGCCCGCCGCCCGCAGCAGGTCCAGCACGAGCGCCGCGTTGTGGCTGCGCAGTGCCGGCAGGTTCGCGCCGCTGTTACTCCTGTTCACGGACCCATTGTCTCCCGCGCTTGCACTTTGGCAACAGTGTTGCCAAAGTGGAACGCATGACTGAACACGCGACTCACGAGACCTCCGGCACGGCCCCGGCCCCCCTGCGCGTCGGGCTCGTCGGCTACGGCCTGGCGGGTTCCGTCTTCCACGCCCCGCTGATCTCCGCGACCGGGGGCCTGGTCGCGGACACGGTCGTCACCTCCAGCGAGGAGCGCCGGGAGCAGGCCCGTGCCGAGTTCCCCGCCGTGCGGTTCGCCGCCTCGCCCGACGAGCTGTGGGCGCGCGCGGACGAGCTCGACCTGATCGTGATCGCGTCGCCGAACAAGACCCATGTCCCGATCGCGACGGCCGCGCTGAGGGCCGGTCTGCCGGTGGTCGTGGACAAGCCGGTCGCGGGTACGGCTGCCGAGGCCCGGGGGCTGGCCGCCCTGGCACAGGAGCGCGGGCTGCTGCTCTCGGTCTTCCAGAACCGCCGCTGGGACAACGACTTCCTCACCCTGCGCGCGCTGATCGCCGGGGGCGAACTGGGCGAGGTGCAACGCTTCGAGTCCCGCTTCGAGCGGTGGCGCCCACAGCTGAAGGGCGGCTGGCGCGAGTCGGGCGATCCGCGGGAGATCGGCGGGCTGCTGTACGACCTGGGCAGCCATGTCGTCGACCAGGCGCTGACCCTGTTCGGGCCCGCGGCCCAGGTGTACGCGGAGTCGGACGTACGCCGTCCGGGCGCGGCGGCCGACGACGACACGTTCCTGGCGATCACCCACACGAACGGGGTCCGCTCGCATCTGTACGTCAGCGCGACAACGGCCCAGCTCGGCCCGCGCTTCCGGGTGCTCGGTTCCACCGCCGGCTATGTGAAGTACGGCCTCGACCCCCAGGAGGCCGCCCTGCGCGAGGGTGCGCGCCCGACGGCGGACGGCCCTTGGGGTGTGGAGGACGAGACGCTGTGGGGCCGGCTCGGGGCGGGCGAGTCCCCGCTCACGGGCGGCGGGGCCCCGGTGCGTACGCTGCCGGGCGACTACCCCGCGTACTACGCCGCGGTCGCCGACGCGCTGCGCGGGAAGGGCGAGAATCCAGTGACCGCCCTCCAGGCGGCCGACGCGCTGGACGTGCTGGAGGCCGCCCGCCGCTCGGCCCGTGAGGGCGTCACGGTCACCCTGGCCGGAGCCTCCGCGCTCCCCACCACTCACACCACCGAGGTGCAGTCCGCATGAACCCCACCGCTCCGACCATCTCCGAGCTGATCGCCCAGGAGCGCCGGCTGACGCTGCCGCACTTCGGCTACGACGACGCGTACGCCCTCGGCGGCCTGCTCGTCGCCCTGGCCCGGGAGCGGCACGCCCCGGTAGCGATCGACATCCGGCGCGGCGCCCAGCAGCTGTTCCATGCCGCGCTGCCGGGTTCGAGCGCGGACAACGACGCGTGGATCGACCGCAAGCGCAAGGTCGTCGAGCGCTACGGCGAGAGCTCGTACCTGGTCGGTACGCGGTTCCGGGCCAAGGGGACGACGTTCGACGAGGCCTCGCGTCTGGACCCGGACATCTACGCCGCGCACGGCGGCTCGTTCCCGATCGCGGTCGAGGGCGCGGGCGTCATCGGCTCGGTCACGGTGTCGGGGCTGCCGCAGGCGGAGGACCACGCGCTGGTGGTCGAGGCGCTGGAGCAGTTCGCGACGAAGATCAGCGGCTGAGCGGCACCGGACACCCGGAAGGGGTGGGGGCCGCCATAAGCGGCGACCCCCACCCCTCCGATCTTTAGGCGTTCTTCAGCTCCTGGCGCTGCCGCCCCAGACCCTCGATCTCCAGCTCCACGACATCCCCGGCCCGCAGATACGGCTTGGGCTCGGGCTGCCCCATCGCCACCCCGGCGGGCGTGCCGGTGTTGATCACGTCGCCCGGGTAGAGCGTCATGAAGTGGCTCAGGTAGCGCACGACCTCGCCGACCGGGAAGATCTGGTCGGCCGTCGTGCCGTTCTGCTTCAGCTCGCCGTTGACCCAGAGCCTCATCGGCAGCGCCTGCGGGTCGGCCACCTCGTCGGCCGTCACCAGCCAGGGGCCCAGCGGGTTGAACGTCTCGCAGTTCTTGCCCTTGTCCCAGGTCCCGCCGCGCTCGATCTGGAACGCGCGCTCGGAGACGTCGTGGGCCACCGCGTAGCCGGCGACGTGTGCGAGCCCTTCCTCCGCGGAGTCCAGGTACCGGGCGGTGCGCCCGATGACGACGGCGAGCTCGACCTCCCAGTCGGTCTTCTCGCTGCCGCGCGGCACGAGCACGGTGTCCTCGGGGCCGACGACCGTGTCCGGCGCCTTGAAGAACAGGATCGGCTCGCCCGGGATCTCGGCGCCGGTCTCCGTGGCGTGGTCGTGGTAGTTCAGCCCGATGCACACGATCTTGCCGATCCGGGCGAGCGGCGGACCCACCCGCAGCCCCTCGGCGTCGAGCACGGGCAGCTCCCCGGGCGCGGCCGCGGCGGCCCGCACCCGGGCGAGCGCGTCCTCGTCGGCGAGCAGCGCGCTGTCGATGTCGGCGACGGTTCCCGACAGGTCACGCAGGGTTCCGTCCTCGTCCAGCAGCGCCGGTCGTTCCGCGCCTGCCGTACCCACACGAAGCAGCTTCAACGGTCTTTCTCTCCTCGGTCGGGATCGTGCCCGTCGGATGGGTTGCGGCCATCGCAGGCTTGTCCGATCCTCCAAGACATCCGATCACTCCGCAAGACCCTGTTCACACACTGGACCGGAGCACCCGTCGCCTCGGCTACGCCGCGGTGGCCACGGCGGCGCCCGCGGCCGGCATGTCGCGGTAGAGGCAGGCCCGCTCGACGGCGGTCCACGTGGTGCTCGTGACCACGTACAGCGCGGCGGCCAGCGGCACGAAGGCGACGGTGAAGAGGGTGAAGAAGGACATCAGCGGCATCACCTTCGTCATCGCACCCATGCCCGGGACCGGCTGCCCGTCGGGGCCGGTGGCCGGGGCGACGGGGTTGGCGGCCATCTGGCGCTTGGTCCGCCCGTAGTTGAACGTGGCGACGGCGGCGACGATCACGAACAGCCCCACGTACACGAGGCCCTGCGTCCCGAACATCCCGCCGTCCGCGAGCGCGTCGCGCCAGCGCTCGCCGAGCGGAGCGCCGAAGAGCTGGTGGCCGAGGAGTTCGTTGGCGTCGTCGCCGATCCTCGTACTGGAGAAGAGGTGGTACAGCAGGAAGAAGGCCGGCATCTGAAGGAGGCTCGGCAGGCAGCCGGAGAGCGGCGAGACCTTCTCCTCCTTGTGCAGCTCCATGAGCGCCTTCTGCATCCGCTCGGGGTTCTTCCTGTGCTTCTTGCGCAGCTCGGCGATCTGCGGCTGGAGCCGGCGCTGCGCCTTCTGCCCCCGCGCCGCGGCCCGGGACAGGGGATGCACGGCGAGTCGGACGAGTGCGGTGAACAGGATGATCGCGGCGGCGGTGGAGGCGTTCTGGAAGAGCGGGTGGAGCACGTCGGCGAGGGCGCCGACCAGGCTGGCGAATGCGGACATGAAGGCGGACATGGATGAGCCCTCCGGGGGTCTCGTCGTGCCGGGAAGTGGTTCGGCTTCGGCATGACGATCCGCGCGGGGCGCCCGTACGCACGCACATGGCGTGGGTATCCGGACGAAAGAGGGGAGGGGCGAGCCCTACGCGGCCGTCAGGAGGGCGCGGCCGGGGGCTCGGGGACGTCGGCGCCCCTTGGCATCGGGGTCGCGTTGCGGCAGGAACGCGGTGCGTTTCTCCCGGTCGCGCATGGCGGTGCGGACCCGGGTGCGGGGCACCGGGGCGGCGCAGCGCGCGCTGATGACCGAGCAGGCGACGAGTGCGGTGCCGGCGGCCGCGGTGGCGGCGAGCGCGACGGCGGCGGAGAGGCTGCCGCCCTCGGCGAGCAGGACCTCGGTGAGGAAGAAGAGCAGGAGCCCAGCGGGGCGCAGAACCCGGGCGAAGGCACCGCGCATGCGGTTCGTGGCGCGTGCGTCCATGATTCCTCCCCCTTCCGCTCTCCCCCGACCGTGCGCCGCGATTCCCCGCGGCACTTCAACCTTTAACCGTTATACACGATCGGCTTCCAGGGGCATGAGGAGTCGACGAGGTGTGAGCAGCGCGCGGCCGACCGGATTTCCGGTGTCCGTGTCGAGCCCCTCACCGGGCCTCATCTCGACGTCCTCGGGCGGTACGGAGACGGCGCAGGCCGGGCATTCCCCGTACACGCCCAGTTCCGTACCGCAGTCGGCGTGGACGAAGACACGCACGGGGAGGGTGCCGGGGAGGTGGTCGCGCCCCCACACCCCGAGGGCGCGGATGACGGGCCAGAGCGCCTTGCCGCTGTCGGTCAGGACGTATTCCTCGCGCGGCGGCGACTCCTGGTACCGGCGCTTGTCCAGCACCCCGGCCTCGACGAGGGACTGGAGCCGGGTGGCCAGGACGGCACGGGGGATCCCGAGGTGGACGAGGAAGTCGTTGTACCGGCGTACGCCGTAGAAGGCGTCGCGCACCACAAGCAGGGTCCAGCGCTCGCCGGTCACTTCGAGTGCGCGGGCGAGGGAGCACTGCTGGTTCGCGTAGTCCTTGCCGAGAGCCATAAGCCCACATTACTCCCTCAAGGTTCGGTGAACGAACCGACCGTGCTAGCGTCAGCAGCGGCGAACCAAGTTCATTCACTGAACCTAGAACCTCGGGGCGCACGCACGCACGCACCACGACCTGACGAACCCACCGGCCCACCGGCCCACCGGCCCACCGGCCCACCGGCCCACCGGCCCACCGAACCCTCGGCCTTCCTCGGCCCCCCGCGAAACCCCCGCAGCCCCTGCCAGCCCCGGAGCGATGCCATGGCCCAGCCCGTACACCCCCACGCCGCGCAAGCGACCGCCCCCGCGCCACCACCCCCCGCTCGCCCGCATCCGCGCCCCGGGCCGACTCTCGCGGTCACCGCTGCCGCCACCGCCGTGGCGCTGATGAACTACACCGCGCCGATGACGACGGTCCCCGGCATCTCCGCCGCCCTGGCCACCCCGCCGTCCGGCCAGGCCTGGCTGCTCAACGGCACTCCGCTCGGACTCGCCGCCGTCCTGCTGGTCGTGGGCAGCCTCGCCGACGACTACGGCCGCCGCAGACTCTTCCTGATCGGCACGCTCGCCCTCGGCCTCACCACCGGACTCGGCGCGCTCGCGACCGACACCCTCACCTTCACGCTGGCCCGGGTCGCCCAGGGGGCGGCGAGCGCCGCGATCCTGGCCACCAGCCTGGGGCTGCTCGTCGGGGCGTTCCCCGCCGGTGCGGCACGGATCAGGGCCACGGGGATCTGGGGCGCGTTCGTGAGCGCGGGAATCGCACTCGGCCCGCTGCTGGCGGGTTCGCTCGGGTCCGTCGACTGGCGGCTCCCCTATGCCGCGCTGGGCCTCGCCGCACTCGTCACGGCCGCCTTCGCGTTCCGTACGCTCGCCGAGTCCCGGGCCCCACGCGGCGGCCGCCCGGACCTGGCCGGCACGGCGGTGCTGGCGACGGCGATGGCCGCGCTGGTGACCGCGCTGACGCTCGGCAGGGACGGCTGGCTGCGCGCCCCTGTCGCCCTGCCGCTGCTCGCCGTGCTCGCCCTGACCCTCGTGTTCCTGGCGGTGGAGCGCCGGGCGGCGGCCCCGCTGATCGACCTGTCCCTGCTGCGCAGCCGCCCGTTCCTGGCCTCGGCGGCCGGCGGGCTGTTCACGGGCCTCACGGTGATCGGCCTGTTCAGTTATCTGCCGACGCTCCTCCAGCGGGCGCTGGGTCTGTCGGCGCTCGACTCGGCGTGGCTGTTCCTGCTCTGGTCGGGCACGGCGTTCGTCGTGGCGTTGCAGGCGCGCCGGCTGACGGGCCGGGTCACGGCCCGCCACCAGCTGGCCGTGGGCTTCGCGCTGCACGCGGTGGCCGTGCTGTCCCTGCTCGGCACCCTGGAAGCCACCGCGCACCCGGGCCCGGCGGTGTGGCTGCGGCTGGTCCCGGCACTGATCGTCGCGGGCATCGGCAGCGGTCTGCTGAACGCGGCGCTGCCCCGGCTGGCGGTCGAGTCGGTGCCGCCGGAGCGGGCGGCGATGGGTTCGGGCGCGAACAACACGGCCCGCTACATCGGCTCGTCGGCGGGCGTCGCCCTGACGATCGCCGTCGCGACGACGGGCTCGGGCGCGGACGGCGCGATGCTGCTGTCGGTGGGGCTGGCACTGGTGGCGACGGTCAGCGCGCTGCTGCTGCGGGACCGGGCCTGACCGCACGGCCCTCACCCCGCCGGAACGAACTCCTCCCCCTCGATGTCGTCGCGCGCGAGCACCTCCTCGTCCGGCCGCTCGTCGTGCTCGCGCGGCCCCGCGTACGTCACCGCCAGCGCGACGGCCAGATTGGCGCCCAGCGCGACGATGCCCGCGTTCACCCCCCACACCGGGTCGTTCTCCGTGAACACGAATCCGCACACCACACCCACCCCCACGACCAGCCCGCTCATCGCCCCGAGCAGGGTCAGCCGTCGCCACATCAGGCCCAGCAGCACCATGGGGAGCAGCTGCGCCATGCCCTCGTACGAGATCAGCGAGAGCCGGACCAGGGTGTTCGGCGCGGTGTACGTGAGCAGCAGCGCCAGGCTCCCCGCGACCACGACGACCACCTGGGCCGCGCCCTTCTGCCGCCGTTCCCAGCGCGGCACGAGCGAGAGCACGCTGCGCCCCCACATCGTGCCGATGACCAGCATGAAGACGGCCATCGGCACGATCGAGGAGAGGGCGGCGGCAACGCCGATGATCCCGACCGACCAGGCCGGCAGCGAGTCCACGACCAGCTTGAAGAGCGCCAGGTTGGACTCGGCACCGACGAGCCCCGGCACGACGAAGAGCGCCGCCATGCCGAGCAGCATCGGAACGAAGAGCAGGACGTTGTAGGCGGGCAGCCACATCGCGTTGCGGCGCAGCACATCGGCGTTCTTCGCGCCGAGATAGCCGGCGACGGTCGTCGGGAAGATCACGACGGTGAGGGAGTTGAGGAAGGACGTGGTGATGAACCAGGCCTGTCCGAGGCCGCTGTCGCCGTGCCCGGGAAAGGTCAGCCATTCGCTCTTCTCGGTGACGAGCCGGTCGAGGAAGGGCCCGTAACCGTCGAAGTAGTGGTGCGGTACGTAGAAGGCGAGGAAGCCCAGCGTGGCGATCACCATCACGTCCTTCAGCACGGACACCCACGCGCTGCCGCGCAGCCCGCTGACCACGACGAATCCGGTGGTGACGGCGAAGGCGACGAAGTAGGCCCAGTTCAGGCTGATCGCGCCGTAGGAGATGGTCGAGACGACGACGCCCATGCCGGTGATCTGGAGCTGGATGTACGGCAGCAGGAACACGGTCGCGAGGACGGCGACGAGCGCCCCGAGCCAGGGCCGGCCGAAGCGGTGCGCCACCATGTCGGTGATCCCGACGAGTCCGTGCTGACGGGCGTACGCCCAGAGCATCGGCCCGACGACATAGCCGACGGCGTAACCGCAGGACATGTACGCGACGACGTAGAGGACGGGCGCGCCGTAGTTGTAGCCCCAGCCGGCGGCGCCGAGGTAGCTGAAGCTGGTGTAGCCCTCACCGGCCATCAGCACCCAGATGAAGACCGTCCCGAGACTGCGCCCGCCCACCGACCATTCGGCGAGCCCGCCGCCCTCTCCCCCGCGTCTGCCGCGCACGGCGAGCAGTCCGAGGGCCACGGTGGCGACCATGAAGACCCCGAAGACGGTGGTCGCGACGGTGGCGTTCACCGGCGGTCACCCCGCCTGGTCAGCCACACGGCCACGGGGGTCAGCAGGGTCGCCCCGAGGAGCCAGAAGAAGAGGAACGGCAGTCCGAGCACCATGGGACGGACCCGGTTCACGAACGGCAGCGCCCCCAGGTAGAGCACATAGGGAACCAGCAACCACAACAACTGCGGACGTCGTCTCAGCACGTCGGAGAACCTTACGACCTCACCCTCCACTACCGCGCCCGCCCGCGGCGGTCACCGCTCCCGCGTTCCCGTCAGCTTCCCCCACACCACCAGCCGGTACCGGGAGGTGAACTCGGGCGTGCACGTCGTCAGGGTCAGATAGGACCCGGCCGCCCGGTAGCCCACGTACGGCTTGATGTTGCTGCGCGGCACGGCGGCGATGACACCGCTGTCGCCCGGCTGGGTGCGGGCGAGGGTCTTGTCGACGGTGTACGTGTAGACGGCGTCCCGGGTCTCGACGGTGATCCGGTCGCCGGACCGCAGACGGTTGATGTAGCGGAAGGGCTCGCCATGGGTGTTGCGGTGCCCGGCGAGCGCGAAGTTCCCGGAGCCGCCGGGCTGCGCGGTGCGCGGGTAGTGGCCGACGTACCCCTTGTCCAGGACGCCGTGCTTGCTGATGCCCTGGGCGACGGGGGCGGTCAGCCCGATGCGCGGGATGCTGATGACGGCGTACGCCTGGGAGCTGCGGGGCGCGGACGCGGACGCCGTACGCCCTCCTCCGCCACCACCGGCCTTCTCCCCCACGGCGGGACCGCCGCCGCCGCCGTCACCGCCCACCGGCTCCGGCGACGTCTCCTCCACCGTCGGATCCGGCACTCCGGGCGCGTCCCAGTCCCGCTGGAGGGCGTGCACGGTGTCGGCGGCCTCGGCACGGGCCTGCCGGTTGGTCCACCACAGCTGATGGGCGACGAGCAGCAGCAGGACGACACCGAGCGTCACCACCAGCTCCGCGCCCGTCCACAGCCCGCGCGCGGCCAGCCGCCTGCCGCGCGCGCCGCGCTGCACCACCACCGGTATCCGTTCACGTATCCGCTCACGCACGGGCCGCACGATAGAGCCAAGGCCCGCAACTCTCCAGAGCGGTCACACGTCTCACCCACCGCCACCGCTCTCCCGAGCCGGAACACCCCTCCGGCCCGCACCCGTACGGCAGTACGGTGTGGTTCATGCGCCCCGACACGCCTGCCGACCACACCACCGAAGCCGAGCGCCTGCTGCGCACCGCGGCGCAGTACCCCGAGGACCACGAACCGCTGCTCCTCCAGGCGGCGGCCCATCTGGAACTCGCCGGGGACCGCGCCCGCGCCACCACTCTCTACGACGAACTGCTCAGCGCCCCCGACACCGAACACCCCCACCTGGTGAAGGCGCTCAGCGCCGCCAACCTGTGGGAGTACGGCCACGAGGCCGAGGCCCGCGCGATCATCGACGGCATCCGCGCGGCCGGCCCGCAGGAGGCGGCCCCCTGGGAGATCGCGGCCGAGACCCTGGAGGCCCACGACGAGCTGGAGTCGGCCCACGACTTCTTCTCCGCGGCCCTCACCCTGCTCATCGCCCCGGGCGAGGAGGTCCCCTACGCCACACAGTCGCTGCTGACCGGCCGCCACCGGGTCCGCCGCCTGATGGGCGCCACGCACGACGCCTGGGACGAACTGGCCGACGCCCTCCACACCGCGGCCGTCCCGCTGGACGAACTCCACGACCCGAAGCGGCTGTGGGCGCTGGGCTCGTCCGACCCGGGCGAGCTCCGGGCCGAGATCACCCGTCTCCGCGCCGAACTGGGCACGTACCGCACGGCCCTGTCCCGCCCGTTCCCGGTGGCGGTGCTCCACTGGCCGGAGCCCGAGCTGCGCGAACTCCTCACCGCGTACCCGGGCCTGGGCAGCGAGTACGCCTCGCACCCGGACCACCTGGCCCGCCTGGAGGCGGCCCTGCGCGACCTGCACGCGGCGGGGACCCCGAACCTCGGCATCGTGGCGGGCACGGTCCCGTCGTACGAGGCGTTCGCCGCCTCCGAGGCCGCCTCCCCGTCCGACCCGGACCTGCTCCCCCAGTACGCGACGACGCTGGCGGCCCGAGGCCGGGCGGTCCCGTGGCCGCCGGCGAGGAGCGCGGCGTGCTGGTGCGGCTCGGAGCGGTCGTACCGGGACTGCCACGGGGGAGCCGCGGTGTAGAACGGCCCGGGAGCGGGCCTTCGAGGTCCGCAGCGCAGAACGGCTGCCGGGGCGGGGCCTTCGAGGTCCCGCCCCACCAGAAATCCCGATGACCTCGGGCGCGCCCCCGCATACCCTGCCGCCATGCCCGTACTCCAGCGCCTGCGCCGCGACCACGCCCCCGCCCTCCTCGCGTTCGAGCGGGAGAACCGGTCCTTCTTCGCGGCGTCGGTACCGGACCGCGGAGACGACTACTTCACCCACTTCACCGCCCGCCACGAGGCCCTGCTCGCCGAACAGGAGGACGGCACCTGCCACTTCCACGTACTGGTGGCGGAGGACGGCGACGAGATCCTGGGCCGGTTCAACCTGCTGGACGTGGCGGACGGCGCGGCGGACCTGGGCTTCCGCCTGGCCGGGAAGGAGACGGGGCGGGGCCTGGCGACGGAGTCGGTGCGCGGCCTCTTCACGCTGTGCACGACGGCGTACGCCCTGACGACGCTCGGCGCCTCGGCCACCCTCACCAACACCGCGTCACGGTCGGTCCTGACGCGGACGGGGTTCGTCGCGACGGGAGAGGAAGTGGTGCTGAGCGGGAAGCGGGGGGTGCGGTACGTACGGAAGCTGCCGGAGCACCCGTCCGGGGGCTGAGGGCGGTTCCGGACAGGGCGGAAACGGAGGCGGCTCCGAACAGACAGTGGGGGCGTACCGCAACCACCCCGACCACCCCGCCCGGGCACCCCGACCGGTCGGCGCGCCTGGACGGCCTCGGCCGGACGGCGTGCCCGGACGGAACGCGGACTACGCCGCCCCGCCCGACTCCTCGGCGGGCCGGAGGACCCCGTAGTCACCGAGCCGGATCCGCATATCGAAGCTCCGGTGGCTCAGCCGCCAGCCGGTATCGGTGCGCACCCAGTTGTCGTCGTAATCCCCCATGCACTCGAAGAACTTGCCCCGCATGACTCCGGCCCCGGTGTGGTGGACCCGCGCGGCGCTGAGACTGCGGGCCCGGTCGCCCTCCACGGTCACGCGCGTGTTGCCGAGCAGATGCTGAGTCGGGCCGCATCCGCCCAGATGTCCCTGGACCACGGCCAGGATCGCCTCGATCCCCTTCCTTCCGTAGCCCGTTCCGTCAGCGGTGAAGGTGTCCCGGACCGTGTCCCAGTCGCGGGCATCGAGGGCGGTCTGCAGTCCGTAAAGCCGGTCGAGCACGTCCGCACGATCCCGCGAAGCGGCGCCGCCGGCCGTCTCCGCTTCCTCCAACTGCCGCACCCTGCGCTCCAGCAGGGTCAGTCGCTCTTCGAGGCCGCTCATGGCTTGCACTCCCTTTCGGCCGGATCGGCTCGCGCTGCCCGCTCGCCGTCCCGCGGTCCTGTGTAGCGCGCGCGGCATCCGCCGCGAAGGGACCTGTCCCACCCACCGGACGGCGGGGCCCACAGCCCCGCGCCACACCCCCGTAGCAGTGCTGACCTGACCGACTTTCCTCTGTCCAAACGCCCCCGGTGCCCCGACCATGTCTCCTGAACCATGAACCACTTCGGGGGAAGGCAGACACAGGATGAGCAAGGACGCTCCGGACACACCGGACGACAACCCACCGCCGTCACGCTCCCGGGCCAAGGGCAACCCGGGCCCGCCCCCGCGCCCTTGGAACCGCGAGCCCTCTGCCAGGGGTGGCGCGATCCACGTTATGTTTTCCACGGCTCCGCAACGGGGCCGCTGGCCTCCGGGCCCGGCATGACTTGGTCCCCCTGTCCGAGATGACCTGGGGGGTGGTGTTC